>NZ_CP046533.1:0-364058 GCF_014857065.1 Blochmannia endosymbiont of Colobopsis nipponica
TAGCCCGCATGGGACTTAAAGAAAAATTTTTCTTTAAGTCCCATGCGGGCTATGTTGTGAGATACGAAAATTTACTTACCTACCGTTTTGATTTCTTACATACCCAATAAACCTATATAATGCCCAAAAATTCCTAACACAAAAAATCCCATTATAATCCATAGAACTTTTATTTTCTTTCGCAATAGCCACATGGAACCAAAAGTTAATAATAAAGGAGCGATACCAGGCATTAACTGATCTAAAATAGATTGCACAGTTGTTGTAATAAGATGACCTTCATTGTCCGTAATACGAGCTAAAACATATGGAATATTAACATGAGTCCATTTGTTTACTAGCGCTCCCATAATAAATAATCCTAATATTGATGCTCCTTCTGTCAGTTTTTTTAGTAAATCATTACTCATATCAGTTACAATGCTAATTCCTTTTTGATAGCCATAAATAATGCCAAAATAACGAGTTCCTAATCGTATAATATTAAATGGAATAAAAAATAAAGATGGACCAAGCACACTGCCGCTAACAGCGACACTTGCTCCTAATGCAGCTAAAATTGGTCGAGTGGTTCCCCAGAAGATTGGATCGCCTACTCCTGCTAATGGTCCCATAAGGCCTACTTTTAAGCTGTTAATAGCAGCATCGCTTATCGGAACTCCATTAGCTTTTTTTTCTTCCATTGCCATAGTTATTCCTAATATAGGTGCTGCTACATAAGGGTGTGTATTAAAAAATTCTAGATGTCTTCGTATAGCTTGTTTCCGATCCTTATTATTTTCTGGATATAAACGAGTAATCACTGGGATCATAGCAAAACAAAATCCCAGAGCTTGCATACGTTCAAAGTTCCAAGATCCTTGAAAAAGATTAGAGCGAATAAAAACCGACCATATATCTTTGGTTGTTAATTTTTTTTTAATATCGATATTCCTGATTTGATTCATTATTGCTCCTGTAATTAGTCTAATTCATTATCAAAATTATTGTGTTGTTTGTTTGTCAAATTATTTACTGATTTTACATATATTCTATTATATTGTGGAGATAATTGTATGTAAAGAATAGCCATGACAACGCCAATAATACCTAGAGCTACTAAATTGAAATTGGTAAATGCTGTTATAACAAATCCTAAATAAAAGAAAGGCATCAGATGCCCAGTGCGCATCATGTTAATTATCATAGCATAGCCAACAACAACAATCATACCTCCAGCAATATTTAAGCCATTTGTAATCACTTCTGGTATTGATGTTAATATTTTATGTACTACTTCAGTTTTTACTGAAATAGCGATTATAATAGATGGTATTGCTATACGCATGGCTTGTAAGACAAGAGCAGCAATATGAATCCAATTTATTGCCGATAAATTACCATGTTTAGCTGCATCATCAGCAGCATGCTGAAAGCCTACTGTAATCGTTCGTACAATAATTGTTAAGACTTGCCCCGCTGCTGCTAAAGGAATAGCTAGAGCTATCCCTGCTCCAATATTTTGATTTCCAGCAATAACCAATGTGGTAGAAATGATTGAAGCAAGTGCGGTATCAGGTGCTACAGCTGCTCCAATGTTCATCCATCCAAGGGCAATTAATTCTAGTGTACCTCCTACAATAATGCCAGTTTTTAAGTCTCCAAGAATACAACCTATAAGAGAACAAGCGATTAAAGGTCTATGAAATTGAAACTCATCGAGGATAGAGCCCATGCCTATACATGATGAAGCAACAAATAATAAAATGGCTTGTAAAACGGTGATATCCATTTCATTTCTCCTGAAAGTTAGATTTATTCATTTTATTTATTAGATCCATTATTTTTAATGGAGGATCAGATACAACTTTACGTATTTCTAAATTAATACCATACTTATCAAGTTTTTTAAATGCTTCAATATCTTCTTCATTTACTGAAATCACATTATGAATTTGAATTTTTCCAGTATGAAAAGCCATGCCTCCGATGTTTACTGAAGTTATAGGTATTCCTCCTTCTATCAGACGTAATACGTCATTGGGATTATTAAGTAACAACATTACTTTTTCTTTATCATATCTTGGATTATTAAATACACGTATTGTTTTAGCTATATTTATTACATGAACGCTAATTCCGGGTGGTGCTACTTGAGTTAATAAAGTTGTACGTATTTTATCTTTTGCTATTTCATCGTTTACAACAATAATACGCGATACATTGGTTTCTTTTGTCCAACTGGTAACCACTTGACCATGTATTAATCGGTCATCGATACGAACTAAACTTATCAGCATATGATGGTTCTCGTTTTGTGAAACATTTTTAATATCTTTTATTTTATTAAAAGAAGAAATACCGGATATGTTATTTTTAGCAGATCTGATTGAATCACGACCTTTTGTTATTGCGATATTTATTAGTTCTTTAAAGATAATATTTTTATCATTTCTAGCCATAAAGGTTTCTATTAACATGGGAACATTTACACCACTAATAATATCATAGTTCTCTTTATCATTGATAAAATCATTAGCAACATTAAAAGGAGTTCCTCCCCAAATATCAACAAAAAATAATACACCTACTGTGATATTTAATTTAGATAAGCTTTGGGAAAATTTTTCCCTAAGTATTTTTGTGTTTTCTTCTGGTAAAAAATTAACCCAAGATGTGTTATCTTGGGTGCCTAAAATCATTTCAGTTGTTTTTAACAAAAATTCAGATGTTGATCCATGGGTGCTAACGATAATAGCAATACTCATTGAATATCTCCTTATTGGTATTGTTTCACCGATGTTTTTTAAATTTATCTGTTATTTAGCAATTACCGTTATATTTAAAAGTTCATGTATTTCTGGAATAACGACGCCTATTTAGTAGTTATTTCATCTTAAGGTATACTAACATGTTATCAGTATAAATAGCTAAAAATCGAAGCCCGAATAATAATGAATACACACCATTTACATCCATGATAATCAACTACTAACTTTTTTACAAGAATTATAAATGTATTTTTTTAAATTAACAGATTTTTGATATATTTTGGTTATTTTAGTCACATTGGTAATTTATATTTATTCAGTTATGTTTAATTTTACAATTAAGATTGCTTTCTTATTTGTTATATCTATTTGTAATCTATTAATGACAAAACTATTTTATAATTACTCTATCATTATGGAAATAAGATACACCAATTTATATCTCAATAGTTTATTAATATGTGGAGGTTAATACTATGGAAATATTTATGGATATTTCAGTGTGGATAGGGTTATTAACTCTAGTTATATTGGAAATTGTTCTAGGAGTAGATAATTTAGTTTTTATTGCTATTTTAGCTGATAGGCTTCCTTTGAAAAAACGTAATAGTGCATTGGTAATTGGTTTATTATTTGCTCTAATTATGCGTCTTACTTTACTTTCATTAATTTCTTGGTTAGCAACTTTTACTTTACCTTTGTTCAAATTAGTTTCATTTTCTTTTTCTATTAAAGATTTAATTTTATTGTTTGGTGGTATTTTTCTTTTATTTAAAGCAACAACTGAATTGCATGAAAGATTAGAAAATAAGTCCAATAATACTAATAAGAATCGCGGACATTCAAGCTTATGGATAGTAGTGGTACAAATTGTAGTTTTTGATGCTATTTTCTCTCTTGATGCAGTAATGACAGCTATAGGTATGGTAGACCATTTATCTATCATGATGTTAGCTGTAATTATTGCTACATCAATTATGTTAATAGCTTCAAGTACATTAATCATCTTTATTAAAAAACATAGAACAATCATGGTGCTTTGTTTAAGTTTTTTGTTAATGATAGGTTTAAGTTTAATTGCTGAAGGTATTGGTTTTTACATTCCAAAAAGTTATCTGTATGCTGCTATTGGATTTTCAATTTTAATCGAATCATTTAATCAAATATCATATTTTAATCTTATCAAAAATCAATCTGCTAAGCCTATGCGTGAACGTACTGCTGAAATTATTATGCGATTGATGGGTGGAAAATCTCATTCAAATTCTGATGGTGTAATAGAGTCAGTTGTTCCTTCATCCATAAATCATTTTGCAGAAGAGGAACGTCATATGATCACAGGTGTTTTATCGTTGGCCTCTCGTACTTTGCGTAGTATCATGACTCCTCGTAATAAAATTACTTGGTTGAATTGTCAATCTTCTATAGAGGAATTACGTTTAATTTTAATGGATACTCCACATAATATGTTTCCTGTATGTAATGGTGAGCTAGATCAATTAATAGGTATAGTACGCGCCAAAGATTTGATACATGCGATAGATAGTGGTGAACAAATTAAATCTTATGCTTCAAAAAATTCAGCTGTTGTAGTTCCAGATGCTTTGGATGTTTTAAAGTTACTTAAAGAATTACGTCGTGCTAAAGGGAGCATGGTAATGATTTCTAATGAGTTTGGCGTTATTCAAGGATTAGTAACTCCTTTAGATGTACTTGAAGCTATAGCTGGTGAATTTCCTGATGAAGATGAGACTCCAGAAATTGAAGTAGTAAAAGGTGGGTGGATT
This sequence comes from Blochmannia endosymbiont of Colobopsis nipponica, assembly GCF_014857065.1. Lineage (GTDB taxonomy): Bacteria > Pseudomonadota > Gammaproteobacteria > Enterobacterales > Enterobacteriaceae > Blochmanniella. Next base: position 4,538 of record NZ_CP046533.1, read on the forward strand.
TCAAAAGGAAGTACAGATTTACATGCTTTGCAACAAGCATTAAATACTCAAAATTTAGTGCGTGAATGGGATGATGTTGCTTCTTTGGCTGGTTTGTTATTATCTCAGTGTGATCATATTCCCACAGAAGGTGATGTGCTAATTATTAATGAATGGCAGTTTACAATCCTAAAAATGGTCGAATATCGTATAGAATTAGTTTCTATTAAACGTATTATATTAGATAAATGATGTGGATTAGTAATTTAAATTGTACCATATGGTAATATACGATTTTTAGTGTTTATTCAATTATGATTTTGATGAAAGATATTTTATTGTAACTACTAGTGAATTAATTCAATGTTATAGTATCTCCTGTTATTTTAGAATAAATCAATTTTTTAAATATGGTATTATCGTAGAGATTTTATCTATCATTTCTTGATACTCTGAGTCTTCATTACTATTTATAGTAATAGCAGACCCTGCTGAACAAAATAGATGTTGTTGGTCAGCAATTATAGTTCGGATTATAATATTAGAATCCATGTTTCCACAGCAACTTAAGTAAGCTATACTTCCACACCAAGCATTACGGCGTTGGGGTTCTAACATTTCAATAATTTCCATTGCGCGTATTTTTGGCGCACCTGTTACTGATCCACCTGGGAAACATGATTTGAATATATCAATAACAGATCGATTATCAGATAAAGTTCCTGTAATTGTGCTTACCATGTGATGTACTGCGGGAAAGCTTTCAATACTAAATAGTTTTGGCACTTTTATACTTCCAGGTACAGCAATACGTCCTATATCACTACGTAGTAAATCGACAATCATTAAATTTTCTGATTTATTTTTATTTGATTTCATTAATTTTGTTAACTGTTGTTGATCTATAAAATTATTTACATTTCTAGAAATAGTCCCTTTGATTGGTTTAGTTTGTATGTTTTTATTTCTTAAGCTTATAAAACGTTCTGGAGAAAAACACATTATAGCTTGCTTTTTTAATCTTATAAAAGCTGAAAAAGGTGAACTATTGTAGTGTAATAAGTAATGGAAAGCTGCCCATTCATCTCCTATATATGGTGCACAAAAACGTTGCGCTAAACAAACTTGATAGCAATCTCCATTCTGTAAAAAATTTTGTATTGTTTGAAATTTTTTTTTGTATTCCATGCGATTCATGTTTGTACGCCATGTTTTTTGTAAGCGGAATGATCGGTTTTTTTTAATTGATTGATAATTATTTATCCAAGATAAAATATTTGTAGGATCATCATGACTGATTAATGTTATTTTACATAAATGATGATCAGCTATAATTGTCCATCGATATAATCCAATTGCCAGATCTGGCAATTGGATTTCTTGTTTGGCTTTTACTGGAATTTTTTCAAGATATCTAACTAAATCATATCCGAATATACCTAAAAATCCTCCTTGAAATGGTAATTCAGTATTTGTTTGCATTTTTTTTAAATTAGCGCAATTTATTTGTTCTTGTAGTAATTTAAATGGATTTATATTGCTAGTTTTATATTGTTTTTGATTTTTAATTGTAGTTATTCCATCTTTGGTAATTAAGGTTATTTTAGGTGCAGTAACTAATATATCAAAACGACCATCTGGATGATTGCTATATCCAGAATGAAGTAACATAGACCAAGGTTTATGTGATATTGATGCAAAAAGATCAAAAACAAAATTCAATCGATATGGTATTTTTATAAAAAAAGGATACATTATGATGATTATCTTTAAATTCAAGAAAGGTATTAAATACTTCTTGTTTGTTATATTTTAAAAATCTAAAATTTATTTAAATAAATACTTCAGAAATTCTAGATTTTGATTTAGTTTTGATTTGGACATTATTTTAAATCACTAAAAATGTGATCATTAAACAACATAAATCATAACTATGTTAATTTTTCAATTTCTTGATTTATTTAGTGAATCTTATCGAAATTAGAATAATTGTTGTTGCGTTTTATGTCAATTATTTATAAATTTATTTAAATCTTTATTATTTTAAATTTATATGTCTTTGATTATATTAGCGATCAGTACTGCAACTGAAATATGCTCTATAGCATTGATGATTAATCATGTTATTTTGGATAATACTGTGGTTACATCGCATAAACATGCTAAAAAAATTTTGATGATGATTGATAATTTATTAATTGATTCAGGTATTTCCCTGAGTAATATTGATGTTTTAGTATATTCTCATGGGCCGGGTAGTTTTGTTGGTTTACGTATTGGGATAGGAGTTGCTCAAGGATTAGCGTTAGGCGCTAATTTACCATTAATAGGGGTTTCTACTTTGGAAACATTAGCACAAGGAGCTTGGAGGGAGGTTGGAGCTCGAGATGTGTTGGTTTCCCTTAATGCCTATATGAATGCGTTTTATTTCTCTTATTATCGACGTCAAAATAATGGTAAATGGTTAGGTCATGATACTGAACGGATAGTTTCTTCCGTGGAATTAGCCGATTTTTTTATTAAATTAGTCAAAAGGTTTTATATCCTTGTAGGAAATGGATGGCAAAAAAACTTGATGTTATTTAATAAAAATGATTTTTGTATGTATGTGAATCGAGTTTTACATCCTTTAGCATGTGACATGATACCACTTGCTTTACAGAAATGGTATGATGGTTCAATTATTGCGCCTGATCAAGTAAAACCAATTTATTTAATAGATAAATTAGTATAGTTAATTTGTGTGTTGATTTAAAATTTTGATGTATGTTGCTATTGTTTATTTTGTAATTTGATAATATTGAATAATATTTTGTTATATCTGATGTGGTTTTGATATTTATTTTGAAACAAAGATTATTTTTAAAATGTAAGATAATACATCATACTCAGTTTTATTTTTTTGTTTTTTAGATTTTAATTTAGATTTTGATTCGTTATTTTGGTAATTATTATTTTTAATTCTGATAGTTCAGGGTTTTTTTCTGTTGGTCTTAATTGTATCGAAATAATTTTTAGATTATCTTGAATATGACTACGTATTATTTTAGTTAGATCGTTTTTGAACTGAGATGAGTAATAACATATTTTACTGTGATCTTTTTTTTTCTTTATATTGAAAATAATTTGTAGTCTTTTTTTTGCGATGTTTGCTGATTTTTTTTTACGATAAATGAAAAAATTGAATAAGGTCATTTCATCTACTCCAGAGGCGTCTGATGAAGTTTTTTTTATTTTCTTTAATAAAGCGTAAAGGACAAGATTCGCCTAGCAGTCGATTAACCATATCTGAATATGCTTGTCCAGCGTTAGAATTTTCGTTTAGAATAATTGGTATTCCTTGATTAGATGCTCTTAATACTAATTGGTCTTCAGGTATTACTCCTATTAAAGGAATTTGTAAAATATCAATAACATCTTTTACGCTAAGCATATCCCCGCAACTAACTCTTTTTGGGTTGTAACGAGTTAGTAATAGGTGTTCTTTAATCATCTCCGTACCATCTTCGGCACGTTTTGATTTAGAGGATAAAATACCAAGTATCCGATCCGAATCATGTACGGAAGATATTTCAGGATTAGTGGTAATAATAGCCTCATCAGCAAAATATAATGCCATTAATGCTCCTGTCTCTATACCTGCTGGTGAATCACATATTATGAATTCGAAGTTCATATCATTTAGATCACTGAATACTTTTTCTACTCCACGATATGTTAATGCATGTTTATCCCGTGTTTGTGATGCTGGTAAAATGTAAAGATGATCGGTGTATTTGTCTTTAATTAAAGCTTGATGTAATTTAGCATCATTTTGTATTACGTTTATAAAATCGTATACTACTCGTCGTTCACATCCCATAATTAAATCTAAATTACGTAATCCTATATCAAAATCGATGACTACAGTTTTTTTTCTTTTACGAGCCAAGCCAATAGCAATAGCAGCACTTGATGTAGTTTTTCCAACTCCTCCTTTCCCTGAAGTAATAACGATTATACGCGACATAGATAGAATTCCTTGTTTTTTGAAAATTTAAAATAAATCTTGAATAATGATTATATTATTTTTTAAATGTATTTTTACAGATTTAGCAAAAAAATTTGTTGGTATTTGTTCGCTCAGTAAATATTTCCCGCTAATAGATATTACTTCTGGAGAAAAGTAAGTACAAAAAATTTGGCTTGTTTTATCACCTGATGCTCCAGCTATTGCACGGCCTTTCATAGCTCCATATATATGGATATTTCCATCTGCAATAATTTCAGCTCCAGGATTTACATTATTCATGATTATTAAATCGCCATTGTGAGCATATATTTGTTGCCCTGATCTTATTGGTTTATTTATTAATTTTGTTTTATTTACGATATTTTTTTCCTTTGTTAATACTTTTTCTTGCGTATAATTTTTATCTATTATTGTTTCTTTAAGGATAGGTAATCCACTTTTGATGATCATTTTTTTTAATGTATTATTTTTACAACAACACGTACCTATGATATATAATCCAGAGTTTAATATTGTTTTATATAATTTAGGCCAGTTAGTCGGATAGGCGATATTTTCAACATTTATAACAACAGGTGTATTTTTAAAAAAGGTAGAAGCATATTGAATCTTTTCTTTTATTTTTTTGAATATGTTTTCTGATCTAATATCTTCAATATGGATAATGAATAAATTGAAGTGACCTTTTTTAAATTGTATAGACATTTAATTTTTATTATTGATAATTTTTAACTTTGTGTTTATGCATAATGATTAAGAATTATTTCATAAGGTTTTATTTTTTTAATATATCCTGAAGTATTGAAGGATTATCCTAATGATAATGTATCAAATCAATAATGTTATTAAAAATCATCATGGTATATTAAATATTTGCATTATATTTGACATATAGATGAATTTTATATAAATTTTTATATTCTGAAATATGTTTTGATTATGATTGAGTTAATAAACTATGTTTTCATAGTAATGATTTGTTTTAGTATTTTGTATATATGTCCTAGTGATAATATATTTCTATATATTTATAAAATTTTTCTGTTTTAATATTAGCATGGTTTATTAATCAATTTTTTTATTTTATTTAGTGAAGGTAAACATTAATTTTCATTGTTTATTATGTTAGTCTTTATGATGTTTTGTTAGTTTTAAATAATTAGAAATAAATAAAATTTATTATATAATAATAATTCAGTTACCACAAATTGAGGCATTGTGGTGATTGTTTAAAATGCTAGATACTATTTATATACTTAAATAGTCCGTAACAAGTTTAAATTAAAACGTTTTGAATGGTTTTAAGAATTGTGATATCAAAACAAAAACTGATATGATTAAATATATTCCAAAAATTATAACCATCCATTGTGACATTTCTAATGATAGAAAAAACCATTGATATTCTGTACAATCTCCGATTGCATCAAAAATCTGAGGTAGCCATTTATCTAAAGGTAACCAAGATGGAAAATTAACAAAAAAATCACACGTTACAAAAGGAGAAGGATTCAATTGTAAATTTATATGTTTTTTTGCTAAAAGCAAACCTTGACTTGCACTATATAACCAAACAAAAATTCCAGTGAATCTCAACAATGTTTTTTTTGGCGCAATAGTTCCAATTAAACCCGCTAATATAATACCACATAAAGTACAACGTTGATATATACATAATGCGCATGGTTTGAATAGCATAATATGTTGGAAATATAATGCTATGATTTCTAATATGCATGCGGTACTTGATAATAAAAACCATGCTTTTCGAGTTTTAGAATAAATATTAAAAAAATACAACATATAATATCCAATAAAATATTTTAAAAATTTTATATAAACAAACATCTTCATGGTTGTTGTAGCTTAATATTTTTATTTTAATTTAATAATAATTTAAAGTACTGACATATAGAAATTATGTTTACTGTACTTGCAATAAGTGTTTCTCAGAATCTTATCTATATTAATTTTTGAATATTTTATAAATTAATATTATAGCTAGTTTATTGATAAATTATAATGTACGTTATGTTTTGTTTTTTTTAACAATGATTTTTGTATATTGTTTGGATTATATTATAACAAATATTATTCAAGTAAAATTTTGAAATTATGAAATTGCACATTAGATATGCAAAAACAAAATCATCTATTTGTGATATATGTTATTAAATCCAGTACTTTATTTGAATAACCAGTTTCATTGTCATACCATGATATTAATTTAACAAAATTTTTGTTCAAAATGATGCTAGATTTGGAATCAAAAATGGATGTTAATTTGTTACCATTAAAATCACTTGATACTACTTCTTCGTCAGAATATCCCATTATATTTTTCATCTCATTTTCTGTTGCGTTTTTTATTGCATCACATATTTCTTTATAAGAAGATGTTTTTTTAATACGTGTAGTTAGGTCAACAACTGAAACGTTTGGAGTTGGTATACGGAAGGAAATTCCGGTTAATTTACCGTTTAGTTCCGTTATTATTTTACCTACAGCTTGAGCTGCTCCAGTAGAGGTTGGAATTATATTTTGATACGCTCCTCGTCCGCTTCGCCAATCTTTATGTACTGGGCTATCTACAGTTTTTTGCGTAGCAGTAACAGCATGTACTGTAGTCATTAATCCTTCAACAATGCCAAAATTATCATTGATTACTTTTGCTAATGGAGCTAAGCAGTTGGTAGTACATGAAGCATTAGATATAATGTTTTGTCCGTTATATTTATGGTGATTGACTCCCATGACGAACATTGGAGTATCATCTTTAGCAGGTCCAGTCATAACAACTTTATTAGCACCAGCAATTATATGTTTATAAGAACATTCAGTAGTTAGAAATCTACCGGTAGATTCAATAACCACATCTACTTTATGTTTTTCCCATAAAATGTCAGCAGGATTTTTTTCTGTTGTATAATTTATATTTTTTTCATTTATTATTAAATAATTGTCTTTTACTTCTATTACACCATTAAATAGACCATGAGTTGAATCATATTTAAGTAAATAAGCTATATGATCTATAGATAACAGATCGTTAATAGCAACTACTTCAATATTAGATCGTTCTTGTGCCGCACGAAAAACCATACGACCAATTCTTCCAAAACCGTTAATACCTATTTTAGTAATCATGAGAACTCCTGAATAACTTTATTATGTTAAAATTTAGGATATGGTTGTAAAATCTTTTGGTATAGATACATGTATAATTAAATTATAATGAAGTTTTATTTTTTATAAATTATACGTATGAAATAAATGTTCTACTATTTAATTTCTTTTTTTAGTTCTACCTAGCAGTGTATATTAACATTTTTTTACTAAAATTCATAGGCCTGTAAATTTTGGGATCTTATATTTGATAAGAAGAAAAACAAATTGTATAATTATCGTACGGATTGTTTTTTCTTATTTCTGAATCGTAATTAGTAAATGGAAATAAGAAATTTGTCTGGTTTGCATTTATTGAATAAAGAAATTTTAAAAAATTAAATATTTTTCTACTTAAAGATCCATCTACTTGTGCTAACATTATATCGAATAGATTGGATTCTTCTAAATACCAAGTTAATTTATATTCTTTTATGTTAGCTAATTCAGCTGCTTTAATTACAGCATCATCAAAATCACCTAAATTATCTACCAAACCTTTTTCAATTGCATCAGTACCGATCCAAACTCGGCCTTGAGCAATTTGATCTATTTCTTGTGGGGATTTATGTCGAAATTTTGCTACAGTATCAATGAAATTTTCATAACTTTTATTTATGCAAAGTTGCACCATTTTTATATATTCATGAGGTAGTTTTCTGCTTATGGATACATCAGCTAATGGTGAGGTAAATATTCCATCAGTATGTATTCCAGCATCATCAAGTAAGTTTTCAAATGTGCTAATAATACCGAATGTACCAATAGATCCAGTTAGAGTACTGCTGCTAGCGATGATTGCATTTGCTGGTGTGGATATCCAATATCCTCCTGACGCCGCTATACCTCCCATAGATACTATTATTGGCTTGCCTGATTTCTTTGCGAGTAATAATTCTTCACTAATTAATTCAGCTGCATGAACACTACCTCCAGGACTATTTATACGGAAAATAATAGCTTTTATTTCGTTGTTTAATCTTGCGTCACGAATTTTGTTTATGATATTGTCGCTATTTACTGTTCCTGCTAAATTAGATTCGTCTATTATAGTACCGTTTGCAAATATCACTGCAATTTTATCTTTTTTCTGTTGCGGAGAAGGAATCTGATAATCATAGATACTTACATTATTAAATGAATTATTTTTTTTATCAAAACCAAAATTTTTGATCATTGTTTTTTCGATAACTTCATTAGATGCTATTTCATCGATTAGTTTATTCTTTAATGCATACAATGCAGTATCACCATGCATATTTTGTAGTTGGCTTAATATTATTTTAATATTTGGAAATAATTGTTGTTTTGTAATTTTTCTATTATCAGCAACAATTGTAAGATAATTTTGCCATAATTTTTCTACCCAGCACGTTTCTGCAAATCTTGCCTCATCAGACATATTGTTTCGTAGAAAAGGCTCCACCGCTGACTTATATGTTCCAACTCGAAAAATATGAATATTTATTTTAAGTTTATCAAGTAATTCTTTATAGTAAAATTTGTTGGTAGAAATACCATGCAAATCAACTGCTCCATGAGGGGAAAGATAGATCTTGTTAGCGTAGCTTGCAAGAAAATATTGTGATTGAGTGTAGTGATCGCCAATAGCATAAATTGGTTTACCATGATTACGAAATTCATGTAAAACTTTCCCGATATATTGTAAAGATGCTTGATCTGTTCCTCTGAAATTTTTTAGAGATAAAATTAAACCAGTAATATTTGGGTCATTTTTAGCATGACGTATGGCGATAATTAAATCGAATAATGAATTTTCTTGTATTTTATTTTTAGGTATGCCTATTAATTCACGACCAATCTGGTTGAATTTGTTATTAACTGTTACTTTATCTACAATTATTCCTGTTAAGTCTATGATTAAAGCGCCACTTTTTGTTGTGTGTTTTATAGTAGACTGACGCATACACAAGTAAATACTTATTGTTGTTATAATAATTAATAAAAAAATTAGATTCATGATTAATTCGCGAATAAATGTTAGTATACACCAACTTTGTGAGCATAAATTATAAATAATTTTCCATATCTTTTTCATGTTTTTCCAAAAAGTTAGACATAGAGCCATCAAAATGAATACATGTATTTTGAATAAGGTATAAATGATAATTTGTTATACAGGACTTATTTTATCATTTTCTTATGTAAATATATAATAAATTTAGCCAGGTAAATTCGATTATTGTAAGCTTATACGCAAATATCTGCTGAAGATTAAAGATATTCAAATGATTTACCTAAAATTTTATCATTATTTTATAATTTGAAGTCCTGTTTATAAAAAGAAATCTGCCCATATGGGAGCATGATCTGAAGATTTTTCCATAGCTCTAATTTCGTAATTAATGCCGGTATCTTTGGTGAAAGATATTAAGGGATGCGAAGCTAATAATAGATCAATACGCAATCCTTTATTTTTATTGAATCCGCGTGATCTGTAATCAAACCATGAATAACGATCGTTTATTTGTGGGTACATATAACGATATACATCAGTTAATCCAAAACTTAATAAATTATTTATCCACTCTCTTTCTTCTGGTAAAAATGAACACTTCCCCGTTATTAACCACTTATTATAATTTTTTTTTCCAATACCAATATCTAAATTACATGGACTTATATTCATATCTCCCACTATTAATAATAATGAATTTTTGTTATAATGATATTTTATATATTCCATCATGTTTTTGTAAAATTGTTGTTTTTCTGTAAATTTGATCAAGTTGTTACGATTTTCCCCTTGAGGAAAATATCCATTAATTACAGTTAATAAACCACTAGGAGTTGAAAAGTTTGCCTTAATAGTACGTTTTTGATTATGACTATGTATAATCCCTTGTTGTATAGATATTGGCTTTTGTTGAGATAGTAAAGCCACGCCATAATGATTCTTTTGTCCATATTGATATGTCTGATATCCATAGCGTCTAATCTTCAGAATAGGGAATATATCATCTTGAATTTTGGTTTCTTGTAAAGCTATAATATTTGGTTGTAATCGGGTTATTATTTCTTCAAGTTGATGAAAGTGAGCTCGTAATCCGTTTATATTAAAAGAAACAATTCGCATATTGATATTTTAGTAATTAATATTCTATCTTAGGCTAAGATATACCTAAATTAAGATATAATCCACTATTATTATTGTAATTATATTTAGATAATGTGTGTATTAGATTTTATGGTATCTGAAGTTTATTTGATTTATTAATTTATTTTTATTTTATATTTATTGATTTTAATATATGGTGTGGTTTTGGAAGATTTAATAAACACTTTAGTTCTTTGATATGGTTTTAATGTCTTAAGATAAATTAGACTTCAATTATATTGGTCAATTTTTTATTTTTAACATTGATATAATATTGTTTATGTTTAATTTTTCTAATATTTATGTTTGTAAAAACAAGAAAATTGTTATTTTAGTCATGATGTTAGGATTATAGGTATCTTGAATAAATTTCTTGTTAATTCAATCGGTGATTGTTTATTTTTTTTGTTCATAATTTGTTTTCCTTATATAAATATGTTAAATTACTCGCTTATTTTTTTACAAGATTCCATTTAAAATTATTTCTTAATTAGAAAAGTTATTTCAATTATATAAATGCTAGTTCATGTAATCTTTACTTAATTTAAGTATATTTATATTTGCTAAATTTGTTATTTTTACAGGTATTAAATAATATATCGTTTGAAGATTAAGGTGATGTTTTGATTGTTTTTCTTTATCGTCTGATAATCCTTTTTAATTATTTTATTAGATATAATTATTCATGATTTTATCGTGATTATCACATTGTTAATTTTTTAGTGTATTGAGATGTTTTTTAGAAACTGATTGTGATTATTTTTTATGAAATGAATAAAAGGCGTTTTAGATTATGATAAAACGATATAGTAGTTTGTTTGTTCAAGGGAATGCATTCAAATCCTTGATCTATCGAATGGTATTTCCAGATAACTTAAGTAATAAAACTAATTATTTTGAAGAAGTCTCATTTAATCTATTTAGTAATAGGTTATTTTGTTTTAGTTTACATTTTAATGTATTTGCATTTTTCTTTAAGATTTATAAAAAATCTTATTTTGTATTGATAACTGAACGAATCTTAAGAATGTATTATTTAAAAAATTTAAATTATGATTATAGTAGTATATTGTATTTAATTTAAATATTTTTTGGTTACGATTTGCATTATAATAAATATGTTAAAGGTTTTGACATTTTGATTGCATGTGTTTTCTATGATAATTTTAATTGATTCGATATTTTAACGTTTTTGTATGTTGATTTATGTATAGATTTTTATAATAGGCTTACTTCGCTAATCTCGTAAAGTATACTAACAATTTAAGTTTGTTTACGTATAATAATTGATTATATAGTGAATATATTTATTAAATTTTATGCGAGAATACTTTATATAAAATGAATTGTGAATTTAAATAGATTAACGAAAGCATTAAGCCTATTGTAAAATAAATAGGCTTAATGCTTATTTTAGTCTTGATTTTATAATAAGAAATCTTCTAATTTTTTTTCTCCTTTGTCTATTGCTTTTTTTATTGTTTTTGGCGTCCGTCCTTGTCCTGTCCAAGTTTTAATTTCTCCATTTTCATTAATGTATTTATATTTAGCTGGTCTTATTGCTCTTTTAATTTTGTTTGAGAGTTTTATTGTATTCATAGATTGTAGTAGTTCGTTAGGATCGATACCATCTGCAATTAACATTTCTCGATATTGTTGTAATTTACGAGAATGTTCTTTAATTTCTTCTTGTATTTGACTATCTTCTTCTCTTCGTTCATTAACTACTGCTTCTAATTTTTCTAACATTTCTTCTAGAGTTTCAAGAGTACATTCTCTAGCTTGTGCTCGCAAAGTGCGTATATTATTAAGAATTTTTAGGGCTTCACTCATTGATTTAATCTCTAATATTATTATATATAAAACAATTATTCAACAAGGATAGAGTGCTGTTTTATTTTCTGCAATACCTGAAAGAATATTATATTAAAATATTATTTTAAATTTAATATAATATATAATTTATATTAAAATAAATATTCTGAAATTTTATTCAAGTTGAGATACTTTAGTTTCTATAAGATATTTTTGTGTTAAAGTGTTTATTTTATAAAAGAATAATATTTGATGGCAATAAGATTACTAAATTTATTAAAATACATTAAAATATTTTGAGGTATTAATTGTAAGTTAATTAATTAATTTCTTGAGGATTTATGCTTAATTGTGTATTAATTATTTATATTTCAATTTGGAATAAAATATAATAGGATGTTGAATAGTTATTGGTTGTAATTTATATATTAAATGCTGGTTGTTATATTTATTAAATTATGAATATAAATTTTTAATTGTGGTGTGTTTATTTTTTTTGAGTAGTTATCATATAAATAAACGTTAATATGATAATTTTGTATGGTATGGCTAAGTTATATTTTTATTATTCCGCTATGAATGCGGGTAAGACTACAGCTTTGTTACAGTCTGCTTATAATTATCAAGAAAAAGGTATGCATGCATTAGTATATACTGCTTCAATGGATGATAGGTTTTCCCGTGGTCAAATATGGTCGAGAATAGGTATATCCGCTCCTGCTAAAATTTTTAATCGTCATACTAACTTATTCACTTCTGTAATGAATATACATCATAAAAAGATGGTACATTGTATTTTAATTGATGAATGTCATTTTCTCCATCGTAAACAGGTCATGGAATTGACTGAAATAGTTGATATATTGAATATACCAGTATTATGTTATGGATTACGAACAGATTTTCGTGCTAAATTGTTTTCTGGTAGTTTATGGTTATTGGCTTGGGCAGATAAATTAATTGAATTAAAAACTATATGTCATTGTGGACATCAAGCTAATAGAGTTCTTCGTATTGATAATTTAGGTAATGTGATATTTGATGGAAAGCAAATATTGATTGGTGGTAATGATTGTTATGTTTCAGTATGTCGTAAACATTTTATGGAAAAATTAAAGAAGTAATATATTTTGTACTTAAATGTGTTAATACATTAACATATTTAAGTATTTTAAAATAATTTATATCGGGCAGTTTAAGTATTGAACCATTATTTAATTTTAAATATGTATTTATTCAGAATTTTAATAGTCAATTTAATCAAATTTTAGATACGGTTATAAATTGGTGGTAATCATTTGTTTTAGTAATTATTTAATTTAATTACAGTTTCAATTATGGCATGCAACTAATTTTAAGTAATAAATTTTTGTTTATAGTTATTCAAATTCGTTTTTGTAATTAAATACTAAAATAAAAGTATAAAATAGTGTTATTTTTAATTTTTATTTATAATAAAGGACTAAAGAAATAGAAGATTTTTTCAATAATGCGTTGCCAGTAAGGACGGTGGGGCCATTTTTGGCAATCAATAAGAATTGATTGCGATATATAATCTTTTTGTATTTTTGATAAAACAGCACCAAAATTAGCATCATCTATTGCTAAAGTAATTTCAAAATTTATCCATAAGCTACGAATATCTAAATTAACAGTACCTACTAAGCTTAATTGTTCATCTATTAAAATGCTTTTAGTATGTAATAGGCCTTCTTTAAATTGGTGTATAAAGACTCCTGCGTCTAATAATTCATCGAAAAATGATCTGCTAGCCCAATTTACCAGTATGGAATCATTGTTAAGAGGTATAATGAGATGGACTTTGATTCCTCTTTGGGCTGCTGCACAAATAGCATGTAAAAGATCATCATCAGGTACTAGATAGGGGGTTGTAATTACAATTTCTTTTTTAGCAGCATATAAAGAAGTAAGTAATGCTTGCTGAATCATTCCTTTCGGGAAACCAGGCCCTGAGGCAATAACTTGAATAGTATGTTTTGCAATATATTTTGATGAAAATGAATTTGTTTTTGATGGTAATGGGGGAAGGATATGTTCTCCTGTCTCTATTTTCCAATCATAAGAAAAAATAATTCCCATAACTGGAGTCACTGGGCCTTCTATACGTACCATTATATCAATCCATTGTCCTACATTTATACTTTTTTTTAAAAATAGTGGATCAATCATGTTCATACTTCCTATATATGATATATTATTATCAATTAGTATCATTTTTCTATGTTGTCTAAGATCCATGCGACGTAGAAAGATGCGCAATGGATTAACATGTAATGCTTCTACGATACGAATTCCAGCTGCTTCCATAATTTTTGGATATTGACTGCGAAAAAAATGGAGACTACCAGCAGAATCTAACATTAATCTGCAGCGTATTCCGCGTTTTGATGCTGCTATTAGTGCTAATATCACTTGGTTTACTAACCCTCCTGGTTGCCATATATAGAACACCATGTCTATGGTTTTTTGTGCTGATTTGATATCTTGTATTAATTTTATTAGAGTTTTATCCGTTTTATTAAATAATTTTATTTGTTTTCCTCTTAATCCTTTTATTCCTTGTCTATGTGTGCATAATTGAAATAAAGATTGTGATACTTCACTATAATCGTTGGAAAAAAGATATTTGTTATTTTTAAGTTTGTTAATCCAAGTTGCCGTTATAGGGGATATTATTTTACTTCTCTTTATGCGACGTTTTCCTATATTTAGTTCACCGAACAGTAAATAGATAGTAATACCAGCTATTGGTAAAATATAAATCATTAGTAACCATGATATAGCAGAGGTTACAGTACGACGTATCATTAATATTCTTAAAGCAATGCTAATTATTAATAGCCAGTAGCTAAATGATATGACCCAACTTATCATGTAACAAATTATCACTATGTTAATGTTGCGGTTTATTTCGGTGTATCATTTAATTTTTATTTAAGTAGAATGTTTTTAAATCATGTTTAATTATACTGTTTTTGCATATTTAATAGTATTTATTTTTTTATTATGTGTATTAGCATATTTAATATACTTTTAAAATTTAATATTGATGTTGAGTTTATTATGTATCGATATTAAATTTAGAAAATTAATACTTACTTGATTGTGAGATGGAAGCATTACAGGAAATACAGGATAGTAATTTAAGTAATTTTTAAATATTTATTTATAATTAATATGTTCTTTTATTATCTTATTGATATATTGATTATTTCATTTAATTTGCGAAGATGTTGAATAGTAAATTTTTTCTTCAAATTTATTGTATAAAAATTTTATTGAAAAGTTGAAATTAATTTTTATTGTAATTATTATGCTTGCTTATTTATTAGTCATTTAGTTATAAATTGAAATGTCATAATTCTAATTTATGATACGATAAGTTGATATTTGGGAATTATTGTGGGATTTGGAATTTAATAATTTTGGTTTTAAAATGTAATATTTTCTATCATTTATTAAGATATGTAGCAAGTTTCATTTTTTTTACAAATTGTGTTATATGTGTTATTAATTGAACTGAATTGTGTAGGTTTTGTTCGATGATTTTAATGATGGCTGACCCGGAAATGACACCTGAAATTTTTGGGTTTTGTAGTATTTTGCGTACTTGTTCTGGATGAGATATACCAAATCCTTGTAATATTGGTATGTCGTTTTGTTGTTTTTTTAATCTTTTTATTATTTCTGTTAAGGAAACAGAATTGGTATTTGTTATCCCAGTTACACCAGAACGTGACAGTAAATATATATAAGCCTGACTGAATTTGGATATTTTTTTTAACAAGTTTTCATTTGCGTTAGGAGGGCAAATAAAAACTTGTTTTATGTTATTTTTTATGGCTGCTTCATAAAACTCGGAGCTTTCTTCTAGAGGAAGATCAGCTATTAAAATTGAGTCTATTCCAACAGATATACAACGTGAATAAAATGTATTAATATTGTTTTTAAATACTAAATTTGCATATGTTAATATGCCGATAGGTATTTTAGGGTATTTTTGTCTAATTTTAGATACCAGGTTAAAGCATTCATTGAGTGTAATTCCTATCAAAAGAGTACGTTGCATAGATTTCTGTATTATAGGTCCATCTGCTAATGGATCAGAGAATGGAATACCTAATTCTAATGCATCAGCACCGGCTTCAATAATTGAGTTTATAATGTCCAAAAATAAATTAGGATTAGGGTCTCCTATAGTTAAAAATGGTACAAATGCTTTTTCATTACATTTCGATAGATTGCTAAACATTTTTTGGTATCTATTCATTTTATTTGTTCTTTCATTTTTAAAGCTTTATGCACAACATCCAAGTCTTTATCTCCTCGTCCAGATAAATTTACTATTAATATTTGTTTTTTTTTAGGTTGTTTAATTATTTTTTTTAAAGCATACGCAATAGCGTGAGAAGATTCTAGAGCAGGAATAATACCTTCTTGATGAGATAGTTGTTTGAATGCATCTAATGCTTCTTCATCTGAAATAGATACATACTTAGCTCGACCTATGCTATTTAGATAAACATGTTGAGGTCCTACTGCAGGAAAATCAAGACCAGCCGATATAGAACATGATTCTCTTATTTGTCCTTCTTTTGATTGTAATATAGATGATTTCATGCCAAAAAAAATACCAGGATGACCATAATTAATTGCTGCACTATGTTTGCCCGATTTTATATCTGTACCTCCAGCTTCCACTCCTATTAATTTAACTTTTAGTTCATCAAGAAAATTTGCAAATATGCCTATAGCATTAGATCCCCCTCCTACGCAAGCAATTATTGAATCTGGTAGTTTATTTTCATATTTTTTTATTTGTTTATATGCTTCACGCCCAATAATACTTTGAAATTCTCGTACAATGGTTGGAAAAGGATGTGGCCCTGCAGCAGTGCCTAATACATAATGAGCGTGTTCGTAATTGGTGGACCAATCTCGTAATGCTTCGTTGCAAGCATCTTTTAGGCTTCCTGATCCATTATGTACAGGGATCACCTGAGACCCCATTAGTTGCATACGAAAAACATTCATTTTTTGACGTTCCATATCTTTAATTCCCATATAAATACGGCATTTTAATTTTAAAAGTGACGCGACCATAGCACATGCTACTCCATGTTGTCCAGCTCCAGTTTCAGCTATAATTTCGGCCTTATTCATACGTTTTGTTAACAATCCTTGCCCTATAACTTGATTAATTTTGTGTGCACCGCCATGTAATAGATCTTCGCGTTTTAAATATAATTTAGTATTAGTTCCATTAGTTATATTGCGACATAAACTTAGAGGTGTTGGCCGTCCAGCATATTCAAATAAAAGATTATTAAATTCCTTTTGGAAGGTAGAATCTTGACTGATATTAATAAAAGCATCTTCTAGTTGTAGTAGAGCTGGGATGAGAATTTGAGGGACATACATTCCGCCAAATTGACCGAAATATGAATTTAGTTGTGTCATTTTATTATATTTTTAAAAAAGTTTTATTACTAAAAAATAAAAATTAAAACAATCTTATTATTTGAAATATTTTTCTTAATTTTTCATGATCTTTAATACCAGGTTTTAATTCTATTCCGGAATTTAAATCTAATCCTGCACATCCTAGATTAATAGCAGCGGTACAATTGTTTTCTTGTAATCCACCAGCTAGTATTACATTATTAAGTTTCATTTTATTTATTAGTTTCCAATCAAAAATTTTGCCGCTTCCTCCTGTACTGTCTAAAAGATAACGGCTAACTTTATTTAGCTTTTTTATTTTTATTGTTTGGTTCATGTTAAAAGCTTTCCATATTTGACAATATTTAGGTAATTTTCGATGCAACAAATTTATATAATTTTGATCTTCTTTCCCATGTAATTGAATTGCGTACAATTTTAAAATTGATGCTATTTTTATTATATTAAGTAAAAGGTCGTTACAAAAAACACCTACATATAATAATGGCGCAATCTTTGATTGCGTTATTGTTTTTGCAGTAAAAATATCTATATGACGTGGTGATTTATCTACAAAAATTAAACCTCCATATAAAGCTCCTGCCTTATAAGCAGCATTGGCGTCAATAATACGTGTTAATCCACATACTTTATTTTCTCCTAGCAATAATCTACGAGTGGCTATATCTAAGTTTGTTGCAGACATTAAAACACTTCCAATTAAAAATCCATTGACATATGGACTGAGTTTGCGTATTTGTAAATGATTTTTAATTCCTGATTCGCTTATAAGTATTACTCCATTCTTATTTTTTTGAGAAATATTAATAGTACGATTTAGGTCTATGGACATATCATGTAAATTACGGTTGTTAATACCTATTACTTTAGCTTTCAGTATTATTGCTCTTTCCCATTCTTCTTCATTTATCACTTCTGTTAGTATTCCCATGTTTAAATTATGAGCTATTTGCGCTAATTTTTTATAGTCATTATCATTTAGTATTGATAGCATTAGCAGTATTGCGTCAGCTTGGCATAATCTGGCAAAAAAAATTTGCCATGGAGAAACAATAAAATCTTTGCATAAAATAGGTTGCGTTACTATTTTACTTATTTTATCGAGAAAATTAAAATTTCCATGAAAATATTTTTCTTCCGTGAGAACTGAAATTACAGAAGCATATTTTTTATAAACTTTTGCAATTTTGTCGAGATTGAATTTTTTTTGTATGATACCTTTTGTAGGCGTGGCTTTCTTACATTCCAGGATAAATGTTGTATGAGGTTTTGAAAGAGCATGGTAAAAATTACGATTGGATAGCTCCAATTGTTTTGTTATTTTATTTAAAGGTCGTTTTTTTTCTTGTATTGCAACCCAACTTTTTCTATTTTCAACTATTTCTTTAAGTAGTGTATAATTACTCACAGTTTTTGTTCCTTTTTTCTGTTAGTAGCATTAAATGTTTATAAGCTGTTCCGTTGTGAATGTTATTAAGTGCTAAATCAACATTTTTATTTAAATTTTCATGTCCAAATAATTTTAATAACATAGCTACGTTAGCAGCTATTACTTTTTCGTGCGTATGGTTGCCTTTTCCTTGCAATAATCTAATTGCATTTAAATATTTATCTTGTTGTGAAGTTTTAGATATTTCACAAGGTTGTAATCCAAAATCTTTTGCTGTTAGTGTATATTCTTCAATTTTACTATCATTTAATTCTTTGACTTGTGTAGGAGCGTGTAGCATTACTTCATCTGTACCATTGCAATGTACTACTATAGCGCGACGATATTTTAATAATTTTAATGTTTTTATCATTATTTCCATAAGTTCTATTTTATAAACACCAATTAATGCTAATGGTGGTTTTGCAGGATTAATTAATGGACCTATCACATTAAATAATGTAGTGGTTTTTAATTTTTTACGTACAGAAAGTGTATTTTTAAAACTTTTATGATAGTAAGGAGCATGTAAAAAACAGATACCTAATTTATCTAAAGTTATTCTCGAAAACTCGGGAGACATATCTAATGGAATATTCAGTTGTTTAATAAGATCCGCTGATCCTATTTTCCCAGAAATACCATGATTACCATGTTTAGCTATTTTTGCTCCACAGGTTGCAGCAACAATTGCGCTAATAGTTGAGACATTTATTGTATTGTTGCAATCACCACCAGTACCAGTGATATCTGCAAATGCATAATTAGGTCGTGGAAATGGTTTGGCATTAGCTAATAGTACATCACTTGCTCCGGCTATTTCTTCAGATGATTCACCACGAACTTTTATGCCTATGAGTATCCCGGCTAATTGTATTGATGATATATTACCTTCAATGATATTTTCGAATAATTGTCTGCTCTCTTTAATATTAATGTATTTGCCTTGATATAATTTTTCTAAAATATTTTCTAACATACTTTTAGTTCCTTAATATATTTAATTAATAGCCCAGTTGATAGTTTGATTAAGTAATTTTTCTCCATGAGTAGTTAAAATAGATTCTGGATGAAACTGAAACCCGCATATTTTATTTTTATTATTTCGTACCGCCATTGTAATTTCGTCTAAATATGCGTTAATTATCAATTTAGTGGGTATTTTTATTCCAATTAATGAATGATATCTGGCAACTGTTAATGGATTAGGCATGTTCATAAACATGTCCAGGTTATCATGATATATGCGTGACGATTTTCCGTGTAAAATCTCCTTAGCTTGTTCTATACAACCTCCATAAAATTCTATAATAGCTTGATGTCCAAGACAAATTCCAATTATTGGTATTTTACCATGTAACTCTTTTAATAATTGTGGCATACATCCAGCATTTTTTGGTAAACCTGGTCCTGGAGAAAGGATTAATACAGGTTTATCTAATTTATGTAATGCTTCTATTATTATCCTTACTGGCAATTGATTAAGGTAGATTAATACTTTGTGTTTATTGATGCGTAATTGATCCACTAAGTTGTAAGCAAAAGAATCTAAATTGTTAAGTAATAAAATGTTAGCCATTAAGCAATTTCTCATTTTAAGAAGTACAAGTATGTGTTTTGATAATAGCGTTCAGAACAGAGAGTGCTTTATTTCTACTTTCTTCCGCTTCTTCTTGAGGAATAGAATCTAATACAATTCCAGCACCCGTTTGTACTGTTGCTATTCCATTTTCAATATATGCTGATCTAATAACAATGCAGGTATCTAAAGTTCCATTATCTGTTAAATAACCGATAGCTCCTCCGTAACTACCTCTTCTTTCTCCTTCTATTTCCGCTATAATCTGCATGGCTCTAACTTTTGGAGCGCCACTTAATGTACCCATGTTCATACAAGCGCGGTAAGCATGTAAAGCGTCTAAATTTGCATTTAATTTCCCCACAACCTTAGAAACTAAATGCATCACAAACGGATAACGATCTACTTTAATAAGGTCAGTGATATAACGACTGCCTGGTTCACATACTCTTGCTAAATCGTTACGTGCTAAATCTACTAACATTAAATGTTCTGCTAGTTCTTTATGATCCGAACGCATTTCACATTCAATACGATTGTCAAGGTCTATATTTAGTGTTCCATCATTGTTTCTGCCTCTTGGTCGTGTACCTGCTATAGGATATATTTCAATTTGTCGATTATCGGAATTATATTTTAAGGAACTTTCTGGTGATGCTCCAAATAATGTGAATATTTCATCTTGCATAAAAAACATGTAAGGACTAGGATTATTAATTTTTAACGTTTGATACGTTGCAAGTGGTGATGGACAAGGAAGAAAAAATTTACGAGACGGGACTGCTTGGAAAATTTCTCCTTCGCGTATCTTGTTTTGTACATTTTTTATTATCTCACTATATTCAGCATCGTTTTTATTATATTTGATTGTTAAATTGTTTCTCGATTTAGAAGGAATAGGTTTAAATTTTTTACAACAAAGTTGTTGTTTTAATTTTTTTATCCTTTGTTGAAGTCTGATCTTTTCGCAAGAATTATTTGTGAATAAACTGATTTGTATTTTAGATGTATTTTTTTGATGATCCATAATCAATAGTGTTTCAGCTAAATAAAAACAATAATCTGGACATCTTGGTCCTTTAGTTTGTATTGGTATAGGTTCAAAATACGATACTAAATCGTAAGAAAATAATCCTCCTAAGAATATAGTTTTGGCAGTGCTTATTGGTTGTTTGATTATTTTAGTTAATAGGCGTAAACAATCGAAAATGGATATTGATTTTAAATTAGTATCTTCATCCGTTATTGGCGTTATTGTCGGAAAAATTAATTTACGTCCATTTTTAAATGGATAAATTTTAACTTCTGTTGGCAACATCATATCTAATAGCAAGAGTAACGCTGCACCATTATTAGTTATTGCTTTTATTGTTACTATCGAGCCTGATGCGCTTATTCTTAAAGCAGTATCTATTATCATCATACTTTCTAAATTGCGTTTTTTGTTAATTTCTGAAGATTCCAATAGTAATGTTGATGTGCGTTGTCCGCACAATTGATGAAATATCATAGTAGGATCATCATGGTATTGAGCTGTTTCTTCTATTAGTTCTATATTGTGAAAGACGAATGTCATTATTTTTGTATCCTGATCTTTACTGTTTTATTTGATGCTTGCTATTGTGGGTGTTATTTGTATATTTATTTTATTATTGATTATTCAATTATTTGAGTGTTTTATTTTCATATAGTATTAGTAAACTAGTTAATATAAAAAATGTCAACGTTAATTACATACGTTAGGACAAATAGTTTTATGGTTTATTAATGCAAGCATTATGCAGAATGTATGTGATTTGTATGTATTTGGCATAACATAATTGATCTTTATTTTACCTTTGTTATAATCTATTAAATGACATGTTGGTGGTATAGTATCTAGCATTTAGCATTATTACGGTTGGAATATTTGTTGTTTTGCTATATTTGAGACAGTTAATGTTTAAGTAATATTTGGATCTGGAATTGTGTTTTTGAAATGCTAATTTTGACATTTTATTCCAGGATATGTTGTTAAGAAATCAAGGTATGTAAGGGATGTTGCACAATTATATATTTGTATAAATTAGAATTATGGGTTATTTTGTAATATCACAATCCATATAAGAATGATTAAATTCCCTGTTATTGCAGAGTCACTGGGTTAAGGCAAAAGTTATTGATAAATATTTAGGTAATGATTATCTTGTGAGATCATGTTTTAGTTATATTCGTGATCTATTAATTGATAATGGTAAGTGTAATGTCCTCTTTAATGACATAAGAAAAGTCGTAGATTATTTAGATGATCATGAATTTTTATTTAAGTATATAGTTGTGGATCCATATTCCGAATGTTGTAACTAAATATGAAATTTTACTTCATAAAGAAAAAAATTGTTACTGAATTAAAATTTTTATCTAAAATGATCAATCATATTTATTATGTTACTAATTTGGATCAGTGGAGGTGAAGTTATCGTTTGGTGTTTTACGTTCAGTAATTGATGAAAAGATGAAAAATTCAGTATGAGTAATTTCATGAAATTACTCATACTACTGTCATAAAAGGTTTGAATATCCTGGTACACTAAATATTGCTAAAATGCATGTCAACAGTTAAGGCGTTTTGTAAATGATTGAATATTAGGGTTTATGATCTCGTTATTCTTGTAGAAACAGATTGCAAGTAGATTGCCAGTTGGTCGTGCACAATTTGCGGTAATAAAGTTCATAGTAGAATGTAAAAAAAGATTAAAAATTTTGTATTAATGAAATATTGGAAATCATATGTTAATTTAGAAGTTTTCAGTAAAGATCAAATTAAATTTCAAGTTACTCATACAAATGATAACTTGTTGAAGTTTACTAATAATTTTTAAGTTTAAGAAATTCAAAAAATCCTTAATTGATTTATAATGTATAATTAAAGGGAAAATGATGGATTTATTTACCATAAATTTCCTGTGTCATTCGTTATCTCAATATTACAACAGATTATTAACCTTTATCTGGGATGTTCTGTAAGAGAGATCATGATATTATCTCAAAATTTATATGAAACTAGATTACAATTTATATGCTTGTTGATTTTGTCAATCTAAGTAAATCTGTTTTGTATATTGGATGTTTTTATATTACTAAAAATTATGGTAAGATATTTGTCTAATTTACTTAATCAATATATTAGTGAGCATGGTGTTCAAGAAGTTTATGAGGTTATTCGTTTTTTTAATGTATATATTTTATCAAAACATATACAAAGTTTAGGTATTAATGTAAGTAAATCATATCACTTGATTTGAAGTTAATTTATTGCCTGTTCAACGTAATTGTCTAAATGTATAGATACTAAGGTTACGGTAAGTGTAAATGAGTTTAATTATGTATCAGAATAAAATTAATTTGTTTTGATGGGTGGTTAAACCATGCTAAATCATCATTTTTAAAGATTATCAGCATGTTTTATTCAGTTTGACTGTTGGTTAATACTTAAGATTAAAAAATTTTTCTAGTCAATGTTTTACTCAACACCATTTTGTTATAAAGAAGCTTCTTTTTTGGTTAAAAACTACAAAAAAGAAATGTTGGTCGTTCTTTAACATATGCTACTGTTATTTCTATGATTTAGGAACATGGACACGTGCGTATTCATAATTTGTATTTTTATATGGAAAGAGGTGAGTAAAATTGTAATTGGTCAATTAGAGAAGAATTTATAAATTAATGAATTATAAATTTACTGCTAATATGTTAAATTTACCTGATTAGATTGCTAAAGAGCAATAAGAATGAAAAAGTATTAGATAGTTTTATTAATTTTGCCAAACAATTAAACATTGCTGAAAAATATTTAATGGTCAGAAATATACAATCTTCTAATTTTTTTTTAGTGATTATTATTTTTGCTGTGTATTATGTGGTTTTAAAATATTTATAAAAACAGCGCTTAATGGTATTTTATTGTTTAAGATATATATATCGACTCTATCAATAGAAAATGGTGTAAAATATAATTAATTTACTTTCTATAAGAAAGGCAGTTGTCTGTGTTGTTTGTTGCATTAAATATGATGTAACTGTGGAGGGTTATTTAATTAATTACGACAAGAATTATGTATTTGTGTTAATAGTTTATTATTTGGCACTTATATAATTAAAGTTAGTGAATTTTGTGTGTAATATTATAATATTTTTAAAAATGTGAAAGATGTAGTCACGATATGTATTTAAAATTTGGTTGATTTAGGAGATTTATGTTTTGTATCAATTAACAAATCTTATAGAAATATTCGTAATATTTTACCTCAAAGTGCAGTTATACATCCAGAAAGCAATATTAATTTCTTTTTCAGAACTTGCATGTAAAAATTTTCTACTTATTTTATTTTTTGTATAATGGTATATTTGGGATCTTTAGTTGTTAATACTTTTTCTAAATTTCGTGAGATTAGATTCTTTTTAATTGAATATTTATTTCTATTTCGTGATAAATTATCCCGAATTTACGTTATTTAGTAGATATTTTTATACAATATGCGTATATTGTCAAAGTTATATTAAAATTTTACCGTATAAAGAAACAGCAACAATCTTCTTCAAGATTGGATAATGGATTAAAATTTTTTTTGATTATTTTTATTAATGAACAGTGACAAATTAAAAAAATGATTTTCGAATAATGAGAACAACAGATATATGTGTTAAATATCAACTGTGAAATATAAATGATAATAATGTTAATTATAACTACTTTATTGGTTTAAATAGTTAAAATACTTACAATCAAGTATTACTTAAAATGGATGTTTTGTATATTGTTAAAATATTTTAGTTATAGTAAATTTTATTTTTGCGTTATTATCGTTGTTACCTATAAATTAAGAATAGGTATGTGTTTCGTCAGTGTTCTTAAAAATTTCTCAAAATGTTGCTTTGTACATTGGATTTGTATGTTATTTATTGTGTATTTACCATATTATTGTTGATTACTTTATATCCAATGGATGTGTTGTTGATTTTTGGTTTTGTAAATTTTTAGTTACAATTATACTTGAATTGTATATTTTACATTTTAAATTTATAATTTCAATTAATGTAATAATATAATGGTTTTACAGAAAATTTTATTTCTTAAATAAGATCTACTATTGAAAGTTGTATTCTCGTATTCGCAATTTTTTTATTATGTCATAAATATTAGTTATGTCTCAATTATAGTATATTATTTTAAATGCATAAATTTGTTAATTCTAGTAAGTTTAGACATCTTAATACAAAGGGAGCGTAATAAGTTGATTTATAATAATGTGTCGTTTGTAAAATTAAGAGATTTTTGTTTTTTATTATTTTAGTTTTGGATTTTTATTTATATATTATTTTTTAGAAATAGGGAATAAAAAATGACCCATTTTATGCGCTTTAGTATCTAGATAATTGGTATTTTTAGGATTTCGTCCAACAATTAATGGTACTCTTTCGCTAATGTTTATTTGAGATTGGCTAAGTATTTTGACTTTTTGAGGATTATTGGTTAAGAGACGTATTGTTTTAATATGTAATAATTCAAGTATATCGGCGCATAAGGTGAAATCGCGTTCATCTGCAGAGAATCCTAAATGTTGATTCGCTTCAACCGTATCAGCTCCATTATCTTGCAGTGCATAAGCTTTAATTTTATTTAATAATCCTATATTTCTACCTTCTTGTCTATGATATATAAGAATGCCGCGGCCTTCTTGTATTATATGATGTAATGCTGCTTCCAATTGAAAGCCGCAATCGCAACGTAAGCTAAATAATGCATCGCCAGTCAGACATTCAGAGTGTATTCTTGCTAGAACTGGGTTGGATCCAGCAACATTTCCGTATATTAATGCTACATGATTTTTTTCAGTTTTTTTTTCTTCAAATCCTACAATTAAAAAGTTCCCCCATCGAGTTGGTAATTTAGCTTCTACTATACGTTTTATTTGCATGTTTTCCCCACATTGTATACGTAAAATATATAAATTTTATATCTTATAACTAAAGGTATCATTTATAAGCAGCTTATTAAATATAGTATGCTACAATATTTGCATGAATTTCATTTTTATAAAGGTAAATTGAAAAATATTTTTTATTTTGTTTTAGTATGTGTTAATCTCTTGCTTGTTTTTTCTGTTTTGATGATTGTTGTTTAAGTAAAGAAATTGTAAGACGGTAATATGTGCTTAAGGTGTTGACCTGATTCTGATATATAATATTCTTATATATCGATGTAATAATCAGTTTGTTTATAGTCTGAATTAACGTTGTTAATCGATAAAGATTAAATGAAGATTTATTAATTATTTTAGACATTATCTATTACTTGATTGTTTTGTAATATTGTTTTGTTTCAGTCAGTTAATATTTATATGTATAAGTTTTTATTAATTTTTACGTGAGTAGCAAAGAGAGTTTATGAAAATTATATCTATAAATGATATTTTACATAAGAAGTTAAATGTTGGTAGTCAAGTAATAGTGCAAGGATGGGTGCGTACTCGTCGTGATTCAAAAGCTAAAATTTCATTTTTAACTATTTATGATGGTTCTTGTTTTTCTTCATTACAAATAATCATTAAAAATACGATATCTAATTATTACACTGATGTTTTAAGTCTTACCTCTGGTTGTTCAGTTCAAATTACCGGCAAAATAGTAAAATCTTTAGGAAGTAAACAATATTTTGAAATGCAAGCAGTTATAGTTGAAGTATTAGGAAGAGTGAATAATCCAGACACATATCCTATATCTGCAAAACAGCATAGTATGAAGCATTTAAGAGGGGTAGCTCATTTACGACCACGGACCAATTTAATTGGATCTATAGCACGTATTAGGCATACTTTATTGCAGGCAATGCATCGTTATATGGATATGCAAGGTTTTTTTTGGGTTACTACTCCCATTATTACCTCTTCTGATACTGAAGGTGCTAGTAAAATGTTTCGTGTTTCGACTTTAGATCTTTCAAATTTATCCAATAGATCATGTAAAATAGATTATAAAAAAGATTTTTTTGGTAAAGAAACCTTTTTGACTGTTTCTGGACAGTTAAATGGAGAGTGTTATGCATGTGCATTATCAAAAATTTATACTTTTGGTCCTACTTTTCGAGCAGAAAATTCTAGTACTAGCCGGCATTTAGCTGAATTTTGGATGTTAGAACCAGAAATGGCATTTGCTAATTTAAAAGATATTTCTTTTTTTGCTGTGTCTTTATTAAAGAATATTTTTAAGGTTATTTTAGATAAGTGTACGGCAGATATTGAATTTCTTGTTGAAAAAATAGATCGTAATATTATAAATCGTTTAGAAAATTTTATAGATAGAGATTGTACTTTAATTTCTTATACTAAAATAATAGACATATTGCGAAACAGCGAGCTGCAATCTATCAATCAAATAGTTTGGGGTCAAGATTTTTCTTCCGAACATGAACGATTTCTCACAGAGAAGTATTTTCAATCTCCGGTAATAATAACAGATTATCCTAAGGAAATTAAGGCTTTTTATATGCGTTTAAATAATGATTTTAAAACTGTTGCGGCTATGGATTTATTAGTCCCTTTAGTTGGAGAGTTAATTGGTGGTTCACAGCGAGAAGAACGTCTTAACGTATTAGATATTAGATTGGAAGAATTTGGTTTAAATAAAGATGATTATTATTGGTATCGGGATTTACGTCGTTATGGTACTGTACCTCATTCTGGATTTGGGTTAGGTTTTGAAAGATTAATTTTATATATCACTGGCGTACAAAATATTAAGGATGTTATACCTTTTCCTAGATATCCATGTAGTATTAATTTTTAATGTTATTTTGATTTTTTAATACATTTTATTTATATTCTTGTGATTGTTGTGATTAATTTTGAATATAATTTATAAGTATTATTCATTAAATTGCAAATTAAGTCTTTGTAATTTAAAATTTGTTAATTGTTAAAAATTTTAATTTAAACTATTGGCAAAATAATCATAAGGAAGTAAAGTATATGCATAAATTTTTGTTTGGAATTATATAGGTATATCTTATGTTTGAATTAATTAAATTGGCTGCTCCTGATCCTATACTTGGAATTTCAGAGATTTTTAATAATGATAATCGTCCCGATAAAATAAATTTAGGCATTGGCGTGTATCAAGATGAATATGGAAATACACCGATTTTAGATAGCGTTAAACAAGCAGAATCTTCAATACTTAAAAATGAAATTACTAAGAATTATTTGAGTATTGAAGGAATATCTGATTTTATTTCTTGTACTCAAAGATTATTGTTTGGTATAGATAGTCAAATTGTTAAGGATCGTCGAATTTGTACCGTTCAAGCTCCTGGAGGTACTGGTGCGATACGAATCGCTTCAGATTTTTTAGTTAAAAATACGATAGCAAAACGAGTTTGGGTCAGTAGTCCAACTTGGACCAATCATATTAATATATTCAAGGCTGCAGGTTTACAAGTTTGTAATTATTCGTATTATGATTACGAGGAGTGCGGTCTTAATTTTGATGGTATGTTGATGGACTTGAGTAATGCACGATGTGGTGATATTGTTTTACTACATTCTTGTTGTCACAATCCGACAGGGGTCGATTTAAATGCTAATCAATGGCGTATTTTAGCAAAATTATCAGCAAAAAATCATTGGTTACCTTTGTTTGATTTAGCTTATCAAGGTTTTGGTAAAGGTTTGACTGAAGATGTTAAAGGTATTCATGTTTTTTCTGAATATAATCAAGAATTGATCATTTGTAGTTCTTATTCAAAGAATTTTGGTTTATATAATGAACGTGTTGGTGCTTGTACTTTAGTTGCTACCAGTGCTTCGGCTGCTGAATGCTCTTTAAGTCAATTAAAGTCTATCATTAGAGCGAATTATTCAAATCCACCAGCACATGGTGCTTTTATTGTTAGTACAATTTTGAAGGATAAAATTTTAAAATTTAAATGGGAAGAAGAACTTAGTAATATGAGACAAAATATAGGGTATATGCGTCAATTATTTGTATATACCTTAAATGATAAGGTTGATAAGGATTTTAGTTTTATTAATCAACAAATTGGAATGTTTTCTTTTATGGGTCTTAATCGTGATCAAGTAGTGAAATTGCGTGATTTGTCAGGTATTTATATGACAGATTCTGCAAGGATTAACGTTGCAGGTATCACTTTAAAAAATATTAATTTTATATGTGATGCTATTGCTTCGGTTTTATAACTTAAACATTTTGGGAGATATTTTTTGTTTTTATTTGGGATATGCTCTCATTTATGAATTAAAGGTTGTTTTATTTGTGGTATTTATTTTATTGATTTCTTTTTTGAAATTACTGTTTATTAATAGTAGTAATGGCTTAAGGATGTAATTGTATTTTATACAAGGAACGGATTGTTTTTGCGTTCGTATCCAATGGTTGATATTGGTCCGTGTCCAGGTAAAAAAATTGTGTTATCATTCATTGGTAATATTTTCTTTTTTATAGAATTTATTAATTGTTTTATGTCTCCTCCTGGCAAGTCAGTTCGGCCAATACTTTTTTTAAATAAAACATCTCCCATTAATATAAAATTGTATTTTTTATTCCAAAAAATTACGTGTCCTGGAGAATGTCCTGGACAGTGTAATACATTAAATGTTATTTCATTTCCTATTTTTATTAAATCGTTTTCTTTTAACCAAAAATCAGGTATTACAGGCTGAATGTGTTGGAGGGAAAATGCTTGAGCCTGATTAGACAAGTTTTCTAGGAGGACTCGGTCCTCTTGATGCGGGCCAATAATTGGTGCATTATAGAATCGTGATAACACCCGTGCACTCCCAACATGATCTAAATGCCCATGAGTGATTAAAATTTTTTCTATAACTAGTTTTAAGTTATTTATTACTTTATGTATTTTTACTTCTTCTCCACCAGGATCCACCAAGGCTGTTAATTTAGTTTTCTTACACCATATTAAAGAACAATTCTGTTGAAAATGAGTTACCGGAATAATTTTATATTGCATATTTTATTTTATTCGTCTTTATGTATGCTACAAATCAAAATTTGTTAGTTTTTTAATTTATTTATTAATTTTATTAATGTTTAATTTTGTTTAATTTATGTTAGCCAAGTTATGTTCAAGATATCTTAATTTTATTTTTTAATTGTTATTAAAATACTAATTATCCTAATTTATTCATATGAGCAATGTTAAATCCTCCATCTACATAGATAACTGAACCAGTAATGGCAGCAGATAAATTAGAACATAAAAAAGCTGCAGTATTACCAATATCTTCAATTGTTATATTTCTTCTAATTGGAGAAGATGATGCGCAATGAGATAACATTTTTTTAAAATTTGTTATCCCGGTTGCAGCTAATGTGTATATAGGTCCTGAAGAGATAGCATTTACTCGTATTCCATCTGGACCCATAGAATTAGCCATATATTTTGTATTTGCTTCTAAAGAGGCTTTAGCTAATCCCATAATGTTGTAATTTGGAACTGCTCGTACTGCTCCTAAATACGTTAAAGTGATTAAGGATGAATCTTTATTAAGCATTTTTCTTGATGCTTTAGCCATTGCGACAAAACTGTAAGAACTAATATCATGTGCTATCCTAAAACTTTCTTTGGTTATAACATCTACATAGTCACCTTTTAATTGATTTGGAGGAGCAAAAGCAATTGCATGTATAAAGCCATCAAAAGTATTCCATGTTTTTGCCAATTTTGAGAATAGTTCGATAATATTTTCATCATTTTCTACGTTACATGGTAAAATGATGCTAGAATTAAAATGTTTAGAGAGAACTTCTATACGTAATCTGATTTTTTCATTTGGATACGTAAAAGCTAATTCTGCTCCTTCACGATAAAGGGCTTGAGCAATACCGTACGCAATTGATCGAGTATTAACGATGCCAGTAATTAATATTCGTTTTCCAGTAAGAAAACTCACAATTCCTCCTGTTCTAAAAAGAGATCAGAAATGGTTTCTATATAATTCATGTTATTCAGAAATTATTTTAAACATATTTTTAAGGTGTGTGTATTTTATTTTTTTTTGTTATCTAAATTTTATATCGCCTAGTATTATGTATATATTAATTGGCCATAATAACAGCTATATATAAGTTCTAAAATATAAATTTCATTATAATATTTTAATTTAAAATTATCAAATATTAAAATGCAAACTATATTTTATTAATTTATGCGTTTTAGTTGTTAGGTTTCTTGATTATTATTGATTTTTATTATAGTATTTATTTTCGTTTCTTTATGTAAGAGTTTTGTTTTTGTTTATGATGTAGATACTGGCAGATTTAGTTATTATAATAAGTGGATCAATATAGTAAGATATCATATTTTATAAAGTGAATATACTGATTATATTCTACTTTATAGTAATTCCTCGAGGTTGCGGATTATATTAGTTTTTTAATAAGTCTACGAAGATTTTTAATGTTTAAATTTGATTATGTGTTTTTGTTATTTGTTTATTGTTTTCTTTTATCTTTTTTAATTAAAGATCTCAATGTTTTTAAATAATCCCACCTTAAGATCGGAGGCAGTGTAAATCATTTCACCATCACACAGTACTTGCCCGTCGGCCATACCCATTATTAACTTGCGTTTAATAATTCTTCTAAAATGAATCAAATAAGTAACTTTTTTAGAACTGGGTAAAATTTGTCCAGCGAATTTTACTTCCCCTACTCCCAAAGCACGTCCTTTACCAATTCCTCCTAGCCAACCTAAGTAAAATCCAACTAGTTGCCACATTGCATCTAATCCCAAACATCCCGGCATAACTGGATCTCCAATAAAATGGCAGTAAAAAAACCACATATCTGCTTTAATATCTAATTCTGCTTCTACAAATCCTTTATCATAATTCCCACCAGTTTCACTCATTTTTGTTACTCTATCTATCATTAACATATTAGGGGCAGGTAATGATGGTCCTTCTTTACCAAATAATTCTCCTCTACTAGAAGCTAGTAAATCTTCTTTTGAATATTTTGCTCGTTTATTATTAGTCATATATTTCTCTTCTTGAATATTTAATTGATAAAATTAAGAAATTGGTTTTTCTTTTTTATAATTTTATTATCTGGCAGTGATAATAAAAGTTGATTGTTATAGAATTTTGATATTTAGAAAGTAAATATATACAGCACATGGTTATTATCTTGTTATGTTTTATTAATAAAAATTAAATATAACATCATTATTCATTTGTAAGAGTATGTATGTGTTTTGTATAATTATTGTATTTCAGTTATTTTAGATTTTTTGTAAAATTTGTAATTATTTTGCTGATGTTTTATCAAATCACATATTTATTGGATTACCTATTAAAATATAGTATAACGTGTGAATTAAATTTTCATATTAAAACAAATTTGTTATTTTAGTTTTTGATATTTATGTTTGTGTTAAATTATTATTTGTTTTAAAGGTGAAATATTTATTTAACGGGGTGAATTTTGTTGGATAATTGTTAATTTAAATCAAAATTTTATATTTCTAATATTAGACAAGGTATTATTTTATTTTTAATTGGTATTTTTATTAGAAATGAACTGCTTATTATAGAATTGTATAAATCGTATAAATTATCGAAATTTAATAAACGTCCTTTATTTAGATTTTATGATGAATTTATTAAATATTAATCAAAGTATATTGGTTTGTATTTCTTGATGTTGAAATTTATTTATAACAAAAATACAATTGTAACTGTATTCTATTGTAGTTCATGATTATCATGAAGTATTTATGCAATTTTTAATTTCTTAACCTTGGTTTCTTTAACTGAATACGAATTGATCTGGCTAAATCATCTAGTATTGGTTGTTCTGGATGGAACATTAATGGTTCATGTCCTAATTGAACTTCTGCTAAATAGGTATGTATTGGTTTCCCTTCTTCATCTTCCATTACAACATGATACCAAGGAGAGGTGCGAAGAGTATTATCTGCAGTAATTTCTTCTAATTTTGGTTTTTCTAGTGAGTATTCTGGATCTACGTCTATAATTACACCTAAATATCCCAGCAACTTGTGTCTTACTTGTTGTCCTATACTAAATTTACTAGCAATCATAAAATCTCCTCAAATATTTAATTATTTATATTGGGTTTTCATTTAATAAAATGAATAATGAAACAACGTTAGTGATAAACTTAAAGCACTGAATTATAACAAAGTTACTGTTAAAATTACAGCTAAGTATTTATTATGGTAAATTACTTTTTTAAGCACAACTAAAATTTCTAAGTTTCTTGATAGTTTTCGATGTGACCTTTTAGAACCATAAAAGATTCTTATGAATTATATTTTATCATGATTTATGTTCGAATGCTACATTATTAATTTTTTACGATTTAGACTAGATATTTCTAAATAATTTTAGCTATAAATTAAAGTGCTAATTTAAAAAATTTTTTTAATTTTACATACACCTATTAGATTTAGGCAATCCTGCAATTTTAGCTGCTAATTTCGCAGGACTTTCAGAAGGGAAAAGATGAAAAAGGTACCTGCTATTACCAATATTAGTTCCATATTTTAATGCAATAATTTTGACCAACATTCGCATTGCTGGCGTAATTTTAAATTTTTTATAAAAGGACCTGAGGAAGTATATTATTTCCCAGTGTTTTTTTGTAAGATAAATATTAGATTCTTCAGCAATTTTTATAGCTATTTCTTCATTCCAATCATTTATGTTTATTAAATGCCCGTATGTATCAATAGTAGTATTTTTTTGTTTAAACTGCATTATGTTAAATTTCTATTTTAAAATTTATATTTTATATTTCTATTTATAAAATCTTGTTTAATTTCTGTTCAAGAATAAGAAAAAAA
The DNA here is from genome assembly GCF_014857065.1 of Blochmannia endosymbiont of Colobopsis nipponica. Classification (GTDB taxonomy): domain Bacteria; phylum Pseudomonadota; class Gammaproteobacteria; order Enterobacterales; family Enterobacteriaceae; genus Blochmanniella. The sequence goes on from NZ_CP046533.1 coordinate 39,001, forward strand.
TTTTTTTCTTATTCTTGAACAATGTTATTTTAATAGTATTTTTATCATTTAATACTTTAATATTAAACGATAAAAATATCAAAGTGTTTGCAATTTTATTTGTTTTTATATAGCATCTTATATTCATGGAGGAATGGTCGAGTGGTTAAAGGCGCCGGTCTTGAAAATCGGAAACGTATAATTAAAGATACGTTCTAGAGTTCGAATCTCTATTCCTCCTTGTTTTAATTGATTGATTGAGATAGATTTGTGTTAATTTATTTTCTCTTTTTATAAATTAAATTAAAATTGATTTTGAATCATTATTGATATTTATATAATTACGTTTGGTAAGATAAATTTGTTAACAAACGGATTAAGCATCATTAAGAATAACTGAAACGTGGGTCGTTAGCTCAAGTGGTAGAGCGGTTGATTCTTAATCAATTGGTTATAGGTTCGATTCCTATACGACCCAAAATTTAAGTAATGAATTTTTTAATGTTTTGATCTTTTAAATTTTAATCTTTGGACTTAAAATGTATGAAAATAGATTAGAAGTGGATTGTTTCTTAAGTGAATATGTAATTATGTATTTTATACGTTTTAGACCCTGAAGTTTTAATGTATTGATTTAATTTACATTAATTATAAGTTAGTGGATCTAGAAGTGTCGTTTTAAATCTTAAATCTCTAATGTAAATTACAATGTATTTAAATATACCTACTTGGTTGACTTTATCGCGTATCATTGTAACGCCGTTTTTTGTTTTAGTTTTTTATTTGCCCTTTCATTGGTGTCCTTTAGTTTGTTCGTTAATATTTTTTACTGCAGCAATTACCGATTGGTTTGATGGATTTTTGGCGCGCCGTTGGCGACAGATTACTAATTTTGGAACTTTTCTTGATCCAGTTGCAGATAAAATTATGGTTGTAATAGCTTTAATTTTAATAGCGGAATATTTTCATGTATGGTGGATTACATTACCTACTGTTGTCATAGTTATACGCGAAATTATTATTTCTGCATTACGTGGATGGTTAGCTGAATTAAATTCTTGTTTTAGAATATCTGTATCATGTATTGCAAAAGTTAAAACTGTTATTTTAATGTTAGCATTAATAGTATTATTGTGGCATCCTCATGTTTGGATAGTTAATATAGGTGTAATCATATTATATTTAGCAATGTTATTAACTTTTTGGTCCATGTTTCAATATTTAAATGCAGCTTGTTTTAATTTATTTAAAATTCGTTAATTTTTGTTTTAGGTAAAATTTTTACATATATTTTATTTATTATTTGAATATTTTGTAAGAATATAATTGATAATTTTATTTGTTTGGTATAGTTTTCAATTTATAAATTTTATTTGTATCCTTTAGTTGGCGCGCTGGCAGAATGGTTGTGCAGCGGATTGCAAATCCGTTTTATTTCGGTTCAATTCCGAAGCGCGCCTTTTTGTTGAAAATATGATTAATACATTAAAAGCCCGGGTGGTGGAATTAGGTAGACACAAGGGACTTAAAATCCCTCGGTTTTATGCCGTACGAGTTCAAGTCTCGTCCCGGGTAAAATTTGTATTATAAAAGAATAATGTAATTTTTTTTATTTAAATGTTTATTTTATAGAATTTGATAATTTATAGTTGAGTATGTATATTTTTTATGAATTAGGGTATTTATATAAGGTAAAAATCAGTAAAAGGTATGCATTTCTTAAAAGCTTCATCTTTTGTGTTATTTATTTTATTTTGCATGATTTATTATATTTGCTTATTTTTTAGTTTTTATTTTTTAATAAAAAGAAGATTTTCCTGTTGGACGTGTTTTAAAACGTCGATGTAGCCACATGTATTGTTCTGGAGCTAATAAAATAGATTTCTCTATTATTTTATTGATGTTTTTTATTATCGTTAAACGATCATTTAAAGGGGTTATATTTTCATTGGGTAAAATTAATAATTCATAACCAGATCCATTAGGTAAGCGTCGAGGTATAAATGTTATGATTGCGGGATTACTTAATTTAATTAGGATATATGTTCCTATAGTAGTTGCTGCGTGAGATACGGCAAATAATTTTGTAAATATACTATTTTTTGGTCCGTAGTCGTGATCTGGAGCATACCAAATTGTTTCTCCATCCTTTAAAGCTCGAAGCATAGCTTTAAGGTTTTTGTTATGAATCATATATTTATTGGATCTCAAACGTCCCCGAGTTTGTAACCATTCTAATAAAGCATTGTTATTTGGCCTATATACACCTACTCCTGGGTTAAAAATACCGAAAGTACGCGCTCCCAATTCAAGAGTTAAAAAATGTACACCAATTAGTAATATGCCATTATGTTTTTTGTATGCATTAATGATATGTTGAAAACCATTAATTTTGCACCAACGTTTAATGCGCCAATTAGGCCAAAACCATGCCATTCCAGTTTCTAGTATCCCCATTCCAATCGATTCACAATTTTTTTGCAAAAGATTTCTTTTTTCATCTGTTGCTAAATTAGGAAAACATAATTGTAAATTACGATTTATAATATTTATGCGGTATTTTATAAAGTATTTTGCTAAATGACCTAATTTAGTTCCGCAATAGTATATTATGGGATATGGTAATAATACTAATAAATACAAGATAACTATACCTATCCATATTAACCAATATTTGGGGTGTAAGAAAGAAATTTTAAAAACGGATTTATTTATCATATTATAAATAGTCTTACAAATAAGTTTAAATTAATATTTTAATGAATAATGTTTAGTTTTTTTGAATATTTATTTTTCTATAAAGTAATAGCGCTTAATTTAATTATATTGTAAATATAATATATTAGCGTTTAATTATGTTAAATTATATTAAATTACCATGCCATTTGTTTATAAATTTAAATTTATGAAAGTTTACCAGATTGTTTTATTTTATATATAAATGAAATAAAATTAAAGATTGATCGGATATTATATAAAAATTTTAAAAAATTTTGTTTTTTATTTTCTATCTTAAATATAGATTATTAATCTATATTTTAACGTATATTACAAACTATTTTCTTAATTTAGCAACTGTCAGAAATAAGCGATAGTTATTATTAATCAAAACAAAATTTTGTAATCCCATGATTATTCGTATATTTATATATAAATATTAAACAAAAGTTATCTATTTTAATCTTGGTTGAGATGATTTATAATTTTATATTTTAATGTTTTGATTTATAATGTATTATTTCAGCACAGAATAATTTAAGATTTTGTATATCGTAAATAAATGACGAAGGTGTGTTTTTGATTTTTATTTTGTTTCAATGGATTAAAGAAAACTATTTATTCTACAATTCAATTGAACATTATCACTAAATATCGTATTAATTTCATTATTTAATATTTATTGTTTATACTCTTATTTTTGAAATTTCATATTTTATTAAAATAAATATTTATCAAATTAAATTTTTTTATTAAATATCTTAATAAAGTATAGAACAATTCTATTGTTGGTCGCATTTTCTTTTTTTTATTTTTTTTAATATTTTCGTTTAATTTAGCAATAGATAAAGTAAATTTATTATTATCAGAAATTCTATTTTCTATTTGTTTATAATATTTCCGATCACGTTCCGTATTTATATGTTCTATTGTAGATGAATTAACATCTATCTCATGTAATTGAGGTAACAGGTAACTAGGAGCTGCTGCTTCTTCACCCTTTTTTATTCTTTTTACTGAATAATTTGGAGTCTGCATTTGATCATTAGGTACTATAATGGTACGAATGCCACCTTGACGTTTTTCTATTTCATTTATTGCTTCTCGTTTCTCATTAAGTAAAAATGAAGCTATAGGTACTGGTACAATAGCGTGTATTTCACAGGTGTTTTCTTTCAGAGCTTCTTCTTCTATTAACCTTAGTATGGAGAGGGAAAGAGATTCATTGTCTCTAATGTTTCCTGTACCTCCACAACGTGGACATATATAGTGACTGGACTCGCCCAATGATGGACTAAGTCTTTGTCTGGATAGTTCTAATAACCCAAAACGGGATATGCGTCCTATTTGAATTCTAGCTCGATCTTGTCTTGATAATTCTCGCAAACAATTTTCAATTTCTCGTTGATTTTTTATTGATACCATATCAATAAAATCAATAACAATCAATCCTCCTAAATCGCGTAATCGCATTTGACGTGCAATTTCATCTGCTGCTTCCATATTAGTATTAAAAGCTGTTGTTGCAATATCAATTCCTCGGGTGGAACGTGAAGAATTTATATCTATAGCTGTTAGCGCTTCAGTGGAATCTATTACTATAGATCCTCCAGAAGGCAAACGTACTTCACGTTGAAAAGCAGATTCGATTTGAGATTCTATTTGATAATGACTAAATAATGGAACTTCTCCATGGTATAGTTTTATTTTTTTAATAAAATCCGGACGACCTAGAGCAGCAATATATTCTTTGGCTGAATTAAGTGCTTTAGGATTATCAATTAAAATTTCTCCTATATTTGGTCCTAAATAATCCCTAATAGCACGGGCTATGACATTGCTTTCTTGATAAATTAGGAAAGGTGCCGCGTTTCGTTCCGCAGCTTTTTTTATTGCTTGCCAATGTTTCAGGCGAAAAGCTAAATCCCATTCTAATGCTTCCATAGTTTTTCCAATACCTGCAGTACGAACAATCAACCCCATTCCTTCAGGTAATTTTAACGAAGATAAAACTTCTTTTAACTCAATTCTATCATTACCTTCAATTCTGCGAGAAATACCTCCAGCTTTAGGGTTATTAGGCATAAGCACTAAGTAACTTCCAGCTAAACTTATAAATGTAGTTAATGCCGCTCCTTTATTACCTCTTTCTTCTTTATCTATTTGTACAATAATTTCTTGCCCTTCTTGTAATACATCTTTAACACTATATTTATTGTTAGGAGAAAATTGTACAGGATAATATTCACGGGATATTTCTTTAAGAGGTAAAAATCCATTACGTTCGACCCCATAATCTATAAAAGCTGCTTCTAAGCTAGGTTCAACACGTGTAACTTTTCCCTTATAGATATTAGCTTTTTTTTGTTCATGTCCTAGAGTTTCAATATCTAAATCATATAAACGTTGACCATCTACTAAAGCTACACGCAACTCTTCTTGTTGAGTAGCATTAATTAACATTCTTTTCATTGTGATTATACTCAGTATTTGGTTTTCTATAATCGGTATTAAGTACAAATATAATATAAATTGAAAATATTTTATTATTATTAACTTTGTTTGTCATATAATTAGATATAATTAAGTAGTAATTATTATTGATTTTTTATTTAAATTAATTATATAAAAAAAATGTTTCGTTATATACAGTTCATATATAATTTATTTTTTGAAAAATTTGATTTTTTTCATTTTTGTTATAATATTAGTAGATTTTTATTTCCTCTATATAAGATATAAATATTTAAAGTATTAAAATGCTATTATTGTGCTGTGTTTGAGCATTTGTTAATTTTACTCTAAGCAGTCTTAAGTTTTCTGATGAGGCCATAAATAAAATTTATTTGATACATTATGATATTATGATGTTTGTATATTAATAATGTTAATTGTGATAAAAGTGTTTTTAATAACTTTCTTAATCTACAAAATAATTTGAACAACTAAAAATTTTATTTAAGATGTTATTTTATTTGATGAAAAATTGTATAAAAAATGTAAATATAATTAATATTTCTTCCGAAAGGATCGGGCAAAGGGTTGATAATTTTTTACGTACTTATTTAAAAGGAGTGCCTAACAGCAAGATTTATCGCATTATTAGAAAAGGTGGAATACGAATCAATGGGAAACGAATACCAGTAAGATATCGTTTGCAAAAAAATGATATTTTAAGAATTCCTCCTGTTAGGCAAGTAGTAAAAAAACAAAAAATAACTACTTTGTGTTCTTCTGTATATTTAAAAAACATTAATTTAATACGCAATTCTATCATTTATGAAGATGATTATTTGATGATAATCAATAAACCTTCCGGTTTAGCTGTACATTCTGGTACTAAATTAAATTTTGGAATAATTGAAGGTCTACGTTTTTTACGTCCTACAGCAAATTTTCTAGAACTAGTGCATAGATTAGATAAAGATACTTCTGGCTTATTATTGTTAGCTAAAAAACGATCTGCTTTATTAGAATTACATAAGCAATTTCATTTCAAAAAAATACAAAAAAAATATTTGGTATTAGTAAGTGGTCAATGGCGTTCTTCCATAAGAGTTATTAATGTTCCATTATCAAGATGTATTTTGCCGGTGAATGGTTATCGTTTTGTTTATGTTGACCAACAATCAGGTAAGTATGCAGAAACAAGGTTTTTGATAAAAGAAAGGTTTGATTTAGCAACATTAATCATTGCAACACCTATTACAGGTCGTACCCATCAAATACGAGTTCATACTCAATTTGTTGGACATCCTATTGCATTTGATAAACTTTATGGAAATAAAATATTTAATAAACGATTTGAATCATATGGATTGAATAGATTATTTTTACATTCTTTTCTACTAAAATTTACTCATCCTAATAATGGGAAAATTGTATTTGTTAAAGCGCCATTAGATGTTGCATTACAGAAATGTTTATATGTTTTGCGGGGAAATCAGTAAATTTTAAGTATTATATGTGATTAAAATACATGATATTACAAATTATAATATTTGGGGTTAGTATTTTTATTTATTTAAAAGTAGTTTTGTAACAAAATTATTATGAAATAATATTTATTCTTTTAAATATTTAATCTAAAATTTAGAACGTTAGCTTTTAGTTTTTAGTTTGTATTTTATGATTGTTATGGAGATTAAGTTCAGATTGATATATTATTATCCTTTGTTGTATTCTAAAATTTGTTTGTAATATCAAAATATGTTTAGATACTTGTTATAATGCAATCACTGATTGGTAGGTTCAGTTTTTTACAAGAGAGTAATATTTTGAAAATTATTAAAATTGATAAGTTCATTGTTTATTATATAAAACGTTTTAAATTATTTTTTGATTTTAAGTTGTAATTTTAATTATATTTGTGATTATTTTAGTGGTTAATTATTTTTAAAAAAAAAGGAGAAAATCTTATGGCTGTACAACAGAATAAACCAACTAGAGCTAAGCGTGGTATGCGACGTTCTCATGATGCATTAACTTTTGCTGCTATATCAGTAGACAGTGATTCTGGTAAGGTGCATCGTCGGCATCATATTACTAGTGATGGTTTTTATCGCGGCCGGAAAGTCATTAAAAAATAAAGTTAGTTATATATTTTAAGGATAATTAATTTTGAGACGTCTAACTCTCGCATTAGACGCAATGGGTGGCGATTTTGGCCCTACTGTTACGATACCCGCAGCTATAAGAGCTTTGGACCTGTATCCTCAACTTGAGTTATTGGTTGTTGGTAATTCTGATGTGATTCATTCTACTTTAGTAAAAGTAAAATGTAATTTTTTGAAACGAATAACCGTTGTTCCTACGGAATTAGTTATTAGTAGTGAGATTAAGCCTTCACAAGCTATTCGAGTAAGTCGTGGTACTTCAATGCGTGTTTCTCTCGAACTTATTAAAAATGGTCATGCAAAAGCTTGTATCAGCGCTGGAAATACTGGTGCTCTAATGGGGTTAGCAAAATTAGTATTAAAATCAATAAGAGGTATTAATAGGCCTGCACTGACAGTAGTATTGCCAAATTATAAAAAAGGTAAAACTGTTGTATTGGATTTAGGTGCTAATTTAGAATGTAATGCTTCAATGTTAATGCAATTTGCTATTATGGGTTCTGTTTTAGCAGAACAAATTATTGGAGTAAAAGATCCACGAGTAGCATTGTTAAATATCGGAGAAGAAGAAATAAAAGGATTAAATAACATTCGACAAGCTGCAGAAATGCTACGTAATACTGCATTAATTCATTATATAGGATATCTTGAAGCTAATGAATTATTAATGGGTAAAACTGATGTGTTAGTTTGTGATGGATTTATTGGCAATATCACATTGAAAACTATGGAAGGAGTGATAAAAGTTTTTCTTTCTTTACTAAGAGATTCAGGACGTAGTATTAAACCAAAATGGCTAGCGCAATGGGTGAATGGTTGGATAAAAAGACGCTTAGTGAATCAATTTAGTCAATTACACCCTGATCGATATAACGGGGCCTGTTTGTTAGGATTAAAGGGTACTGTAATTAAAAGTCATGGGGCAGCAAACGAACACGCATTTACTGCTGCTATTATACAGGCAATGCAAGCAGTAGAGTATCAGATACCAGAAAAAATAGCTGTTCGTTTGGATACAGTTTTGCCAAAAAGTAACAATTAAAAGCATATACATGTTTACTAAAATTATCGGAACAGGAAGTTACCTTCCTGTTCATGTTCGACCTAATGCTGCTCTAGAAAAAATGATTGATACATCGGATGAATGGATTGTTACTCGAACAGGCATAAGAGAGCGAAGGATTTCTAACGCTGATGAAACCGTATCTAATATGGGGCGTTATGCTGCTAAAAGAGCATTAGAAATGGCTGGTATTTCAGCAGATAAAATTGGTATCATTATTGTAGCTACTACATCTGCTAGTCATGCTTTTCCTAGTTCAGCTTGTCAAATTCAACGCGATTTAAAGATGGGAGATAGCATAGCTTTTGATTTATCAGCAGCTTGTGCTGGGTTTGCTTATGCTTTAAGTGTAGCTGATCAATATATTAAAAATAGTATGACAAAGTATGCGCTAGTAATAGGTTCAGATGTTCTTAGTCATGCATTAAATCCTAAAGATCGAAGTACATTAGTTTTGTTTGGTGATGGTGCAGGGGCAGTATTGTTAAGTTCTTCTCAAAATCCTGGTATTATTTCTACTCATTTGCATGCTGATGGTCGTTACAGTAATTTACTAACTCTTCCCTATTATAATCGGGTATATCCTAAATCTTCTAATTATTTAACAATGTCTGGTGGAGAAGTTTTTAAGATAGCAGTAACTGTTTTAACTCATATCGTGAATGAAACCATGAATGCTAATAATCTTGATCTTAATCAATTAGATTGGTTGATACCCCATCAAGCAAATATTCGTATTATATCTGCAGCTACAAAACGCTTGGGTATGAAAATGGACAAAGTTGTGATAACTTTAGATAGACATGGCAATACGTCTGCTGCTTCTATACCATTAGCGTTAGATGAAGCGGTACGTGATGGACGTATTAAATCTGGACAATTAGTTTTATTAGAAGCATTTGGTGCTGGACTTACTTGGGGTTCAGTATTGTTAAGATTCTAATTTTAAATATTAGGAGTTAATAAATTGTGTTAGGTATGATGTTTCCTGGGCAAGGATCTCAAATGATTGGTATGTTAAAACAACTTGCAGAAATTTATTCTTTAGTTGAAGGCACTTTTGAAGAAGCAGCAGACGTATTGAAATATGACTTGTGGAATTTAGTACAACGAGGTCCAATTGAAGAGTTAAGTAAGACATGGAGAGCTCAACCAGCAATTTTAGCTGCTTCTATTTCTATTTGGCGAATCTGGAAACAGCAAGGAGGAAAAAATCCTGAATTGATGGCTGGTCATAGTTTAGGAGAATATTCTGCGTTGGTTTGTTCTGGTGTAATAAATTTTGTAGATGCTATTCAATTAGTAGAATTGCGTGGTAGATTAATGCAGGAAGCAGTACCTATTGGTTGCGGAGCCATGGCTGCCATTATTGGTTTGGACGATAATATTGTTTTGAGCGCTTGTATTCAAGAAAAACGAGATCAAATTGTTTCAATATCAAGCTTTAATGCTTCTGATCAAGTAGTTATTTCCGGTCATAAGGAAGCAGTACAACGGGTGATGATTATATGTAAAAAATTAGGTGCTAAAAAAATCTTTTTGTTGCCTATAAGTGTTCCTTCTCATTGTGAATTAATGAGATCGATTGCAATAAAATTAGCTAATAATCTTAACAAAGTTAATTTTTGTGTACCAAAAATTCCAGTAGTGAACAATGTTGACGTATATATTGAACAAAACCCGATTTATATTCGTCGAGCATTAATTAGACAATTATATCAGCCAGTACGTTGGATGGACATTTTAAGATATTTAATACATCAAGGTGTTGATGTATTATTGGAATTGGGTCCTGGAAAAATTTTGACAAGTTTAGCAAAGCGTAGTTTTGATTCTTTGTTTGTTTTGTCTATAAATAATCCAGAGGCATTAAGTAAGTCTATTACACACAATTATTATTGAGGTAAATAAATGAGTCTTGACGGTAAAATTGCATTAGTTAGCGGTGCTACTCGCGGTATAGGTCGTAGTATTGCAGAAATATTATCTGAACACGGAGCCACTGTTATAGGTACAGCTACTACTAAACTAGGAGCAAAAGATATTAGTGTGTATTTAGGAAATAGTGGGAAAGGAATGGAGCTTGATGTAACTGATCAATCTTCAATAGATTCTCTTTTGAAAAGAATACATTTAGAATTTAATGGTGTTGACATTTTAATAAATAATGCTGGAATTATACGAGATAGTATTTTAATTAATATGCAAGAAGATATGTGGCAAAATGTTTTGAATGCTAATCTTACATCAATATACCGTATGTCAAAATCTGTCATAAGATCAATGATTAAGAAACGATATGGTAGAATAATTACTATTGGTTCTGTTGTAGGTTCAATGGGTAATATTGGTCAAACAAATTATGCAGCAGCCAAAGCAGGATTAATTGGATTTAGTAAGTCACTTGCTCGCGAGGTTGCTGCGCGCGGTATTACAGTCAATGTGGTATCTCCTGGTTTTATCGAAACAGATATTACAATGATTATGACAAAAGAATATCGCAATAAAATCTTATCTAGAATTCCAATGAATAAATTTGGCACCACAAGAGATGTCGCTAATGTTGTTGCTTTTTTTGCATCAGATGAAGCGCGATATATCACTGGCGAAACTATTCATGTGAACGGAGGGATGTATATGTTATAAATATAATAATAGCATTATGTTATGTATAATGAAAGCAGGATGCTAGCTTTCAATTATATTTTATTAAAATTAATAGTAGTATCATTATATTTTATTTGGTATTGTTATAAACAAAGAAGTCAGTGTTAAATATTTATAGGGATGATATAATGAGTGATATTGAAGAAAGTGTTAAAACAATTATTGCTGAACAATTAGGTGTAAAAAAAGAGGAAGTTGTAAATAATGCCTCTTTTGTTGAAGATCTTGGCGCCGATTCTCTTGATACTGTTGAATTAGTTATGGCATTAGAAGAAGAATTTGACACCGAAATTCCTGATGAAGAAGCTGAAAAAATTACTACTGTACAAGCAGCTATCGATTTTATTAGAACTCATCGAAAATGAATTGAATATAAGTTATGTAATATTATATATTAATGCGAGTAAAATATCAGATATGTGCCCTTTTATATCTATGTTTCATAGCTTAGGTGTTACTTGTTTATATGTATTTATATTCGATTTGATTTTTTTGAGAATTAATTTATAATAAATAATAGAATATTTTGTGATTATTTAAAATGTATTGGATAAATGGTGTTTTTGGTAAGCGTTTATCATTGTTTAATCGTGCTGTTCAGTTTGGTGATGGATTTTTTACTACTGCTAAATTAAAAGATAATAAAATTTTATTATTAGATTGGCATATTGAAAGATTGATAATGTCAGCAAAGCGTCTATTATTTAATAATATAAATTGGTCTTTTTTGCTTAAGGAAATACAAACGGTAGCAGATAGTAATACTGATGGTGTAATTAAAATAATAATTGCTAGAAATAATAGCATAAATAATTGTAATTACCCCAATAATGGTTCTTCTGTGAGAATTATTATTCATGATAAAATGCCTGACTATTATGTATCTTGGTTGCAGGATGGTATAAAATTAGCTCTGAGTCCTATAAAATTAGTTAGAGATTCAGTTTTTTCTGGCATTAAACATTTAAACAGAATAGAGCAATTTATGATTAATGCATATCGTGATAAAAATATTAGTGATGAGGTTCTGGTATTGGATACTGAAGATAATATAATAGAATGTTGTTATTCAAATATTTTTTGGCGACGAAATATGAAAGTTTTTACTCCAATGTTAACTCATGCAGGAATATTTGGAATTATGCGTCGTTTGATCATGATATTATTACCTAAATTAGGGTATCAAATTAAGGAAATTATTACTGGAATTGAAGATATATATAGAGCAGATGAAGTTTTTATTACTAACTCTCTATTACCTGTAGTTTCAGTAAATTCTATAGAGGAAAAAAAATTTTACGATAAAACTTTATTTAAGTTACTAAGTCTTCATAATTTTTATTGAATGTATTAGATTATGTTTAAATATCATCAAGATTTATTATAGTTTGTATCGTGTTTTATTTTGAATTTTTATTGTGTTTTGTCAGTTTTTAATTCGTATTATTATCGATGATGAGTCCATGTTCTTATGTTGGTAAATAGTAAAATTATGTTAATACATATCATATTTGTCTATATTTACTAATAAATTATGATTGCACAAGCTAATTATACGGTAATTTATTAAAATCAATATTGCGTATAGAAATTATGTTTTGAAATTATTTTAGATAAGGTTAATCAAAGATAATGTTAAATCTTTATGGCAGGTAAATTTATTGTAATAGAAGGATTAGAAGGTTCAGGAAAAAGTAGCGCTATCAAACAAGTTGCTAAAACTTTAAGAAAATATGGAATATATAAATTTATTATTACTCGCGATCCTGGTGGCACACCTTTATCTGAAAAATTACGAATTTTGATTAAAAAAGGAATTGATAACGAGGCAATAACGGATTATGCCGAATTGTTAATGTTTTATACAGCGAGAATACAGTTGTTAGAAAATGTAATTAGGCCAGCATTATTAAGAAATATTTGGGTTATAGGAGATAGATATGACCTTTCTTCACAAACTTATCAGGGTTGTGGAAGAAAATTAGATAAGATGTTATTACATATACTTAAGAATACAGTTCTTAAAAATTTTCAACCTGATTTAACTTTATATCTCGATGTTTCTCCAATCATAGGTTTGTCTCGTATTCTTAAAAAAAGAAAGTTAGATCGTGTTGAATTAGAATCTTTAGATTTTTTTAATCGTGTTCGTTCATGTTATAAATTAATAGCAGCTAAAGATCATCGAATAATAACTATTGATGCAAATCAAGAATTACGAAACGTACACGATAGAATATTTTTTTATTTAAAACGATGGTTAATAGATCAAGGAATGAAGAAATGCGATGGTATCCCTGGTTGACTGATTTGTATAAAAGAATTTTGTTATCTTATAAACAAGGTAAAGGTCATCATGCATTACTATTACATAGTTGTAGAGGTAATGGTATTAGTGTATTAATATATGCTATTAGTCGCTGGTTGATTTGTAAAAATCCTAATAGTAATAAAAGTTGTCATACATGTCGAGATTGTACTTTAATGCAAATTAATAATCATCCGGATTATTATTGTCTTGCACCAACATCAAAATATTCTAGTATAGGCGTGGAAAATATTAGAGAACTTGTTCATACTTTATATGAATGTGCGCATCGAAAAGGCGTTAAAGTTATATCATTAGCATACAGTGAATGTTTAACAGATCAGGCTGTTAATGCTTTATTAAAAATTATTGAAGAGCCTCCTATTGATACTTATTTTTTATTAGGGTGTTATAATTATGCACATTTATTACCTACTTTGAAGAGCAGATGTTGCCATTGGTTTTTATCTCCTCCTTGTGAAGAACAAGGGTTAAATTGGTTACAAAAAAATAGAATCGTCAATATTTTACATGCATCTACTGCATTACGTTTATGTAATGGCGCTCCATTAGCTGCACAAGATTTATTAAATTCAAAAGATTGGCAATTACGTCTTGATTTATGTAAATCTATGTTTAATGTTATAACGAAACATAATTTTTTTAATTTGTTATCATTGTTTTGTGATCAAAATAATGATGATATTGTATGTTGGTTAATTAGTTTGTTGGTTGATGCTTTAAAATGGCAATTTAAGATGCAGGATTTGTTAATAAACGTAGATCAAACTAAATTAATTGCTTCTTTAGCTTGTAATTGGTCTTCGCAAATTTTAAATGGTCAATTAAAAAAATGGATACAATATAGACAGTGTTTGCATGATATGAGTGGCGTGAATAAAGAGTTGTTATTAGCGCATCAATTACTTAGTTGTGAACAACAAATTGATAGTTTATATTTTAATTGAATTTCTAGGGGATAGGTTTATGTTTTTGGTTGATTCTCATTGTCATTTGGATAAATTAAATTATAAATCTTTGCATAAAGATGTAGTGGATGTTTTAAATAAGGCTAATCTTAAAAATGTAAAGTTAATTTTGGCAGTTGCTACTACTTTAGAGGATTTTTATAAAACTCGTGTAATGGTTAGTTCTTATGATAATGTTTTATTATCTTGTGGAATTCATCCATTAAATTTTAATAATTTTCAAGATCTTATTGACCTTAATAATTTAGCTATAGATGAAGATATTATAGCAATTGGTGAAACTGGGTTAGATTATTATCATAATACTAAAGATAATAAGGAGGAACAAAAAGAAGCATTTCGTCAACATATACGAATTGCTCGTAAATATCAGAAACCGTTGATAGTACATACTCGTAATTCTAGTCAAGATGTTATAGATATTTTTTTGCATGAGGAAAAATTAGGCAATTGTAGTGGTGTTATTCATTGTTTTAATGAAAGCAAAGATGTTTTAAAATTGTTTTTAGATATTGGTTTTTATATTTCTTTTTCTGGAATTATTACTTTTAATTTATCTAAATCTCTTCGTGATGTTATACATTATATTCCTTTAGATTATTTATTAGTAGAAACTGATTCTCCATATTTAACTCCTGCACCTTACCGCGGCCAAGAAAATCAGCCGTCTTATACATATTATGTGGCTAATTGTTTAGCAAAGTTGAAAAACATGTCGTTAGAAAAGTTATCGTATATTACGACCGAAAATTTTTATAGATTATTTCAGATAAGATAGATTTTTGTTTTAATTATTATAGTTTAATAATTACATAGAGTTAAATTTTAATATATAATATGTATTGTGTGTTATAGTTATCATGATTATCATTATTTATATAATGAAGCAGCTGTTATTTAATTTTCTATAAGTTTGTAACATCCTGTGTAAATTATATTATCATTTTATATATGTACAACTATTTATTTTTTAATTTGCTTATTTTATATTTTCTATTTCATTTAGATATGTTGGCCGTTTATTTTAAATAAAAATTTACAATTATGAACAACGATACGATTTTTGATAAAATTATTCAACATAAAATTACAGCTGATATTTTGTATCAGGATAAATTTATTACCGCATTTCACGATATTCATCCTAAAGCACCTGTTCACGTGCTTATCGTGCCTAATATATCAATTCCTACCGTTAATGATGTGAAAATACATCAGGAATTTATTTTAGGTAAATTATTTACCGTTGCTGCAAAAATAGCTAAAAAAAATGGTATTCATGAAAGTGGATATCGATTAATTGTTAATTGCAATCACCATGCTGGTCAAGAAATTTTTTATTTTCATATGCATCTTTTAGGGGGTAGATTTTTAGGACCTTTAATTGTTCCTGTGTAGTAATTAATTTTAGATTTATAATATATTTTTGAAATTTAGGTTTTGAATGTTAGTTAAAATTAAATTGTTGTTTTTTATCGTGATTAATTTATTTTTTACTTCTTTTAGTAATTTGTTTTTTCAGAATTCTTTATCTATTGTTAAAGTTCATAATCAGTTGTTTGATTATGTATCTACATTTACAACAAATGCGCTTAATATTATTCCAATTTTACCCAAAATTAAGTCTTCTGATTGGGAGTATATTTTGTTACCTATAATTAAACAAATGTTTTTTGTCAATGACCTTGAACATAATAGTTTAGTGTTAATAAAAGACATAAAAAATATCGCTAATGGTGATTTACAAAGTAATGAAATTACAACTGCCTTGATACGTATTGTTACAAAAAGTGGTAAATTTCATGTGATAGAAAAAAATAAATTAAATGAGGCGTATATAACATTAGGATTGTCACTGGAAGATAGTTTGGAACATTGTAGTAAAGATTTAGGATTAGGAAGATATTTAAAGGCTAAATACTTATTATATGGAGTTTTAACAGGAGATGCGAGGCAACCGTTTTTAGAATTACAATTGATTTTAGTAAAAACTGGAGAAATTTTATGGTGTTATAAAGAACACATTTAGTGCGATAGAATTAGTTATGAAATTCTAGTATTTGAGTTGATGGTTCATTTTTATGGATATTTGAATTTTTAGAATAAATAATTGAAATTTACACCAAAATGTATATATATATTACATTATATATAGCGATGCGTTATGTATTTAGAGTAACAAAAAAGCTTTTTAATTGTTTTGTTTTTTGGTTTTCTGGTATTGTTATAGCCATTGGTTTAAGCGCCTTAATAATAGTATTATCAGTGATGAATGGATTTGAGCATGAATTAGAAAATGCTGTCCTTAAATTCCTACCTCAAGTATTAATAACTAATGTAGAAAGAAAAATAAATCTTAAAGACGAAATTCCAATATCGTTATTACATTCATTACAGGATGATGTGCAAGTAACATCTTTGACGATGGATAATGTAATATTACATGGGTTTAATGGTTTAGCAGTCGGTTTGATGTTGGGAATAAATCCGAATAATTTTGAGCCTCTAGCTCCTTATTTACTAAATACTTCTTTAGACCAATTGGTTCCAGGTAAATATCAGATAATTCTAGGCAAGCAATTAGCCGAACAACTTGGTGTAAGTAAAGGAGATTATATTAGATTGATTATTCCTAATGTAAATTATTTAACTATAATAGGAAATATTTTTGGTCAACGTTTATTTAAAGTATTGGGTGTTTTTGATGCCAATAGCGAAGTAAACTATTATCAGTTATTGATACATCAACAGGATGCTTCAAGATTAATGCATTATCCAGAAGGATATGTTACTGGATGGAGGTTATTTTTTAAACGACCACTTTTAATTTATGATTTCAAAAAACAAAATTTACCTAATAAGTTAATATGGGAAGATTGGCGAATTTATAAAGGAAACTTATTCCAAGCAGTATGTTTAGAAAAAAATATGATGAGTTTATTACTATTTTTGATTATTATAGTTGCTATATTTAATATTATCACATCTCTTAGCATTTTAATTATGGAAAAAAAAATAGACATTGCAATCTTACAAGTGCAAGGTTTGAAACGCTATCAGGTTCTGTATATATTTATTTTTTATGGCATGGCAGCTATTTTTTTTGGTTCTATTTTAGGCGTAAATTTTGGAATATTTTTAGTTAAAAACTTAAATTTGATTTTATGCTATTGCAATATGTTAGAGCCTGATTTTCAGATACCAGTTTTTATTGAACCAATTCAAATATTTGTTATCGTCCTTCTTAATGTTATTTTGTCATTTTTAGTAATACTTTATTTTTCTAAACGTACTATATCTATTTATCCTGCAAAAATTTTGTCTCATGTTAAATAATTATTTATTATCTTGTTCTAATATTAATAAATCTTATAAAGATGGAAAACGTGATATTAATATACTAAATAATGTTAATTTTTCTTTACAATTAGGTGAAATTGTATCTATCGTAGGGAGTTCTGGCTCAGGGAAAACAACTTTGTTAAATTTGTTAGGAGGATTAGATTATCCTAATTCAGGTGAAGTATTTTTTGAAGGAAAATCTTTATATAAATTATCTTCTAATGCACGTGCTATAATACGTAATAATCGTTTAGGTTTCATTTATCAGTTTCATTATTTGTTATCTGATTTTAATGTAATAGAAAACGTAGCCATGCCATTAATGATTGGTGGAATGAAAGTGAAAGAAGCAAAGAACAGAGCGCAAGCAATGTTAAAATCTGTAAATTTAGCAGAAAATATCTATCGTCGTCGTCCTTTTAAACTTTCTGGCGGAGAACGACAAAGAGTATCTATAGCGCGCGCTTTAATAAAGCATCCCTCTTTAATTTTAGCCGATGAACCTACTGGTAATTTAGATGAAATTAATACGGAAAATATTTTTAAATTATTAAAAAAATTTAATAAATCTCATAGCATTGCTTTTTTGATAGCAACTCATGATATTAAGTTGGCGAAACGTACACATCGTCAATTGAAAATTTGTGACGGCCATTTAATTTTTGATAATATATTCGATTAAGTTAAATTAGTATGTATGTGTTTTTCTTATCTTTACGACTTGCTATTGGATTGTATAGAGGACAAAGTCGTAACAATATAGTATCGTTAATTTATATTTTTTCTGTTATTGGAATTGCTCTTGGCGTTGCTGTATTAATTATAGGTCTTAGTGCAATGAATGGATTTCAATATCAATTAGAACATCGTATTTTAGCAATGATACCTCATGTTGAAATTGAATCAACTAATACAAATTTTGTTGACTGGCAGCTTATTTCTGATCGTATAAAGAAAATTCCAGACATTACTTCTATTATGCCGTATGTATATTTTACGGGACTTATAGGATATAAAAATAAATTACATTTAGTACATATAAAAGGTATAGATTCATTTAAAATATTAGAGATACCAGCTGTAAAAGATGCGATAAATAAAAATGTTTGGCCATTATTTAAAAATGGTTATCAGCAAATCCTTTTGGGAAAAGGCATTGCCGATATTTTAAAAGTACAGCAAGGAGATTGGGTTACTATTATTTTACCTAATATTTATAAATATAGTAAATTTATATCATCAAGAACTATTTCTTTAAAGGTCATAGGAATTTTACCTTTAGACAGTCAATTGGATCAGAATTTTGCTTTAATACCATTAAAGGATGCTGTCTTTTATTTTGATCAACAATACAGGGTGGAAGGGATAGCTATTAGGGCAAGTAATATTTTTCAGATTGATGAATTAATATTTAAAATTAAGACTATTATTAATACTAACAAGATGTCTATTAATAGTTGGATGCATAAATACGGTCATGTTTATAAAGATATTCAAATTGTTCGTACTATTATATATTTATCTATGGTTTTAATAATATTAATTTCTTCTGTGGGTATAGCTGTAATCTTAATGGTATCTGTAAAGGAGAAAAGTAATGAAATTGCAATATTGAAATGCCTTGGAGCCAGAGGATTATTGATTCAGTTTGTTTTTATTTGGTGTGGTTTATTTATAGGTTTGTTTGGTTCAGTTGTAGGAATGTGTTTTGGAATTTTGATATCCTATAACTTAACAGAATTAGGTAATAAATTACAATACTTTGTTGGCCATAAGTTATTACCTGGTGATATTTATTTTATTGATTTTTTACCTAGTGTTTTATTATTAAGTGATATTAAGCAAATTATTGTAATTGAATTATTATTCAGTTTATTTATGAGTTGGTATCCAGCATTGTATGCAAGTCGTATTGAACCAGTTAAAATTTTAAAATAGATTCCTTATAATCAGTAAAACATTTATGTAGAACAAGATTATTCTTTTATTAGTTAAAAGTTTATTGTAACAATTTTTTAAGAACTGATTTTAGAAATTTCGTTTGTAATAAAAATTAAATTGTTATATTTGAATAATTTATTTAAAATTGTTTTGTTATAAATAATGAGATTTATACTTTAATAATTTGATTTTTCGTTTGCGTATAATTTTTGATAAAGATATCATGAAAATATTACTATTTCCTAATCTAATAATGTATAAAAATTAATTTTGGTTGTAAGATTATATGTCACGTAAATATATAAAAGTTATTGTTGGTATGTCTGGTGGCGTTGATTCTTCAGTTACCGCTTGGTTGTTGAAAGAACAGGGATATAAAGTAGAAGGAGTATTTATGAAAAATTGGGAAGAAGATGAAGATGCTACCCATGGTTTTTGCTCTATTTATCAAGATTTAAATGATGCTCAAAGTGTATGCAATACGTTAGGTATTAAATTACATACTGTGAATTTTTCTGCAGAGTATTGGGATAATGTTTTTACAGTTTTTTTGTCTGAATATAAAGCTGGTCGTACTCCTAATCCAGATATTTTATGTAATAAAGAAATAAAATTTAAGGTTTTTTTAGAATTTGCCATGGAGGATTTAGGAGCTGATCTTATAGCTACTGGTCATTATGTTCGTCGTATTGATTTGAAGTCTTACAGTTATCTTGCTCGCGCCTTGGATCAAAAGAAAGATCAAAGTTATTTTTTATATACGTTGAGTCACAAGCAACTGAAGAATTGTATTTTCCCTTTAGGAAATTTTATTAAATCTGATGTTAGAAATATTGCAAAAAAATTAAAATTAATTACCGCAACTAAAAAAGATTCTACTGGCATTTGTTTTATTGGTAAACGTAAATTTCCAGAATTTCTTTCTCGTTATTTACCGTCTAAAATGGGTAAAATTGTTACAGTAAAGGGAGACGTAATAGGTAGGCATCAGGGATTAATGTATTATACTTTAGGGCAACGTAAAGGATTAAAAATTGGAGGAATTAGTAATGGTAATGGAAAGCCATGGTATGTTGTAGATAAGGATTTAATTAATAATTATCTTGTAGTCGTTCAGGGTAATAATCATTCTTACCTAAAATCAAGTAAATTAATTGCGGGTGACATTCATTGGGTGAGTCGTAATGTATTGGAAAAACCTTTTATATGTACAGTAAAAACTCGTTATCAACAGGCAGATGTTCCATGTTATGTACAACCAATATCTGATAATAGAGTACAAGTAGTTTTTAATAAACCTATTATAGCAGTTACTCCAGGTCAATCAGCAGTTTTTTATTTAGCAGAGTTTTGTATTGGCGGTGGGGTTATAGAAAAATCTTATTCTTTTACTTAATTTATTATTTGTATAGATATATATTGCTAATATATACAACATTGTGTTATTTAATGATATATATTGATCTAATAGTTGAATTTTTATTACTTTATAAGTATTTGAATTTGTAAATAATTGTATTTATTCAGTAATATATTCACTTAATATGTATGTACTATATTTTGTTATTTTCCTATGAGTTGAATATATAATTGAAGAATGAAGTTTTTTTAGTCCAAAATATGTTTGGAAGTTTAAATTATTTAATTTTTTTTAGGTATTTATTATAATGCAATTATCTTGTTTAACTGCTATTTCTCCTATCGATGGGCGTTATGCTGATAAAGTTGATTTGTTGCGTGATATTTTTGGCGAATTCGGATTATTTAAATTGCGTGTACAAATTGAAATACGTTGGTTACAAAAATTATCTTTTTGTGAAGAAATTAAAGAAGTTGCTCCTTTTCCAAAGGATGTTGATTCTTATTTGAATGCTATTATTGAAAATTTTAGTATAGAGGATGCCAAACATATTAAAGATATTGAATGTACATTAAATCATGATGTAAAATCTGTAGAATATTTTTTGAAAGAAAAGTTTAATAATCAACCTATTTTAAAAAAAATGAAAGAATTCGTTCATTTTGCTTGCACTTCTGAGGATATTAATAATTTGGCTTATGCTATTATGCTTTCCTTAACAAGAAAAGATATTTTGTTACCAATTTGGTATAATTTGATGAATGAAATAAAAACATTAGCAATTAATTATCGTGACATTCCTTTATTATCTAGAACACATGGACAACCTGCTACTCCATCTACATTGGGAAAGGAAATGGCCAATGTTTTTTATAGGTTATTTCGCCAATATAAAAAATTTAAAAAGATAGAAATATTAGGGAAAATAAATGGTGCTGTAGGTAACTATAATGCCCATATGATAGCTTATCCTGATGTAGATTGGCATAAAGTAAGTAAAGAGTTTGTTACATCTTTTAATATAAGTTGGAATCCTTACACTACTCAAATAGAACCTCATGATTATCTTGCTGAATTATTTAATTGTATATCATTATTTAATACTATTTTAATTGATTTCATTCGTGATATGTGGGGTTATATTTCTCTTGGTTATTTTATTCAAAATTCTTCAGTTAATGAAATAGGATCTTCTACAATGCCGCATAAAGTTAATCCAGTTAATTTTGAAAATGCTGAAGGAAATTTAGGATTGTCAAATGTGATTCTGAATTATTTTTCATCTAAATTACCAATATCACGGTGGCAAAGGGATTTGAGTGATTCTACTGTATTACGAAATATTGGAATGTGTATTAGTTATTCTTTTATTTCTTATCGTTCCATCTTAAAAGGAATAAAAGAATTAACAGTTAATAAAGATAAATTATTTTCTGAATTAAGTCTTCATTGGGTAGTATTGCTTGAAGCAATTCAAACGGTGATGCGGAAATATGGTATTATTGGTTCTTATGAAATTGTTAAGGAATTCGTAGTTTGTAATAAATATATTGATCATCAAATAATACAATCTTTTATTGACTCATTAGAATTGCCAGATGAAGAAAAAAACAGATTAAAAATGCTCACTCCATCTAAGTACATTGGCTATTCTGTTGAGATGGTAGATAATTTAAATAAACAATATTTTAATTAATAATTTCTGTGTTCTATTATATGATAAATACTCAAATTAACATCTATTACTGATCTTTATTTAATTGTTTATATTTTAAAGTTGTTCATAAATAATATAAAATATTGTTTGTGAATAGTGGAATAGAATTTAATTAATCAAAATGTTTCAATGATGCGGTCATATGATTTTATGTTTTCATTAAATATCATCGAATATTTATAGAGATTGGTATGTATAAGGGGTATATAGAAAAGAATTGATTGGTGATTATGTGAATTAATAGTTAATTTATTTAGGTACATGGAGAAGTTCTTTAAATAAATTTGTAATTACTGATTCGGTCTAATAGTAACTTAATCGTGGACTTTTGATAAAAAAATAAAAATTAGTAAAATTAAAATTGTTTGTTACGTAAGGTTGTTAAATCTTTTTTATAATTCAGAATGAGTAAAAATGTTTATAATGTTACGAAAGCATTGAATATTATATCATTAATGAAACTTTATTAATATTTACAATTTTAAATAAACAAATAATAGATTTTAAATGTTTATTAGAACAAATGTTCACAAGTACTTGATATTTGTTTTTATATTTTATGTCATTTAGGATAGATAAATATCGTGAAAGTGCATATGCTATATTGTTTATGTTTATTTTTATTGTGTTTTTGTACGATACATTCAAATAATAAAAAATATTTTTCTTTTCTACCAGATGTTAGTTCAAGATTTCTTAACCCTTTAAATTCAAATATTAATTTATATGATGAATATATTTCTAGTTCAGCTAATGTCTATAAGATAGATAAATTTTTAATAAAAGCGATTATTAAAGTTGAATCTGGTTTTAATCCTACTGTAGTGAGTAAATCTAATGCAGTTGGTTTAATGCAAATAAAATCTTCTACTGCTGGACGGGATGCTTACAAAATGAAGGGTTGGCAAGGGGAACCTAGTATTCAGGATTTGAAAAATGCTTCCATTAATATAGACTTAGGTACTGCTTATTTGTCTATTTTACAGAAACAATTAGTTGGAATCAGTGATCCCAAAATTAAAAGATATGCTATAATAGTGTCTTATGTTAATGGTTTGAGTGCTTTGTTACATATATTTTCTTCTGATTTTGATTGTGCTATTTCTAAAATTAATAAATTTACTTCAGAAGAATTTTATCAATATATTCAAGATTACCATCCATCTTTTCAAGCTCGAAGATATCTTTGGAAAGTAAATATTGCTTATTTAAGTATATGTTCGAAATAAACTAAAAAGATGATTCTTCTCTGTGAGAATTTTTTAAAGTTGTTTTGTTTATTTAGGAAAACTTAATGTTGTTGTGATAGACAAAGATTATATATTGAAAGGATTTTAATTTATATGATATAAAGGTTTGTTATGATATTTATTATTTGTTTTTAGAATTATGTTTTTATTTTATTTTTTAGTAATTTTTTATTTATTTTATATAGATTATTATTTTATATTACAAAGGTTAATGGTGTTTTACGTTTATTTGTGTGTATTTAAATAGATACAATGCTATATCTTAAGAATACAGAAATCAATTTTTTACGTATTGCCATTTAATTTATGAACTTAATTTTAAAAGTATATGTTTTAAATGAATCGTGTTTATAATCATAATTTATTAGCTAGTTTTTAATATTTTATTTGTAGCTTCTGATATTTGTAAATTATATTCATTACATTCTAATCCAGGTATAGGGTTTAAACTACAAATATTGCATGAATTGACTTGTTTACAAAAGTATAATTTTTTGTTATTTATATTTTTGTAATTGAGGTACGATACGGTACTTATTATTAAAATAGTAATTAACATTATAAATATAGTTAACATATATTTGTTAGTGTTTAGTTGAAAAACTGTTGTTTTGAAAGAAGTTAATTTAGAATGCTTATGTTTATCATTTGTTTTAAATGCAGAATGTGAATTTGTGTAATTTTCTTTTATCGTTTGAATAGTTAATTGATTGTTTAGTTTTAATCCACGTTTTGGAATTGTAATGATTGCTGAGATATTTAAGCCAAGTAAATTTAAATTTTTACGAATTACGCTAATTTGTTGATTTAGGTTTCCATTTGATGGTTCTAATCCATGGTTTTCCCAAACTGCATAAAAAAGATGTTTTCTAGTAACTGGTTCTTGAGTATCTCGATATTTGATTAACTCTTCTAATACTTTACCGGCAGAATTAGATAATTTTATTGACGTATTCATATCATTTATTAATGCTAAGTTATACTTTGTAGTGTCGAATATTATGATAGAATGTATGATGTATCTCATTAATGTACTCCAATTTAATTTTAATTAATGATATTAGTAAAATATTTATTGTTATTTAGGTAAAATGTTGTAAAGTTATATTTTTAATTTGTCTGATTTGTTAAAATATAAAACAATAAAAACTGCACAGTTTAAATACCAATAAGATAGTTATAAAGTTTATTTATTGCAATGATTTTTGATACTTAATTTATTTTATTAAGAAATTTAGATATTCAAATATTTAAAATAATTAACTTTTATGCTTTATTTGAATAATTTTCTTATTAAGATCTTATATGTTCATTTCAATTTAAAATTTATTTAAATAAATGTGTATTTTTCGTTCTTTTAAGTTTAATTTTGATTAAAAATTTAAATGTAAATTTGTTTTAACAAATTTTTTGTTGTTGATGAATTTATTTCTAGGTTTTGATTTGTTTGATTTATTTATTAATGTAACAAAAGTGTCTAAATTTTCAGACTATTAAAATAAATATTATATGTTTGTGTATTATTTGGATTTAAATATTATGTTAATATTAGTAAAGGATATTCTTATTTTAGATATTTATTATGTTTTGTATTTTTTTGATTGATGTTTATTATGAATGGATAATTTTAATATTTTAAAATTTTTTATTGTATATTATTTATCGAATAAAATAACAGTCATCTGTTACGGAAAATTATTCTTCCTTTGCTCAAATCATACGGAGTCAATTCTAAGATTACTTTATCTCCCGTTAAAATACGGATATAATTTTTTCGCATTTTACCAGAAATATGTGCAGTAACAATGTGTCCATTTTCTAATTGAACACGAAACATAGTATTAGGTAAAGTGTCTAATACTATTCCTTGCATTTCAATGTTATCTTCTTTTATCACTATCGTTACTCTTTATGTATTTTAGTTTGAATGTTCAAACAACACTTATTGCCAAGCGACATACTTTCTAAAATATGTTTATTAAAATATTTTGTAAGTAAATATTTGACTTAAAGTTTCTTGTTTTTATAATTAAATTAACTTAATCAATTTTCCGTATTCTAATTTTTAGCAAATTGTGAATTATATCATAATAATGTTGTAATTATTAATAATATGTTAGAACAGTTATTTTATTTTTTTTCGATTTTTAGTCATTTTTATTAAGATATCGTTCTACGTCTAAGGCAGCCATACAACCTGTACCCGCCGATGTTATTGCTTGTCTATAATTGGAATCCATAACATCTCCTGCAGCAAATATTCCGGGAATTGATGTTGCAGTTGCATTTCCTTTAATTCCAGATTGTACTGAAATATAACCTTTATTTAAAATCAGTTGATTATTGAAAATATTAGTGTTTGGAATATACCCAATATTAATAAATATTCCATGTACAGTAATTGTTTTTTTAAAGGATTTTTTAATTTCATTTAAAATCACTCCGGTAACACCTATTGCATCTCCTAAAATTTCATCAACAATATAATTTGTATGTAAAAAAATATTTTTTTGTGTTTCTATCCTATCCATGAGTCTTTGAATGAGAATTTTTTCTGCTCGAAAAGTATTACGACGATGAATAAGATGTACTTCTGACGCGATATTAGATAAATATAGAACTGCCTCTATTGCAGAATTTCCACCACCGACGACAGCAACTTTTTGTTTTTTATAAAAAAAACCATCGCACGTAATGCAGTATGATACACCTTTTCCTCTATATGTTTTTTCTGATGGTATATTTAAACATCGAGGAGAAGATCCAGTAGCAATTATTAAGGTGTCACAATGATATTGATTTTCAATACTTATTAATTGAAATGGAGGATTTTTTAGGTTAGTTTTTACAATATGGTCATAAATAATCTCAACTTTTAATTTGGATGCATGGATATGCATACGTTTCATTAATGATGATCCAGTTAATTCATTATAATCACCTGGCCAATTTTCTATCATATTTGTAGTAGTCAATTGACCACCACATTCCATTCCAGTAATTAATATAGGATGTAAATTAGCTCTGGCTGCATAAATAGCGGCTGTATATCCAGCAGGACCTGAACCTAATATAATGAGTTTTTGTATTTTTATTGTTGTCATTGTTTTTTTTGATGTAGTAATTTTATTTATTAAGTATAAAAATATCATAATTTGACTAAAATTAGAATTTTTCAAATCTTATATATTATTGATATGTTTTGTTATTTAAAATGATAATGATTTGTTGGTCAACCACCATTAATTGTTTTATAATATATTTAGTTTTAATTAGGTTTTATGTAAATTGTCAAGATAGATCTATATCTTGTGCTTTGTTTTTTAAATATTATACCCTAAATAATTAAAGCTTACATTAATTAAGTATAATAGAGTATAGTTAATAGATTTGATGTTTATTTTTTAATTTTATATGGAAATTAATAATTATATTAGAATTTATATCGGTGTATCTTGAAGTATTGTTTTTTATTCTCATTATTTTTTTTTGCTACCTATTTGGAAATATCATTGATTAGTTATGACTCCACTGATCCTAGTTATTTTCAATCAACATGGCCCGTTTTAATTAAAAATGCAATGGGTAGTACTGGAGCTTTGCTTTCTGATTTATTGTTTTTTATTTTCGGCGTAACAGCATATTTAATTCCTTTTTTTATTATTTTTATTTCTTTGTTAATTTTTTCACAATCTTCCAGAATTAATTTTTTTGTTTTATCTTTTAAGGTTATTGGTATTTTAGCATTGTTATTATCTTCGTGCGGCTTAATAACAATAATGGTTCAAGAATTAGATAGCTTCAATTCAGGCGGTATTATTGGTACCATAATAAACGGTGTTGCTATGTTGTGGTTAAATAATTATGGTATTGTTTTATTTTTATTCTTAATATGGGTTATAGGTTTTACTTTATTTATTGATTGGTATTGTTTAGTTTTATTTCATAAAAAATTAAAAATTATTGTCGATTCTATATTTAGTATAGGTAGAAAATTTCTTAGCAAAAAAAACATTAATAGCTATTTTTTTTATTACAAATTATTTAAAAAACAGTTAGTAATAACATTTTCAAAACAAAATATAATACAATCAAAATTATTTTGTTTTCATACCCTGTGTTTATTTAAATCTAAATTAAACTCCATTTTATGTAATACTATTAATAAAAATAAGATTTATACTCAAAATTCATATAGGTTAGGAATTTTACCCGAAATTAGATATTTAAGTTTTATTATTTCATATGATAAAAGAAAAACTAATAGAATATTTTTTAATTCTCCGTTAATGTTTTCTTTGGCACAAACTACTAGTAGTTTGTGCCGGGAAAAACTTAATTTAAATTTTTTCTTTTATAATTTTTTGACAAAAGATCTATTTAGTTATAAGAATATTTTTTCTAGAATAACAGAATTCACTTATAGCATTTTTATATCATGTAGAAATGTTAATAGCAATATAATGTGTTTATCAAAAGATAAGCTATTTAGGGATAGTACATATAATTGTAAAAAGTTAAATGATAAAGAAGTGTTGTCATTCAATTCACAACAGTGTGTAAATAATAAAAGACAACAACATCCTGTTAATAAGGTCCACTTAAAAAATAAAAATACTGATAATATGGATTTTTTGAATAAATTTGCATTAACAATAGAATCTAAATTAGCTGATTATTGTATTAAAGCAACTGTTATGAATATTTTACCAGGCCCAGTTGTTACTAGATTTGAATTAAATTTAGCTCCTGGAGTAAAAGTGTCTCGCATTAATAATATTTCTTGCGATTTAGCACGTTCTTTATCTACAACTTCTATCAGGATTGTTGGAATCATTCCAGGCAAACCTTATGTTGGTTTAGAAGTACCTAACAATAGACGCCAAATAGTTCATTTTTGTGAGTTGTTAAATCATGATAAATTTCTTTGCGCTGTTTCTCCATTAACCATAATTCTTGGGAAAAACATTTCTGGACAAATTGTTATTGATGATCTTCAAAAAATGCCTCATTTGTTAATTGCTGGAACTACAGGTTCTGGTAAATCGGTCGGAATAAATACTATAATTTTAAGTATTTTATATAAAACCACTCCATCAGACGTACGTTTTATTTTAATTGATCCTAAAATATTAGAATTGTCTGTTTATGAAGGAATACCTCATCTTTTAACTAAAGTAATCACTAATATGAATAATGTTCATGAAATTTTATCTTGGTGTATTAGTGAAATGGAATATAGATATAAAATAATGTCAATTCTAGGTGTTCGTAATTTAGTAAATTATAATGAATATATTTTGCAAGCTAATCATAAACATTGCCCAATAAATAACCCATTTTATAAATGTGACACAAGTCATGTTCAATCTTCCGAAAAAATTTTAAATAAATTGCCTTACATCGTAGTTATTATTGATGAATTTGCAGATTTAATAATGGTATCTGGAAAAAAAATAGAAGAATTAATTATTAGGTTATCACAAAAAGCTCGAGCTGCAGGCATCCATTTAATATTAGCAACGCAGCGACCTTCGGTGAATATAATTACTGGAATTATTAAAGCAAATATTCCTGCTCGTATCGCATTTACTGTATCAAGCAAAGTTGATTCTCGCACCATACTTGATCAAAATGGTGCGGAAACATTATTAGGCATGGGTGATATGTTGTATTTACCGGCTAATTCTTCTACTCCAATACGTATTCATGGTGCGTTTATACTTGACGAAGAAGTTCGAAAAATAGTAAATGATCATAAAAATTTGAATCCAGATATAAAAATTTATAAGGTTAAAAATAATGTTTATGTAAGAAATAATTCTTGTTAATTACTATCGTTGTAAGTACATTTTGTTAAAATATTAAATTTAATTTAAATAATTTAAAATCAGAATATTTAATATGGTGGTTATTTCCTAAAGTATTTAGAAATCTAGATCAAACATAAATATCTAATGATATTATTTAATGTATAGAATAAACAGAATTTTCAGTCTTATTGATTTGGTTTTTTATTTTCATGTTATTTCAGAAGTGTATATTTTAAAATGAGCGTTAAAATATTATGGTTAAAATATTTATTGTTAAGTTATTTATTTTCGTTTATATTATCAATTACATTAGTTTTTGCGTTAGAAAAAGAAGTTTATGTGTTGCAAAATCGCCTTAAAAAGACAAGTAGTTTTTCTTCTGATTTTATTCAACGATTTATTGGCATTGATGGAGTTCTAATACAAGAAAGTTATGGAAAATTATGGATAAAGCGTCCTGATCTTTTTCATTTTCATTTTACGTACCCAGAAGATTTTTCTTTAATATCTAATGGGAAAATTATATGGTTTTATGATCCAATAATTAATCAAGTTATTATTAATCATTTTGAAAGTATTGATAATTTACTATTTATTTTACTTATTAACGATCAAATTGATCATTGGGATAAATATGATGTAAAACAAAATAACGATTCTTTTAACTTGATACCAAGATTTTATCATGAATATCTAAAAAATTTCAGTATTCTTATAGATTCTGATGGATTAATTCAAAATTTCTTAATTTTTAGACAAGATAGGCAGCGTGTTGAATATGAATTCAAAAATATACAGAAAAAATTAATAGATGATAGTAAATTTTCTTTTGTTGTGCCTAATGAAGCTGATATAGATGATCAGCGTTAAGTGTTTTGCTTAAAGTTATAATAGATAAAATTATCTTAATATGTAAATTTTATTTAATCTTTGTAAAACATTTGAAAAATTTTAGTTAATTGTTTGATCTTTATATTTGCTAATATGTTATTTATTGATTAATAAACATTTTGTTTTTAATTATAATATTTATTGAATATCTAACTAATAGATTAAATTTATATATGCTTGACCCTAAATTATTACGAAATAATATTGATTTTGTTGCAACAAAATTAGCTCGTAGAGGATTTGCATTAGATATAGAAAAATTACGTAATCAAGAAGAACGTCGTAAGTTTTTACAAGTAAAAATGGAAACTTTACAAGCTGAACGTAATATTATTTCTAAAAAAATAGGTAAATTAAAATTATGTGAGGGTAATAGTAATTTTTTGCGTCAAAAAGTTAGTATTTTAAATAAAGATTTAAATTCCACTAAAATTGCTATCAATATGTTGTTAAATGAAATTAAAACTTACGCTTTGTCCTTACCTAATATTTTAGATGAACAAGTTCCTGATGGTTGTGGTGAAGGTGATAATTTAGAAATTTTACGTTGGGGCAATCCTCGTTTTTATAATTTTGAGATACGTAATCATATAGAGTTAGGTCAAATAATTGGTGGATTAGATTTCTTAACTGCTGCAAAAATATCAGGATCTCGTTTTGTAATTATGTATGGACATATTGCTCATTTACATCGAGCTTTAATTCAATTTATGCTTCATGTACATACCAAACATCATGGATATCAAGAATATTATGTACCGTATTTAGTAAATAAAAGTTCATTATATGGAACTGGGCAGTTTCCTAAATTTTCTGACAATTTATTTCATATTCAACCATTTAAAGAGAGTAATCGTTTTTATACGTTAATACCGACTGCTGAAGTTCCATTAATTAATTTGTTAAATAATAAAATCCTTGAAGAAAAAGAATTGCCATTTAAAATGACTTCCCATACCCCATGTTTTCGTGCTGAGGTTGGTAGTTATGGTCGTGATCGTCGAGGATTGATTCGCATGCATCAGTTTGATAAAGTGGAAATAGTACAAGCAGTTATGCCAGCTCAGTCTATGAATGCTTTAGAAGAAATAACGAATCATGCGGAAAAAATTTTACAATTGTTAAATTTACCTTATAGAAAAGTATTATTGTGTAGTAATGATGTAGGTTTTACTGCTTGCAAAACATATGATCTAGAAGTGTGGTTTCCATCACAAAATATGTATCGTGAAATTTCTTCCTGTTCTAATATTAGTGATTTTCAGGCAAGAAGAATACAAGCGCGTTATCGTGATAGAAAGAACAAAAAATTAGGATTATTACATACTTTAAATGCTTCAGGATTAGCTGTAGGACGTACATTAGCAGCTATATTAGAAAATTATCAATTACCAAATGGACGGGTAGAAATACCATTTGTATTACAAAAATACATGGATGGTTTAAAGCATATTGGTAGTGTTTAGTTAAAGTTGAAGAGGATTAATTTGACTTAAAACATTAAATACAATGGTTATTTACATATTATTTAACTGTTATTAAATATTTCAATTATTATGTATTTAATTTTTTAAAGTTAATTTGCTGATTTTACTTAATATTTATGTTACAATCGGAGCTTTGTATCTTTTTTAAGAGATATATTTATGACAAGAAATTAGTATTCTGTTTTAATTTTATATGTTAATCGTCTATGATTAGATTTTTTACAAATCTTAAGGTTTGTGATGTTTGCGTATTTTATACATCTAACTATTAAATAAATCAAAATTATTTGTGTTAATTTATGAGAAATGTATTTAATTTTAGTGCTGGTCCAGCTATGTTACCTGCAGAAGTATTGCAGCAGGTACAGAAGGAGTTGTTGGACTGGCGGGGTATTGGTGCATCCATCATGGAAATTAGTCACCGCAGTCAAGATTTTATCGATGTAGCTCAAACTGCAGAAAATGATTTGCGAGAAATTTTAGACATACCGGTTTATTATAAAGTGTTGTTTTGTCAAGGAGGTGCTCGTGCACAATTTGCAGCAGTACCAATGAATCTTCTTAAAAATAAAGATCTTAGCGTTGATTACATTAATAGTGGTTATTGGTCATATCATGCTGCTAATGAAGCAAAAAAATATTGTAATCCACATATCGTTGATGTCACCACTGTTGTTAATGATTTGTACAAAATTCAACCGATGCGGGATTGGTCTTTGTCCGATGATAGTTTTTATATTCATTATTGTCCTAATGAAACTATTGAAGGTTTGTCCATTGATGAAGATCCAAATTTTAAAACTTCTATTGTAATTGGAGATTTTTCTTCTACATTATTATCTCGTCCTTTGAATATTAGTAAATTTGGTATAATTTATGCTGCCGCGCAAAAAAATATTGGATTATCTGGATTGACGGTGGTTATTGTTCGTGAAGACTTATTAGGAAGTTATTGTAGAGAAGTACCATCAATTCTTAATTATCAATTATTAGCAAATAATAAGTCAATGTTTAATACTCCTCCTACTTTTTCCTGGTACATTGCAGGTTTGGTATTTAAATGGTTAAAAAAAAGAGGTGGTTTAGTGGTAATGAATAAACATAATAAGAATAAAGCTAGTTTGTTATATTCCACTATAGATAAAAGTGGTTTTTATTTTAATAATATTAGCCCTGAAAATCGTTCACTGATGAATGTACCTTTTAGGTTAATTAATAGTAAATTGGAAGATATGTTTTTAAAAGAAGCTCTAGATGCTGGTCTATATGCTCTAAAGGGACATAGGCTAGTTGGTGGTATAAGAGCATCATTGTATAATGCAATGCCTTTGAAGGGTGTACAAACTTTAGTGGAATTTATGAATTGGTTTTCTGATAAATATGGATAAATTTTTAAATTAATTGAAATTTCTATTTTTTAAAATTTATTTTGTATTAAAATTTTTTAGCTGGTTCTATCTCTTTTAATTTTCTTCATATTTGGTTTTATAATTTTATTTAAAATAGATTCATAGGATATAAATGCAAGATTTTATAACATTAGAACCTATTAAAAAAATAAATGGAATTGTTCATTTACCTGGTTCGAAAAGTATTAGTAATAGGGTGCTATTATTAGCAGCCCAAGCCAAGGGTATTACTAAGTTGATAAATTTATTAGATAGTGACGATGTTCGTCATATGATTGGTGCTTTAAGACAATTAGGTGTAGTGTGTAATTTTTCATCGGATTCTAAAGTTTGTGATGTCATAGGAATTGGTGGCGCATTACAGACAAAATCAGATAAAAAAATTTTGTTTTTAGGTAATTCGGGAGTGTCTATCCGTTTTTTAACTGCTGCATTATGTTTACAAAATGATGAGATAATTCTTACAGGGGATTTGCGTATGCAAGCACGACCTATTGGAGATCTTGTAGAAGCTCTACGTCAAGGAGGTAGTAAAATTAAATATATGCAGCAAGAGTATTATCCTCCGATACGTATATTAGGTGGATATTTCGGTGGATGTATTAACATTAATGGCAATATATCTAGTCAGTTTTTATCCGCTATGTTAATGATGGCTCCGTTAGCAGATCAAGACAGTTTTATAAATGTTAATGGAATGTTAACATCTAAACCGTATGTAAATATGACTTTGTCTATTATGGAAAAATTTGGTATTAAAATTGACCATAAAGATTACCGATTTTTTTATGTTAAAGGAAGAAGATGTTATAATACTCCAGGTTATTATGAAATAGAAGGGGATGCTTCCAGCGCTTCATATTTTTTAGCAGCGGCAGCTATTCGTGGAGGTTCTGTAAAAGTAATCGGAGTAAATAAAAATAGTATTCAAGGAGATATATATTTTGCGAATGTTTTAGAAAAAATGGGTGCAATTATTCAATGGGGGAAGGATTATATTGAATGTATTCGTGGGAATCTTAATGCTATTAATTTAGATGTGAATCATATCCCAGATGTTGCTATGACCATTGCCATTGTTGCACTATTTGCTAAAGGTACTACAACATTACGGAATATTTATAATTGGAGAGTAAAAGAAAGTGATAGATTAGCAGCTATGGCCACTGAATTGCGTAAAGTAGGTGCAGATGTTATTGAAGGTAATGATTATTTATCATTAACTCCTCCTATCAAAATTAGATCAGTGAAGATTGATACTTATAATGATCATCGTATTGCGATGTGTTTTTCCTTGTTAGCATTGTCGGATTCTAAAGTAACAATTCTTGGGCCAGAATGTGTCAAAAAAACCTTTCCGAATTTTTTTGAAGATTATTTACAACTAACTCGTTAGTTGTAAATTTATTTTTAATTTACTTTTGTAATTTTTATGATGAAGAAGATGTAACAATTGAAATTTAATCTTAATTATTATTAATCGTTTGTTATTTTTAGGATTTTATTATTATGGTAGCTTCACCAGTAATTACTATAGATGGACCAAGTGGATCTGGAAAAGGAACATTAAGCAAAGCATTAGCAAGTCAGTTAAATTGGTCTATTTTGGATTCAGGAGCTATGTATCGAGCTTTAGCATTAGTTGCATTACAGCAAAAAATAATTTTTAGTAATGAAAATCAATTAGCAAATCTTGCTGCTCGTTTAGACATACGTTTTATGGTAAATTTGAATAAGAGTAGTATTTTATTATATGGAAAAGAGATTCAAAAAGATATTAGTAGCGAAAGTATTGGTGATTTAGCGTCTAGTATTGCTATTTTTCCAAAAGTGAGAGAAGTTTTGTTATATCGACAACGTCTATTTCAGCTTCCTCCTGGTTTGATTGCAGATGGTCGGGATATGGGAACAGTAGTATTTCCGAAAGCTATTCTTAAATTTTTTCTCGATGCTTCTTATGAAGAACGAGTGAAAAGAAGAACTTTACAGTTGCAGAAAAAAGGTTTTAATGTTAATTTGAATAAGCTTTTAGAAAATATGAAAAAACGTGATGATCGTGATTCTAATCGTGTTATGTCGCCTTTGATTCCAGCAGTAGATGCCTTAGTGTTTAATTCTACTGGTCTTTCGACAGGCGAGTTAAAAAGTATGTTCTTGATGCATATTAGGCGGGTTTTGATTTTATAAATTATAACTACGTAGATTGTTGATTTTTTTTGGAAAAGATAATTGAATTAAATATTATGAATGGTACAATGTGTATTTTGTTATGTGTTTATATGACTTGATGGCATGAGTGTGTTAATTCAAATTTTTGAAGATTATTAAGATGACGGAATCATTTGCTAAACTTTTTGAAGAATCTTTAAA
This sequence comes from Blochmannia endosymbiont of Colobopsis nipponica, assembly GCF_014857065.1. GTDB lineage: Bacteria > Pseudomonadota > Gammaproteobacteria > Enterobacterales > Enterobacteriaceae > Blochmanniella. The sequence goes on from NZ_CP046533.1 coordinate 74,921, forward strand.
GAAAATTAAGATTTGTCCTGGTTCTATTATTAGTGCTACTGTGATTGATATTACCAAAAATGTTGTTTTGGTAGATGCTGGTTTAAAATCTGAGTCTACTATACCTATTGACCAGTTTCAAAATTCCCAGGGAATTTTAGAAGTAAAGGTAGGAGATAAGGTTGATGTTGCGTTAGATGCTATAGAGGATGGTTTTGGCGAAACGTTATTGTCTCGTGAAAAAGCAAAGCGCTATGAAGCATGGACTGTATTAGAAAAAGCTTATAAAGAAGAAACTACTGTGGTAGGTATAATTAATGGTAGAGTAAAGGGTGGTTTTACTGTTGAATTGAATGGAGTACGCGCTTTTTTGCCTGGTTCTTTGGTTGATATTCGGCCTATACATGATTCTTTTCATTTAGAAGGTAGAGAATGTGAATTTAAAGTAATTAAATTAGATCAGAAACGTAATAATATTGTAGTTTCTCGCCGCGCTGTTATTGAATCTGAAAGTAATGCTGAACGAGACTATCTTTTAAACAAATTACAAGAAAATATGGAAATTAAAGGTATTGTAAAAAATTTAACTGATTATGGAGCTTTCATAGATCTTGGAGGTGTAGATGGTTTGTTACATATAACTGATATGGCGTGGCGAAGAGTTAAAAATCCTAATGAAATAGTTAATCTCGGTGATGAAGTTAACGTTAAAGTATTAAAATTTGATAGGGAACGTAATCGTGTTTCTTTAGGTTTAAAACAATTAGGTGAAGATCCATGGATCACTATTACGAAGCGTTATCAAGAGGGTACTAAATTAATAGGACGAGTTACCAATTTAACTGATTATGGTTGTTTCATAGAAGTTGAAGGAGGAATTGAGGGGTTAGTGCATATTTCCGAAATGGATTGGACTAATAAAAATGTGCATCCATCTAAGATGGTTACTATTGGTGAATTTATTGAGGTTATGGTATTGGATATTGACAAGGAACGTCGTCGTATCTCTTTGGGTTTAAAACAGTGCAAGTTAAATCCGTGGAAAAAATTTGCTGAAACTCATAATAAGGGAGATCGTGTTGTAGGTAAAATAAAGTCAATTACTGATTTTGGTATTTTTATTGGTCTTGACGGAGGCATTGATGGTCTAGTACATACGTCTGATATTTCTTGGAATAACTTAGATGAAGAGGATATATGTAAATATAAGAAAGGGGATGAAATAACTGCGATGGTTCTTCAAGTAGATGCAGACCGTGAACGTATTTCTTTAGGTTTAAAGCAATTATTAGATGATCCATTAAATATTTATTTATCTTTAAATAAAAAGGGTTCCATTGTTGCTGGATTAATCAAGTCTGTTGATTTGAAAGGGGCTGTTGTTAAGTTAAAAGATGGTATTGAAGGTTATTTACGACGACCTGAAATATCTTCAAACAATCAAGATATTACTAATATTTTTCATGTTGGTGCCTCAGTGAATGCGAAAGTTATTGGTGTTGATCGTAAGAATCGTTTAGTTAATTTATCTATAGATTTTTGTGATGAAAGTATTAATCTTAATCCTGTTAATGCTAATCTCAATCAACAAGAAGAAATTATTCATTTTTCTAATACTATGATAGAAGCATTTAAAGCGGCAACTAAAAATGAATAATTTTAAATTTATAAAATTTAATGATATTTATTAGATGTGTCTAAAATAATTATTATTATTTTTTATGGCATTTGAAAACTTTTTCTTTATTGTGTTTTTGTTTTTGTTCTTGTTATTATAATACTATTTTTGGTTAAGATATAGCAAAGAAGTGCATTCTATGTTTTGTCTAATTAAAACATAAGTCAAAATTTTTTATGTTAGAATTGTTAATTCTTTAATAGTTATAATTGTAATGTTAAAAAATAATTCTTATTTTTCTACTTGGAAAATTTTTAGTCGTCTTTGGCCAATTATATCTCCTTTTAGAATAGGTCTATTAGTTGCCACAATTACCCTAATATTAAATGCTGGTAGTGATACTTTAATGTTGTCACTACTTAAGCCTTTGCTTGACGATGGTTTTGGTAAGGCTAATAAAAATGTTTTTGTTTGGATGCCATTAGCAATAATTAGTCTTATGAGTATACGTGGTATTAGTGGTTTTATTTCTAATTATTGTATATCGTGGGTTTCTGGTAAAGTGGTTATGGAAATTCGTCGTCGATTATTCAGTCATATAATGGGTATGCCAGTATCATTTTTTTGTAAACAGTCTATCGGAGCATTGTTATCTCGTATAACTTATGATTCAGAACAAGTAGCTTCTTCTTCTTCCAGTGCATTGATTGTTATTATTCGCGAAGGGGCTTCCATTATTGGATTAGCTGTAATGATGTTTTATCATAGTTGGCAGTTGTCGTTAATAATATTTATAATAGCGCCAATTGTTTCCTTAGTTATAAAATTGGTTTCTAACAAATTTAGAAGAATTAGTAAAAAAATACAAACTACAATGGGGTTGTTAACTAGTAGCGCTGAACAAATGTTAAAGGGTCATAAAGAAGTATTGATTTTTGGTGGACAAAAAATAGAGAAGAAACATTTTAATTATGTTAGTAATTGTATGAGACAACAAAATATGAAGATGGTTGCTATTTCTTCAATTTTTGATCCCATTATTCAATTTATAGCTGCTTTAGCTTTGGTTTTTGTATTATATGTAGCTAGTATTCCAAAGATTATGGATATCTTAACTGCTGGGAGCATTACTGTAATTTTTTCATCGATGATAGTTCTAATGAAACCATTAAAATCTTTAACAAATGTTAACGCTCAGTTTCAAAAAGGTATGGCTGCTTGTCAAACTTTGTTTTCAATTCTCGATTTAAAAAATGAAGAAGATAGCGGTTTTTTAAATGTTGCTCGTGTACACGGAAATATTAGTTTTAAAAATGTCACTTTTTTTTATCCTGATAAAAATACTCCTTCTTTGTGTAATATTGATTTTAATATTTCCAGTGGACATACTGTAGCATTAGTAGGTAAATCGGGGTCTGGAAAATCAACTATTGTCAATTTATTAGCTCGTTTTTATAACATATGTCAAGGAGAAATATTACTTGATGATGTCAATATAAATAAATATAAATTATCGTCATTACGTAATCAGATAGCATTTGTTTCTCAGGATGTTCATTTATTCAATGATACTATTGCTAATAATATTGCTTATGCTTATAAAGATTGTTATGCCATTCGTAAATCTATAGAAGAAGTTGCATACATGGCTGGAGTAATGGATTTTGTTAGTCAAATGGAATACGGATTAGATACAATAATAGGTGAAAATGGTGTGCTTTTATCTGGAGGACAACGTCAACGAATTGCAATTGCACGTGCATTGTTACGCAATTGTCCCATTTTAATTCTTGATGAAGCTACTTCTGCATTAGATTCTGAATCGGAAAAGGCCATCAAAAAAGTTTTTGATAGATTAAGAAATAATAAAACATTATTAATAATTGCTCATAGATTTTCTACAATTGAAACAGCTGATAAAATTTTGGTAATAGAAAATGGCTACATTGTTGAACGCGGGACTCATGCATCTTTAATACGTCATCAAGGAATATACGCTCAGTTACACAAATTACAATTTAATTGATGTTTTCTCGTATTTGGTACAGTATTTCATTATATCATTTATTATTGTTACCTTTTTCTTTAGTATATGGTTTAATAAGTAGTGTTATTAGATTTAGTTATCATTGCGGTTTATTTAAATCAAATAAATTTCCATTACCGATAGTTGTAATAGGCAATTTAACAGTTGGAGGCAATGGTAAAACACCAATGGTAATATGGTTAGTTGAACGATTGCAACATCGCGGTTGGTTGGTAGGAGTCGTTTCTAGGGGTTATGGTGGACGATCTAAGAGATATCCTATTATTCTAAATGAATTAAGTAACAGTGACGAATGTGGTGATGAACCCCTTTTAATTTGGCAACGTACTAGAGCTCCTGTTGCTGTTTCACCTAATAGGTCGGATGCTGTAGCTGCGTTATTACGTCAATTTGAGTTGGATATTATTATAAGTGATGATGGACTACAACATTATGCTTTAGCAAGGGATATTGAATGGGTTATGGTTGCTCAGCGTCGTTTTGGTAATGGTTTATGGTTACCAGCAGGCCCTATGCGCGAACGAGCTACGCGGTTAAGTTCAGTTCATGAAATCATTGTTAATGGTGAAAAAATTAAATCAGGTGAAATTTCTATGAAATTATACCCTAGCATGGCTGTTAATTTATTAAATGGTGAACGTTGTGAATTGAAAACTTTGCGTAAAGTGATAGCTATGGCAGGTATTGGTTATCCGGAACAATTTTTTTCTACTTTACATTCAAGTGGAATAATACCTATAAAAGAAATAATTTTTACTGATCATGCATTGTATTGTGAAAAGATTCTTTCTTCTTTAGTAATGTATGATCAAATATTATTAATGACTGAAAAAGATGCAGTAAAATGTCGTAAGTTTGCTCATTTTAATTGGTGGTATTTACAAGTAGATGTATTTTTATCTCAAGATGCTGAAAATAAATTGTTACTAAGAGTAGAAAATAATATATATAAATATCGTATTGCAGCGTTAAAATGATGGATTGTATTTAATTAGATATAATTTTGAATTTTGGTATAATATAAATTTGATTTCCAATCATGAGTCTTATTCAAAGTATAGAGGAAAGAAAATGGATCGTCGTTTATTATCAATTATTGTTTGCCCAGTTTGTAATAGTAAGTTGTTTCTTGATAAAGAAAAACAAGAGTTAATTTGTAAAGTTGATTTATTAGGGTTTCCTATACGAAATGGAATTCCAATTCTTTTAGAAAAAGAAGCTCGAAGAATTTCTTATTATTAACTTACGCTGATGAATTTTGTTGTTGTAATTCCTGCTAGACTTGCTTCTCGAAGATTACCAAATAAATTGTTAATGGATATTCATGGTAAACCTATGATATCTTACACAGTAGAATCAGCTTTAGCATCTGGTGCTGATCAGGTTATCGTAGCCACTGATCATTTAAGTATTGTAAAAGCAATCAAATATTTACAATTGAATAGCGAAACATATTTAACCAAAGGAAGTTATAGGTCTGGTACTGAACGTATAAAAGAAGTAATTGATTATTATGGATTTGATGATGATCAAATCATTATTAATGTTCAAGGTGATGAACCTTTAATGCCATCTAAAGTTATTCATCAATTGGCAAATAGTTTACATGATAATAAAATTAAAATAGCTACAGCGGCAGTACCTATGACTTCGATGATGGAAGCTCGTAATGTTAATGTTGTTAAAGTTGTTTTGGATATTAACAATTACGCTCTTTATTTTTCTCGAGCAATTATTCCATATGATTTTAAATGTAATATTGTAAATAATGTTTGTAATACTAATATTAAGTTATTGCGTCATATGGGAATATATTCTTATCGCGTTCATTCTATTCATAGTTATGTACAATGGAATGCTAGTCCATTAGAAGAAATTGAATCTCTTGAACAATTAAGAGTTCTTTGGTATGGAGGGAAAATATATACTGTGATATTTAATGATGTATTTAATATTAGCGTAAATTCTATTGATGATTTAAATAAAGTTAGACTATTTATAAAAGAAAAAATTGATAATTAATTGGCTAATTGTGTTTATATTTTGAATTTGAAGATATTGAGTGGGTTGTTATAAAATTTTCGTAATAGAATGTATTTATGATTTTTGTCATAAATTGATAATATCCATTTGTTTTGTTTTTTTTTAATAAAATTTTGTGGTTTACTAAAAGATAAGCATGTTACAACAATCAAGATTAATAGTCGGTATATCTGGTGCCTCGGGAGCTATATATGGAGTACGATTATTAACTTTTCTACGTAAATGCAATATTGAATCACATCTTGTTGTTAGCAGGGCTGGTTGGGTAACTCTACAACAAGAATTAGGCATTGATAAGAATATTTTATATGAACAAGCTGATGTAGTGTATTCTCCTCAAGATATTGGAGCTGTTATAGCTAGCGGATCGTTTTTTAATATGGGCATGTTAATTGCTCCATGTTCTATACGTACTATGTCTGAAATAAATACAGGAATAACATCAACGTTGATGAGTAGAGTTGCAGATGTAATATTAAAAGAAAAACGTAAACTTGTTTTAATGATTAGAGAAACTCCATTACATCTTGGTCATTTACGAACAATGACTACTTTAACAGAAATGGGTGCTGTCATTATGCCACCAGTTCCTGCCTTTTATACTCATCCTAAATCTATTAATGATATGGTAGACTATACAATAAGTCGAGCTCTCAATATCTTTGGTATTTTTACAAAACTTTCTTCTTCTTGGTTAGGGATGAAAAATAAGAAACATTATTTTTAAATACTAAGTTAGTGATAACTTTCTCTATTACACGTATTTGTTTAATTCGGTAACAGAAACACAGATCATAATTAATTCTTTCATTTTCTTATTTTTATATATTTTATATAAAATAGTATAAATATTTATAAGTTCAGAATTAATCAGAGAAATCATCTTTCGTTGAATTTTCTTCATCCGAATTTGAATTACTACTATCGCTATATATTAAGAGTGCTTTTCTACTCAAAATTTTAGATAAAACATCGTTGTTTTGACTATCATATTTGATATTTAAACGATCTTCTTGTATTTTTTGTAACTTTAAAAGATGTTGTTCATTTCCTAAATTTAAAAATTTACTATTTTTAGCAGAAATAAGATTTTCCATCATTTGGTTATGTATATTTGTATTTTTGCTTTTTTGAAGTTGATTACTTTTTTTATTAATTATATCATAACTCTTTTCATTCAAGGTCGATGATGTTGATGGCGTTTGAATTACTGTTGTTGGTAATGATGTAGGTAAAGGAGGTGGTACAGGACACAGAAAACTGTTATCATTACCTTTATCTTCTTTTAATTGTTTTTTCATTTCGTCTACTTTTGTTGTTTCAGTCTTTTTTAAGTCTTTATCTTGTATTTTACATTGATTTTCATCTAATTTACTTACTGTGTTATTAGTGCTATTAGTTGTAATTGTTTTCTTATTATCTTTTGATAAATTTTCACCTGGTATAGCATATGAAGTTGATGGTTCGTAATTTTGTGATATTGTTGATTCTTTATCTTTTTGATTATAACAAGATTGATTATCAATTGCTTGTTTATCTTGTTGCTTTTCTGTTTGTTTATCAATATTTGCTTTATTAATTTTTTGATCCTTATTTTTTACGGCAACTTGCTTTTGTTTTTTACTATCATCGACAGAATGGTTATTTGCTTTTGTTTCTATATTTTTAGGAAAATCACTATTATTTTTTCGTCCCATTTTCCTTTCAATTTTTTTTAGAAATCTTTCTTTGCCCAATTCTATTTTTTCTTGAGTATTATTATAAAAAGAAGTTTGTACTAAGTGATAACCTTGCATTTTATTAGAAATTTTCTTAACTAAAGGTATATTATTATCTCGTACAACGAATTTATATAGATTACCATTAAGTGTTTTACCAAGAATATTAACATCCTTTAACTGTTGGTTAAAAGGTGTTCCGAATTCGTAGTTAATTAATATATTGATTTTTTTTTCTGTACAGAAATTTTTATTAAAGGTTTCACTTATGCTAAAAGTAATTATTGATATAGGATTAAATTCAATTTCAGTTACCCAATTTAGTAAATTTTTATTCTGTCTTGTTTTAGATAAATTTAAAATTTCATCATAAAAATAATATTTTAATTTCAATGTACCTGATAACGATGGATAAAAACGCAACCAACTACCAACATTTAAATCATAACCATTAAGAACATGCTCTTTATTTATACTACCTTGATTTGAAAAATATCGATTAGTTAAGGCATAATATTTATTAACTGTTAAATAAAAATAATTACAAAAAAATTCAGTACCTACACTTAAACGATGATAGTTTTCATCAGAAAGCTGCATATCATAAAAAGTATTATATCCTACAAACCATCGATTATCACGAACGATTCTTTGACCTACACCAACATTCAGAAAATTAATTTTTTTAATATTTTTAATACCGGTCTGAGTAAAAATGAAGTAATTGTGATCTTGATATACTTTACTCATTAAATCGATCAAATTATTGCTAATTCTTAGTTTAGTCAATAAATCATGTTGTTCATTTTTTATATTGTTTTCATTTTTTATATTGTTTTCATTTGTTATTGTTTCATTAATTGCCCTATATTGTTTATTTAGAATGTTTTTGTTCTTTTCAGATAATACGCCTTGAACTTCAGATGACACTTGATGGTACCTAATGTCGGCTTTACTATTCAAGTTAAAAATTGCAATTGCGATAATAAATAGCAAACACTTAATTATTTTTTTCACGTTATTTTATTGTTTCAGTTTTATTGTAAAATGAGCAAGATTTTTAAAATAACATGGCCTATCATAAATCATTAAAAAAAAACTTCAATAATTTTATGCAACATAATGTTATTTATTTAATATATTTGATTATTAGATTGAAATTTAGGTTAAATTCACTTAATCTGTTCCAGTATGTGAATTGAAATTTTGGTTCTCTATTCTAAAAATCAGATTTTAAATATTTTATTTTACTGTATAAAACAAAGTTTTTTATAAAAGTGCTTTTATGCCGATAAGTCGTATAGAAAAAGATTCAATAGGTTATATTGAAGTTGCTGATAATCAGCTTTGGGGATCTCAAACTCAGAGGTCATTGAAGTATTTTAATATCTCTGATGAAAAGATGCCTTTTGAATTGATTAGGGCCATTGCGCAAATAAAAAGAGTTGCGGCACAGGTTAATGCTGATTTAGGATTGCTCGATAGACGGTATGCGCAAGCAATTATTTTGGTCACTGATGAAATTTTAAATGGTGAGCACATGAAAGAATTTCCATTATCTGTATGGCAAACAGGTTCTGGTACACAAACTAATATGAATATTAATGAAGTTATTGCCAATCGTGCAAGTGAGCTATTAGGTGGTAAACGTGGCGAAAATAGAATAATACATCCTAATGATCATGTTAATAAGAGTCAAAGTTCAAATGATGTATTTCCTACTGCAATGCATATTGCCTCAGTAATAGCAATAAAAGAACATCTAATACCCCAGATCTTAATTTTAAAAGAAACTTTAGCTAAGAAATCCGTTGATTTTAACAATATTATTAAAATTGGACGCACTCATTTACAAGATGCAGTTCCTCTAACTCTTGGTCAAGAAATATCTAGTTGGGTATCCATGTTAGATCATAATTTGATTAATATCAAATTTACTCTTTCACATCTTTATGAATTAGCATTAGGTGGTACCGCTGTAGGTACCGGACTTAATTCCCATCCTGAATATGCACAACGTACAGCGTATAATTTATCTTTATTAACGGGTCATCCTTTTGTTACTGCTCCTAATAAATTCGAATCGTTAGCAACAAGTGATGCTTTAGTAAATACTCATGGATCTTTAAAAACTCTAGCTTCGTCCATGATGAAAATTTCTAACGATATACGTTGGTTGTCGTCTGGACCCCGTTGTGGTATTGGTGAATTAATAATTCCTGCAAATGAACCTGGAAGTTCAATTATGCCGGGGAAAATTAATCCAACACAATGTGAAGCTGTGAATATGTTATGTTGTCAGGTTTTTGGTAATGATGTTGCTATAAATTTTGGTGGCGCATCAGGTAATTTTGAATTAAATGTTCATCGACCACTTATTATTTATAATTTTCTCCAGTCTGCTAGGTTATTACAAGATGGAATTAAAAGTTTTAATCGTTATTGTATTTCTGGCATGGAGCCAAATCGTAAACGAATAATTCAATTGCTTGAAAAGTCTTTAATGTTAGTCACTGCACTTACTCCTTATATTGGTTATGATAAAGCAACTAAAATTGCTCAAAAGGCTTACCAAGAAGATTTGACATTAAAAGCGGCTGCGTTAAAGTTAGGTTATCTCGATGAACAAGATTTTGATAGGTGGATAAAACCAGAAAATATGGTGAATTTTAGTTGTAACAAGTAAATTTTATTGGGTAAGATAGACTATAATTTGAATTTTGTTTATTGAGTAGATCAGATTTGAATGAATAATGCTAAACGATATAAAATATTAAATATATTTAATGCCAATAATTCAAATCCTACTACAGAATTGGTGTATAATTCAGCGTTTGAATTATTAATAGCAGTGATTCTTTCTGCTAGATCTACTGACGTACAAGTTAATAAAGTTACTGATAATTTATTTGCTGTGGCTTCATCACCTCAAGCTATATTGAATTTAGGAGAAGATGCATTAAAAAAACAAATTAGATCTATTGGCTTATTTAATAAAAAAACAGAAAACATCATTAAAACGTGTGAATTATTAGTTAATTTATATGATAGTAAAATTCCAGCAAATCGTTATGCATTAGAAAGTTTACCTGGAGTTGGTCGTAAAACTGCTAATGTGATATTGAATTTAATTTTTGGATTTCCTACTATTGCTGTAGATTCTCATATTTTTCGATTTTGTAATAGGAGTCGTTTTGTCATAGGTGTTACTCTCAAAATAGTTGAAAGAAAATTGTTAACTGTCATTCCTGAAAGATTTAAAAGTAAATGTCATTCTTGGATGGTTTTACATGGAAGGTATGTTTGTACTGCAAGAAAGCCTCAATGTAGTTCATGTTGTATTAGAGAACTATGTGAGTATAATAAAAAAATTATTTAACTGTATCTAAATATGTAGAATATATATAAATAAGTAATTTTGAAATTTACATTTGTCTTACATCCAACAAATAAGGGAAAAATTTTTTTTACCACGTTTTAGTATAGTATAACGACCATATAATTTATCTGAATTTTGAAATACGTATTTTATTTCAGTTTGTTTTATACCATTGATTGTAATTGCATGAGATTGAATCAAAGATCTAGATTGCTGTTTAGAAGATGTTAATTTAGTTGCCACTAATGCTTGTTGTAAATTTATGTTATGCTTTAAAAAAACAGTTGTAATTTCACTATTTTTAGCCAATTGAAATAAATCTTCTTCTTTTAATTCAGTTGAAGATTTTTTAAATAAATTATGTGTAATGCGTTGCGCTGTAGCCAATCCTGTGGGGCCGTGTACCATACGGGTGATTTCATTAGCTAATAAGATTTGAGCATGATTATGATTAATGTTACTATTATATTTTTTTAATTTTAGTTCATTAATCATTCTAATATCTAAAAATGTGAAAAACTTTAAAAAACGATAAACATTCTCATCTGGAATATTAATCCAAAATTGATAAAATTTAAAAGGACTAGTTTTGCGAGGATTTAACCAAATTACATTATTTTCTGTTTTACCAAATTTAATATTTTTTGAATTTGTAATCAAAGGCACTGTAAAACCAAAAACCGAATTTTGATACATGCGTCTTGTTAAATCAATTCCTGAAATAATATTCCCCCATTGATCGGAACCTCCTATTTGTAATGTAACATTATAGTTTTGGTTCAAATATGCAAAATCGTAAGCTTGTAATAAATTATAACTAAATTCAGTAAAAGATATCCCTTTATTATTACGATTTAATCTTTGCTTTATTGCCTCTCTATCTATCATCTTATTAATAGAAAAAAACTTACCAATATTTCTTAAAAAGAATAACATATCCATTGAATTGAACCAATCATAATTATTTATTATGATAGCTCCATTTTTTTTATTATCAAAGTCTAAGAATTGATGAATTTGCAGTGTGATCTTTTTTGCCCAAATTTTTACTGTTTCTGCCGGATTTGATATACGTTCAGCAGCTTTAAAGCTAGGATCACCAATCAAACCTGTAGCTCCTCCTATTAATATTATTGGACGGTGTCCTGCAATTTGGAAATGTTTTAAACATAATAATGGTATGAGATGTCCTAAATGTAAACTATCGGCAGTCGGATCAAATCCGCAATAGATAGAAATTTTTTTAAAAGATAGTTTATTTGCTATTTTTTTTGCATTTGTTATTTGTGCAATTAATCCACGTTCTTGTAATAATTTTATTATATTTGTTTCGTTCATTATGATCATCTCATTTTATAAATATAAAGAATCTTTATCTTAATATTAAGTAACATTTAAATATTTAAGATTTAAATCGAATCCTCAAGCTGCAAGTTTTTTAATATTCCAATTATTTTTTGATAGATAAATCGATCATACAATTTATATTTACCATCTTGCCAAAATTTTTGGCTATCAATATAAACTTGATATCTGTCTCAAAATTTTGGAACTGATATTTCACGGTGTGGAAAAATTTTTTTTAAATCAAACACATCTTTTATTAGTTTTTCTTTAAAGTAAATATTGTTAGATTGAAAATAAACCCAAGAGTTAATCTGATTTTATCTTGGATGACTATAAAAATATTTGATTACTTGTTTTCTAGATAATATTTTACACATCCTAATGTCATGATTTTATGGTTTAATACTTTCTCAGAGAAATGTAAACTAACTCTGGAATTGTTTTTTTTAAATGTTGAGCTATTCGATTTTTTAAATTAGTAGAAAAAATCATTTTTTACTATCAAAATATTTCAATAAAACTAATTTTGATGTAGTTGATCATTCTTGTTGAAAATAGCTAAAGACACGATAGTAGTGTTTGGAATCTTAACACGCGTGTCTTTAGCTATTTTGTAAACAATTTTACAGACTTTTTTGTTAGATCATTTATATATAATTTTTATAGGTATATTCACGTTTTATACTAAAAATATTTAAGTTGAGTTTACTTATAAATATTTTATCTATTAAATAACCTATTTTTAATACAATATTTTTATGAAAACATCTTATATTACATTAAATCATCTCGGTAAATTATCGAAAGTATAAATTTATGAATTAAATATAACTTGTTAGACAAATTAACGAACCTTCAATGTTATAATTTATTTTGTTGAATATTATATGTTATCCTGTAATTCTACAATATTTTTTTCTAATTTACTAACCATTGTACCTAATAATTCAATATCTTTTGGATTAATTCCAGTTAACACTTCATTGCGAATATTATTAATGACATTATTTACTTCTTTAATAATAGGTTTAGCAGATTCAGTTAATTTAATGCGTTTAGCTCTTCTATCATTTATACATGTATGGCGAGTAATCAATCCTTTTTCTTCCAATTGATCGAGTGTTCTTACTAAAGATGGTTGTTCAATACCTATTGCTTTAGCTAATTTAATTTGTGATTGTTCTGGTGGTAATTTACAAATATTATATAATGTAATCCAATGTGTTTGTGTTAGTTTTAGAGGTTTCAAATGATGGTCAATTAAAGCACGCCATATTCTAACTAATCGAGCTAAATTTGATCCTAATGGTAATTCCAATTTTTTCTCCTTACGTTAATTAAAGTTTATTATCATGTAAATTTATTATTTGTTGATTATGGTGTAAAAATAATAAAATATTTTATTAATAAGGTTGGTGATATAATTATGAGTTATTACTCAATAGTCTTAGTTAATATTTTGATACTACACATTTATTAATATAACATATATATTTAAAAGCATCTTAAATTTTAATTATATATGTATAAATATAGATTTTGAAGAATTATTATTAATTATTCTTTATCTTATGATGTATTATTAATATTCAACAATTTGGAATTTTGTTTCACAATAATTTCTTTTGTGAATAAGTGATAATCTAGATTCGCATATTATATATTTATGTAGTTTTATATAATATTTCCAATATTATATAATTTAATATTAAATTTTTAATATTTTAATTTAATAAATTCATTGCTTATATGTAAATTATAAATTACTATAAAATTTGTTTATGTGTACTCATTTTAATATAATTACGTATACGGGGTATGTTATTGAATTTTTATTTGTAAATATTATATAAAGTTATAAATTTTAGAATTTTCTTTTTATAATTTTTATCTTAACCTTCAAGGTTAAATCTAAGTTATAATTTAGTGTGTTTTTTGTTTTTTATATAATGGAATTAATCTTAAATTTTAATTTTTAGAACATAGTTTATATTTATATTTTATCAAAATCATGATTGAAATTAATAGATAATTAAGTATTTTCCGTAATTTTTAATAAAGTAACATGATCAAAAAAAATAGTTTTAATACTCTTAATGCACGTTTTCGTGGATTCTATCCAGTAGTCATTGATGTAGAAACAGCTGGGTTTAATCCTAATACTGATGCTTTATTAGAAATCGCAGCTATTACATTAAAAATGGATTGTAATGGTTGGTTGAAAATTGATACTAAAATAAATTTTCATATCAAATCTTTTCCAGGAGCAACTTTGCAACCATCTGCATTAGCTTTTAATGGTATAGATCCTTATAATCCATTACGTTCTGCCGTGACGGAATATGAAGCTTTAAATGAAATTTTTAAGATGGTGCGTCAAGGTCTTAAGAGCCAGGATTGTAATCGAGCTATCCTAGTTGCTCATAATGCCGCTTTTGATCATGGTTTTCTTATGGCTGCCATTGAACGATCTGACTTTAAGTATAATCCTTTTCATCCTTTTGTAACTTTTGATACTGCTACTTTAAGTGGTTTAGTTTTAGGACAAACAGTACTAGCTAAAGCTTGTATATGTGCAGGAATAGTGTTTGATAATAATAAAGCACATTCTGCTATATACGATACCGAACGTACTGCAATGCTTTTCTGCAAATTAGTAAACCGTTGGAAAAAATTGGGAGGATGGCCTGCATCAGTACTCTAGAGTTACGAAATAGACAATTTTATTTTAATTTATATTTTATTTCTGTAACCCATATTTGATTAATGTTTGCTCAATAAGACTTTGCAACTTTCCTTTTCGATACATTTCAAGTATTAGATCGCAACCACCTATCAAGTTGCCATCTATCCATAATTGAGGAAAAGTAGGCCAACCAGAAAATTTTGGTAATTCAGAACGAAGATTCGGATCAACTAAAACATCGATATAAGTAACATTTTTACTACAAATGGACAACACTTGAGCTGCTTTAGAAGAGAATCCACAACTAGGTGAAGATGGAGTACCCTTCATGTATAATAGGATTTTATTATTTTGAATTTGTTGTTGAATTTTTTTAATAGCTGACATTAGAAACTGCCCAAAATTTGAAAGCAATAAACATTATTTTTATATTTTATGGGGTTAAATACACTTATCGTATAAAGCGATGATGGATACAAAACCCCAGTTTTTGTTTATTTATATACAATGCTGCTTTTGCATATGTTTATTAACTACTTAGTTAACAATCTATTGTAATTAAATGTAAAAATCAAGAAAAATATAATAAAATTAAATAAAATGTTTCATTATTATGAATAAATTTCTATGATTTAAATCTAGAAGTTAAAAATATTTAATAAGAATTATTTTGAATTATTTTTTTAGTAAAAATTGACATCATACGTTCAGCGGTATTTATAATAATACGAGTTTGTATGTCAATTTCTATATTTACAATATCATCTATTTTTTTATTTCCAAGAGTAGTATATTCTAAAGTTTTCGGAATTAATGCAACACAAAAATAATTTTTAATGACTTTACATATTGTTAAACTAACTCCATCTATTCCAATAGATCCCTTATATAAAAGGTATTTTTGCATTTTTTTCTTATTTATTTCAAACCAAATTTTTCTGTTATTTATTGCGAATATAATTTTTCTAAGTGTTGCTGTGCAGGTAATCTGTCCATACATTAAATGTCCACCAATTTCTTTATTAAAGAATATAGCTCTTTCTAAATTAACAATATTACCTACATTTAGTATTTTTAGATTGGTTATTTTAAGAGTTTCTTTTATGATGTCGAAACTTACTAATTTTTTCTGAATATTACTAACAGTTAAACAACAACCATTATAAGAAATTGATGAACCAAGTTCTAAACCCTGTAATAAGAATTTAGGTAATAGTATTGTATGAATATGAAAATTGGTTTTTTTGATGATAGAAACAATTGGTACAGTAGTTTTTATAATACCAGTAAACATATATTAAGATCCTTTGTGAAAATAAGAAATTTTATATTATTATCTGCTATGTTGGTTTTTTATTTGTTTTTACGTATTAGATATATAAACTATTAGAAGATTAGATAATTGATAATATAATTTATTAATATTTAAAAGAAAATTTATTTTTTATAAAAGATCATTATAGTTATTTAATTTTAATAATTTATTTAATAAATATATCAGTATTTGACTTTATAATTAATTAATTTACAATACAATATAAATTTAGGTTTAGTATTGCGTTCTTAGCTCAGTCCGGTAGAGCACTATCTTGACGTGATAGGGGTCGATGGTTCGAATCCATTAGAACGCATGAATTTGTCTAATTACTACTATTTTCAATTTAAACGCAAAGAGAAACTCAAAAAAATTTTAAAATATTAAATATAAATTTAATTATTTTGCAGTGTATAATAGTATTAGTATTTACAGGTTGTAGATTAATAATGATAAATAACTAGAATTTTATTAAGTGTTTGGTATTTAAATAATCATATTTCAAAAAACATATAGATATAAATCAATAAATCTGTTGCAAATATAATGATTGATATAATAGTTTGGTTTTAAATATTAAATTTTTAGGGATGAATTTATTGTTTTATTTACAAGATTGGAAATAAAGGGTTTATACTAAATTTTTTACTTGATTAAGTAATGTGCTTACGATGGACTGTAGTCCTTCTGACCTAGCGAAGGTAAAATTTTCGTTTAAGTTTAATTTTTTAATTATAAATCTAATTTTTAATTGGATAATTTCTTTTGGCGTTAATCCTTGATAAATAATAAATACAATAGCAATTATACCTTTAACAATAGAAGAATTGCTGTCTCCGTATAATTTTATAATCCCGTCGTTATCAACTAGAACAGTTATCCAGGTTCGACTTTGACAACCAGGTACTAAATATTTAGGAATGTCCGTATTATTTGGTATGGGTGATAAATGGTTTCCTAAAGTGATTATATACGAGTATTTTTCTTCCCAGTTTCTACACCGTAAGAAATTTTGTAATAATTTTTTTTTATTCGGTAAATTCATAAAGAATTTATATTTATTTTGATAATTTATTGAGAAGATGTTGTGTTTTTATTAAACTACTTATTAATTTGTCAATATCTTCTTTATTATTATACATTGCTAATGAAATACGACACATACTTGATGTGCGAAAATAATTCATTAATGGTATTGCGCAATGATGTCCAGTGCGTATGGCAATGCCGTCTTGATCTAAAAAACTTCCAATGTCGTAAGGATGATGTTTACCAATATTAAAAGATAGAACTCCTATACGGCTTGTAGGACCATAAATTATTATGTTAGGGATATTTTCTAATTCTTTTGTTGCATAATACATCAATTGAAGCTCGTAATTATAGATTTTATCTAAACCTATGCTATTAATGTATTTAATGGCAGCATCTAAGCCTAAAATATTGGCTATATTTGCTGAACCAGCTTCAAATTTCCAAGGAGCATCTACAAAAGTTGTACCTTTAGTTAAACTAACCGTTTTGACAATACCTCCTCCAACTTCCCATGGGGGCATACTTTGTAATAAGTGTTTTTTGCCATAAAGAACACCTACACCATTAGGTCCATAAAGTTTATGACTAGAAAATACATAAAAATCGCAGTTTATTTTCTGTACATCTACTTTGGTATGCACTATGCCTTGTGCACCGTCTACTAATACTACAGTATCTTTTATATTACGTATCAAATGTATAATTTCAGATAAAGGATTTAAAGTACCAATAACGTTAGAAAGTTGAGTAATAGCAACTAATTTAGTTCGTTCATTAATTAAATTCGGTAATTGATTAATATCTAACATGCCACTTAATGTTAGAGGAATATATTTAATAATTAATCTTTTCTTTTTAGCTAACATTTGCCAAGGAACAATATTAGAATGATGTTCCATTTCAGTAATAAGAATGTTATCACCTTTTTTAAAATACTTTCCTCCATAGCTATTAGCCACTAAGTTGATTCCTTCAGTAGCACTTTTGGTAAAAACAATTTCTTCTAATGAAGATGCATGAATAAATGTTGCTATTTGTTTTCTTGCTTGCTCCATTAATTCAGTGGCTTGTCTGCTTAGTTGATATATACTACGATGAGCGGTTGCATATCTGTTGCGATAGAAATTATTCTGACAATTAATAACGTCATTAGGTTTTTGAGCACTTGCAGCACTGTCCAAGTAAATCAATGGTTTATTATTTATTAATTTAGTTAATACAGGAAAATTAGATCTAATTTTTACTATGGGATATTCGTTCATTTTATAAACCTTTTATAGAATATTTATAATACGTTTAGCAATAACATCTTCAATAACTTTATTTTTAATTTTACCAAGTATTTCAATAGTAAATGCATAAATAATCATCTTTATAGCATTTTCGTATGCAATACCTCGCGTGCATAAATAAAAAATTTGATTCTTATCAGGATTGCCAATAGTAACACCATGACTACATTTAACATCATCAGCATAAATTTCTAATTGTGGTTCGCTTTTAATTTTTGCATTACCATTCAAAAACAAATTATTATTTAACATTAATCCATCAGTTTTAATTGCATGCTTAGCAACTTTAATAAAACCATTAAATACACTTTGACTATCATCAGAAACAATTGTTTTATGCAATTGTCTGCTTATGCAACATTGTTTATTATGCTCTAAATAAGTAAATATGCTACTAATATCTCTTTGCTTAAGAAATGCTAAACTATTAATTGATAAAGATGATCCTTTACCGTTTAATTTTACGCTTGTTTGATGATGATTAAATCTAGCGCCTAAAATAATAAATAAATTGCTTTTTACTTTAGTTTCGCATCCAATATGTATATCATTATGTGCTAAATGATAACTATTTTGGTTTTCAAAAAATAGCTTAATATGATCAAATTGAGAATGATCTCCTATTACTGTATATGTACGTGCGCCGCTAAAATGACCATGAGAATCCATGCTTACGAAGTGTTCTATTACTTGACCATTAGCACCGTTTGCAATTTCGATCTGATGGTAATAATGTGAAGTCGCCAATGTATTTTTATTTTTATTACCTGAATTAATATGTAATAAATATAACGGCTTATCCGCTGTTATATCAGCAGGTAAGAAAATATGAGTAATTTCATTAGCTAATGCTTCAGTTAAATGCAAAAAAAAATCCGATTGGATTGGCGACGGTAACAGTTGACGATTTATCTTTTTATTCGATATCACTTGCCATAATCCAGTATTTGTATCACTCAACAATGAAGAAAATAAGCCATTTATGAATACTAATCGATACGCATCAATATTTAAAGAAAGTTTATTTACTTTAATTATATTTATCATTTTGTCAAAGGGCGTAACAAAAGAATTAGATAAAAAATGTCCTATATAAACATTGTTCCATTTTTTGTCTTTATGAAGCGATCTGCCAGAATCTTTTACTTTTTCCCATTGTTTATTTGCTTGAGGTGAAAGGTTTTTTTCATTTTTTTCAAATAAGATACGCCATTGTTGTAATGCATGTTCATTATTGTTTATTAAAGCATCCATAACCTTGTTCCTCAATAAATTTTACTAAATGTAAATCTCCAGATTTTATAATATGACCTTTATATAAAATATGTACACAATCAGGTTTTACATATTTTAAAATCCTTTGATAATGGGTAATTATAATAAATGAACGATTTTTATTATGAAGTAGATTGATTCCATAAGCTAAAATTTTTACCGCATCTATATCTAATCCTGAATCAGTTTCATCAAGAATACACAATGTTGGTTCTAACAAAGTCATTTGTAAGATATCATTAAGTTTTTTCTCTCCTCCAGAAAAGCCTACATTTACTGAACGATTTAGTAAATTTTTAGATATTTTTAATAATTTTATTTTAGATTCGATAAGATCCACACATTCAAAATGATCCAAAGGTAGCTGATTCCGATATTTTCTTATCGCATTAATAGAACATTCTAAAAAAAATTGATTATTTATGCCTGGTATTTCTACAGGATATTGAAAAGCTACAAAAATTCCTTCTCCTGCTCGTTCTTCAGGATTTAACATTAATAAATTGCGTTGTTTATACAATATTGTACCATTGATTATTAAATAATTTTTTTGACCAGCAAGAATAGCCGCAAGAGTACTTTTACCAGAACCATTAGGACCCATAATTACGTGTATTTCACCTAATTTTACATTTAAATTTATTTTATGGAGGATAATTTTATTCTCTATGCTAATTGTTAAATCATTTATTACGAGCATTAATATTTGTTTCCTTATTATTTTTGATTTTAACCAACACTATGTTCAAGACTAATACTTAGTAATTTTTGAGCCTCTATAGCAAATTCTAAAGGTAATTTGGAAAAAATATCTTTACAAAATCCATTTACAATCATAGAAATAGCATCATCCTCACTAATTCCTCTTTGTTTACAGTAAAATAATTGATCATCACTAATACGTGAAGTGGTAGCTTCATGTTCTAATTTGGCGCTGTTATTTCTTACATCTATTAATGGAAAAGTATGTGCGCCAGATTTATCACCAATTAACATCGAATCACATTGTGTAAAATTTCGTGCTTTAACGGCAGTTGGCATAATTTTAACTAACCCGCGATATGTATTATCGCTATTACCAACAGCTATGCCTTTTGAAATAATAGTAGAGCGAGTATTTTTGCCAATATGAATCATTTTTGTCCCAGTATCTGCTTTTTGATGATTATTGGTTATAGCTACTGAAAAAAACTCTCCAATGGAATTGTCGCCTTTTAAAATGACACTAGGGTATTTCCATGTAATGGCAGAACCGTTTTCTGATTGAATCCATGACATTTTTGAATTTTTTCCATCGCATAATGCTCTTTTAGTAACAAAATTTAGCACTCCTTCTGTAGTTTTATTCCCAGAAAACCAATTTTGTACCGTAGAATATTTTACAACAGCATTTTTCATTAAAATAACTTCTACGACTGCAGCATGAAGTTGATTCATATTATGTGTTGGTGCTGAACATCCTTCAATATAACTGACATAACTATTTTCATCAGCAATTATAATAGTACGTTCAAATTGACCTGTTTTAGAGGAATTAATGCGAAAATATGTTGAAAGTTCCATGGGACATTGTGTATTTTTTGGTATATATACAAAAGTTCCATCAGAGGCTACTGAAGAATTTAAAGCTGCAAAAAAATTATCGTTAAAAGGGACTACACTTCCTAAATATTTACGCACTAAATTTGGATATTTATGAATTGCCTCATTAAATGAACAAAATAAAATACCTTGTTTAGCTAATTTCTTATGATAGGTAGTAGCTACAGATACAGAATCAAAGATGGCATCCACAGCTATTCCTGCACCCTCATGTATTGGTACACCTAATTTATAAAATGTTTTTTTTACTTCATTAGTTAAATATTTTTCTTTATTTAACTCATTATTTTTTTTTTCATAAAGAGGTGCTGAATAATAACAATAATTATCATAATTTAATTTTGGATAATGTGCTTTTAACCAATGTGGTTCCTGCATTTTTAGCCAAGCCTTATAAGCATTAATACGAAAATTAAACATCCATTCTGGCTCATTTCTTTTTGTTGAGATAGCACATATTGTTTTTTCATCAATACCATATTCTAGTTCTTCATTTTTGAGATTTGTAAAAAAACCT
This sequence comes from Blochmannia endosymbiont of Colobopsis nipponica, assembly GCF_014857065.1. Taxonomy (GTDB): domain Bacteria; phylum Pseudomonadota; class Gammaproteobacteria; order Enterobacterales; family Enterobacteriaceae; genus Blochmanniella. The sequence goes on from NZ_CP046533.1 coordinate 96,774, forward strand.
TCTTTATATTTCTTTTTTACAACCATCCACGGATTAATGACATCATTATTTTTTTTATCATCATTCCTAATTTGATTTTTTTTCATATACTGTCGAACCCTTTATATATTAAAGCTTTCACCGCATCCACATGTATATTGAGCTTTAGAATTGTGGAATTTAAATGAATAATTTAATCCTTCTTTAATGTAATCTAGTTTAGTCCCATTAATAAATAAAATTGCTTCCGGAGATATAAACAATTTTACTCCATCATATTTATAAATTAAATCTATATTATTAAACATGATAACTTTATCCATAGTAAAACTTAATCCTGCACATCCATATTTTTTTATATTTATACGTATACCTAATATTTCAGTATTATTTTTTATTAAATGTTTAATCTGTTGGATCGCAGAATCACTAATGCTAAAATTCAAGTTTTGCCAATTAATTTCTTTATTTAAGTAATCTTTGTTATTTTTTTTTAAATTATTTTTCATATTTTATCCTTTTTATGTTTCGAATTTGGTCTTTATAAGCTATAAGACACTAATTTATAAAATAAACAACAAGTTTTTGTATCTTATGAAATACAAAAATTACTACATTTTTAAATAATTATTTTAACATAACCTAAAGATATACTTTTGCCTAAAAGCTAATTAAAAATTTAATCATTTAACAATTTCGAACACTGAAATAGTTTAAATCTAAATGCAAAATATTAACAAATAAATTAACTATATTTTTAATAATTTTAAATTTCATTGTAAATTAGTGATTAACCAATCTACTACATCGGTTAAATAATCATGTTGAGTCCACATTAATAACCATTGTTTGCAACAACTTTTAATTTCATCAGCATTATATAAAACTCCAACTAATTTTTTAGATAATGACTCTAAAGGTTCTGGATATAGACTATCAGTAAAAATACAACTTCTATTAATAATTCCGTTTTTAATATCAAAGTGTAATGCTACACTACCCCAAGTAAAATAATTGTCTAAATAATGCGTAAACATTGGTGCAGCTCCAAAATTCCAATCCCAGCAACTTTGATGAGTTAATTGTTTTGAAAATCCTGGTATTTTTTTTAGTACATTTTCTAAAGAAATAATTTCTGGATTTATTTGTTTTTTATAAAAATTACAAAATTCTTTTTGTAAAGCATAACAAAGTTGTTTATGGTTAATATTTGAATTTAATTCATTTAAATTAGCAACACGAGAACGCACTGACTTAATGCCTTTAGTTTGTAATTTTTTAATATCCGGATTAAGATAGTATGCTAGTTTGGTGAGGTCTGTTTGTAATAACAAAGTTCCATGATGAAATTTACCATAGGATGTTTCTCTATAAGCTGAACCGCTAATTTTGCGCTCCCCTGCTTTGGTTTGTACAAGAAGATCGTTACGTCCGGATATTTTTGCATGAATATCGAAGTATTTTAATCCATCTAAAATAATAGTAGTAGAAATATTTTTATTATAGTCTTTCTTACTTGATAAAAATGTAAAACATGTATTACCTAAGTCGTGAAAAACGGCACCACCTCCACTACTTCTTCTAGCTAAACGAATTCCATCTCTTACCATACGACGAGTATTACACTCTTTCCATGGATTTTGTGCTCTACCAATAATTATTGTATTATAATTACGCCATAAAAATAGTATACTTTGATTATTTTCTATATTATGGAAAATACATTCCTCTATTGCCAAATTAAACCATGGATTGTGAAAATTAGACACCAACAATCTTAAAGACGTCATAACTTACTGACTCCAAGTTATAATTTTTTATGAAGATCATCTTTTATAAACAAAACATCTGGATTATACCATAAAATTTAAAACAAACCAGACTATCCATATTTTATAATAAAATACTCTATCTAATTTAATAATATCATAAAAAATTTATCTTTTAAAATATGCAAGAATATTATTAATCTTTATGAGTATTTTAATAATTAAAGTATCAATAATTTTTTATTAATTTGAAAATTAGAATTGATTTCATTTATATATACATTATCTTTTTAAAGAGGCTTTAAATTTTAATTTTAAACGTTGTAAGCATTTTTCAAGCATTTTTGTAATTTCAATTTCTTTTAAAGTATAATTATTATTATATAAAAATAAACTAATAGCTAAACTTTTGAATTCTTTATTTATACCGATACCACGGTATATATCAAATAATTTTATATCAATTAATTCTTTTCCTAAAGATTTTTTGCATTCATTAATAATATCTATAGCAGCAATCTGTTCCGAAACTATGATTGCAATGTCTCTACGATTAATAGGAAATCGAGGAATGTCTTTTATTTTGCTAGTTCTATATTCAGCTATTTTATCCCAAATAATTTCAAAAACCAATGTATGATTCCTTAAATTCAATTTTTTTTCTAAGGAAGGATGTATCATCCCAATACATCCAATATATTCATTTTGAAAAAATATACTAGCACTTTGTCCTGGATGTAATGCCGGATTGATTTGTATTTTAAATTCTACATCATTTAATTTACCAAGCATGTCCAGAATTGCTTCAACATCACCTTTTATATCATAAAAATCCATAATATTATTTTTTTTGCAATCCCAATGTTCTTCATATCGCACTCCTGTTATAATGCCCGATAATGTCAAATATTGATCAACTTTCATATATGCCATTTTATTTGGTGAAAAAGACATTCCACTTTCAAATAAACGTATTTGCTGTTGTTGACGATTTTGATTATAAATAACTGTATTTACAAGACCACTCCATAAAGATAAACGCATAACAGACATTTCTTTTGTAATAGGGTTTATAATTCGTAATGCTACTTGTTCAGGATGCAGCAAATTTTGAATTTTTGGATCTACAAAGCTATAAGTAATCACTTCTTGATAATCACGATCTACAAGTAAATTTTTTATTCTTAATAAAGGTAATTTATTTTTATTAATATTGTATTTCGTTTGTAGCGCCGTATATATTGAAGTACTAGGAAGCATATTATAGCCATAAATTCTAATTATTTCTTCTATTAAATCTTCTTCTAATTTTAAATCGAAACGCCAAGTAGGTGTTAATACTTTCCAACCATCCTTAAAACGTTTTATGATGCATCCAGTGCGTTTTAAAATTTCATGTACTTTATTATCTGAAATAAAATAACCGATAAATTTTTTTATTTTATTACGTCTTAAAATTATAAAATTTTTTTTGGTTATTGTTTTTTCATTTATTAAATTTATTACTGGTCCAGGATATCCTCCACAAATTTTAATTAAAAAATATGTGACACGTTCAATAGCTAATTTGATTAAAGTAGGATCTATTCCTCTTTCATAATAGTGTGAGGAAAAAGAATAATCTAAATTATATTGTTTAGTTTTACCTATAATAAAAGATGGATGAAAAACAGCGCATTCCAATAAAATATTACACGTTGATGAATCAATAATTGAATTTTCTCCATTTAAAATACCTGCTAAAGCTAATGGTTGTTTTGCATCTGCTATTATTAATGTATCTGTGTTAATATTTATTAAGATATCTTTGGGTACTTTTATAGTTTCATGTTGATGAGCCAAACGTACGCAAATTCCTCCATGTATCTTATCTAAATTAAATATATTTATAGGACAACCTAATTCTAAAATAACGTAATTACTTATATCTGTTATTGGATTAACAAAGCAGATTCCACTTTTTCTTAATTTTTCACGCATCCATAATGGAATGCGAACAGTATTATCAATACCTTTGATGATTCTACTTAAATAATAAGGGCATGCATTAGGTTCTTCAATTTTAATTAACAATGTATCATTAAGAGTTGGTATTACGAAATTTGTTTTTGGTTGTTTTAAAGATGTTTTATTAATTATTGATAAATCACGAGCAATACCATATAATCCAAAACAATCAGCTCGGTTTATAGGGATATTTATATCAAGAATGTTATCATCTAATTTTAAATAATCTTTAAAATTTGACCCTATAGGCGCATCTTTAGGTAACGTTGTTATGTCAATATCATTGTAAACAATACCCAGTTTTTTAAAAGAACATAATGACCATTCAGGTAGTAATCCGTATTTATTATTATTTTTTTCCTTCTTATTACCGAGTGCTATTGAATCTGATTTTGCTACTATAATTTTTGAATTTACACAACAATTGTCTATATTAGATATTATACTCAAGTTATTTATGTCACCGATATCTACTGTTAATATCCACGCGTCAGCAACATCAGGATGTTTTATGCGTTTTAAGACCAAACCAATTATTATCTTACTAAAATAATTAAAATAAGGAGTTATTAAATTAGTTTTTAATCCTGCCATGGTCAATTTTTCAGTTAGCATATTACTGTTAATATCTAAATTAATCCATTCTCGTAACCAAAATTCACTAAATTTCACAAATAAGACTCTTTATTATTTAAATTGTTGTAAAAAACGTATATCATTCTTAAAAAATGTTCGTAAATCTGTCACGTTATAATTTAACATAGTTAATCTTTCTACTCCCATACCAAAAGCAAAACCTGAAAATTTTTCTGAGTCAATATTCATGTTTTGCAGTATACTAGGATGCACCATACCACAACCTAATATTTCTAACCAATGATCTTTTTCTCTCGTTATATCTATTTCTGCCGAAGGTTCTGTAAATGGAAAATAAGACGGTCTGAAACGGATTTTTATATTTTTTGTGAAAAAATAATTTAAAAAATCATATAATATGCCTTTTAAATCGGTAAATTTACTATAATTATCAATCATTAATCCTTCTATCTGATGGAACATTGGGGTATGCGTTTTATCGTAATCCTTACGATAGACGCGACCATATGTAATAATACGTATAGGTGGTTTTTGTGATTTCATGACACGAATTTGTATCCCAGAAGTTTGGGTACGCAATAATCGGGTATCATCTAACCAAAAAGTGTCCTGCTCAGTACGAGATGGATGATGCACAGGAATATTTAAAGCGCTGAAATTATGATAATCGTCTTCTATTTCCGGGCCTTCTACTATAGTAAAATTTAGTTTTTCAAAAAAATTTTTAATTTTTATATTGGTTAAAGTTAAAGGATGCAATCTACCCTTTGTCTTTTTTCGTCCTGGTAATGATATGTCAATTTTTTCTTTTAATAGCCTTTCTTGTATTAAGATAGATTCTAATATATTTTTTCGTATATATAACAACTTTTTAATTGTTTTTTTAACGTTATTAATAATATTACCTATTTCTGCTTTTTGTATAGAATTTAAATTACGCATTAGTACTATTTGTTGATTTATATATCCATTTTTGCCTAAAAAAGCAATACGTACCGATTCTAATGCACTCAAGTTATGAGATTGCTGAATTGATTGCTCTGCTTGTTTAATTAAATCTTGCAGATTTGATTTTTTAATTTTTTGTTGGATTACCATAACGTAGATATTCTTATTACATATTATTGAATTTTTATTGTTTAATTTCGCTTTGGTTGTTTTACAATTAATTAAATTTAAATCATCTTATTCATTAAAATAACTATAAATTTGATTTCAAAATAAAACAAAAAATTTACCAACAACTATAAATACAACAATAAACTCCATTTTAACGTGTTTATTGTTGTATTTTTGATGCATTTACTAAGCTTTCGAAGGCATCTTTATCTAAAAATGCTATATTTGCGAGAATTTTGCGATTAACTTCGATTGAATGTCTTTTAAAATTGTTAATTAATTTACTATAAGATATTCCATTTAGTCTAGCTGCAGCATTAATTCTTGAAATCCATAATCTACGAAATTGTCGTTTTTTTTGTCGTCGATCACGATAAGAATATTGATTAGCTTTAATAACGGCTTGAAAAGCAGCACGATATGTGCGTGAACGTGCACCGTAGTAACCTTTTGCTTGTTTTATTATTTTTTTATGACGCATCCGCGAAACAACACTATTTCTACTACGTACCATTGTTACATTATATCTCCCATATTATATAAGTAATCCCTATTAAATTTAATTAATAATCAAAATAAAATTTTAAATATAAGGCAAACATTTTGCAATTAAAAACAAATTACTTTTAGAAATCATAGATTTATGTCGCAAACGGCTCTTACGTTTACTAGATTTTTTGGTTAAGATATGTCGTAAATAAGCATGTTTATACTTAAATCCACCAGAAGATGTTTTCTTAAATCTTTTTTTAAAACTTTGAACTGTTTTAAATTTTGGCATATTCATTTTTTCTATGAAACATAAATAATATAAATTTCATTATAGGCATACGATATTGCTTATCTTAATGTAGATTTGTTATTTTTTTTTAGGAAGCAAAATCATAATTAATTGCTTGCCTTCAATTTTATCAGAAATATATTCAATTATTGATATATGTTCTAAGTCTTTACGAATACGATTTAATATTTCAAAACCTATTTGTTGGTGAATTATTTCTCCTCCACGAAATCTTAAAGTTATTTTTATTTTATCACCATCGTTAAGGAAACGTATTGAATGACGTAACTTCACTTGATAATCAGCTTCTTCAGTTCCTGGTCTAAATTTTATTTCTTTAACTTGAATAATTTTTTGTTTTTTTCTTTGTTCTTTAAAAGATTTATTTTTTTCATAAAGAAATTTTCCGTAGTTCATTAAACGACATACAGGAGGTAAAGAACTAGAACTAACTTCAACCAAATCCACTCCGGCTGTTTGAGCTCTCTTAAGAGCTTCATATAAACTAACGATACCAATTTGATTACCATTTATATCTGTTAATCTTATTTCATTAGCACGAATGTCTTGATTAATACGATTAGGGCGTATCAGCTGATTTTTTTTGCTACCTTTAATAAATTACTCCTCCAGTTGATTAAGATTGTAATTTTTAATTTCACATAATACTTTTTTTATAAATGTATTAATGTCATAATGTCCTAATGTTTTCCCGCGAAATGTACGTACGGATACTTTTTTTATATTCATTTCTTCATTACCACAAATTAACATATAAGGTACACGACATAAAGTATGTTCCCTAATTTTAAAATTTATTTTTTCATTTCTTAAATCCAATTTTACTCTAATATTTTTTTTTGACATTTTATTTGCTAATTTTGAAACATATTTTGACTGTTTTGAAGTAATATTCATTAAAACTACCTGTATAGGAGCTAACCAAGTTGGATAAAAACCAGAATATTCTTCTGTTAAGATACCTATAAAGCGCTCGATAGATCCTAAAATAGCTCTATGAATCATTATTGGCACAACACGTCTGTTATTTTTATTGATATAAAAAGCGTTTAATCGACGTGGAAGAGAAAAATCTAGTTGTACCGTACCACACTGCCAATTACGATTTAAACAATCAAGTAAAGTAAATTCAATTTTAGGACCATAAAATGCTCCCTCAAATTTTTGATACTCAAACGATACACCAATTTCTGTTAAGATGCTAGATAAATTATTCTCAGCCAGATCCCATATTGAATCGTCTCCAATACGTTTTTCTGGTCGAGTGGAAAGTTTCACTGAAATTTTATTAAATCCAAACGTACCATACACATCATACATCATTTTTATACAGTTTTTAATTTCATCATGTATTTGAGATTTAGTGCAGAAAATATGAGCATCATCTTGAATAAAACTTTGAACTCTCATTAATCCATGTAAGGATCCAGAAGGTTCATTGCGATGACAACTACCAAATTCTGCTATACGTAGCGGTAAATCTTTATAAGATCTTATCTTATGGTTAAATATTTGAACATGTCCAGGGCAATTCATAGGTTTTATACAATACGTATGATTTTCTGACATAGTAGAGAATATATGTTCTGCATAATTTTCCCAATGACCCGTTTTTTTCCATAAAACATGATCAATCATTATAGGTGTTCGCACTTCCTGGTATTCATAATTTTTTAGTTTTGTTCTTATAAATTTTTCTAATTCATGTAAAATAATCCAACCATTATTATGCCAAAAAATCATTCCAGGTGCTTCTTCCTGTATATGATAGAGATCTAATTGTTTATTTAGTTTACGATGATCACCAATATCCATTTTGATCGTAAGTATAAAAATTGTATTTTAGTGATTTAGTTATTAGTTTTGATATTATACATGAATAGTTAGATAATATTAATTTTTCTTATAAATTTATTAATAAATTTATAAGAAAAATTAATATTTAGTGATTCTAGTATGTTTGAAATTTTGATGTCTTGGCAACCCTTAATTTTTAAGGCAAAATTACAAATCTTTAAGGCATCTGTTCTTAATTTTAGATACGGATCACAAATGTTTATCATTCGATATTTAAGTTGGAAAATGATTTCACTAACTCATCTACTGCTTTAATTTGGTTTAAAAAAGGCTCCAGTTTATCTAATGGTAATGCTGATGCTCCATCACATTTAGCGTCATCTGGATTAGGATGTGATTCAAGAAATAAACCTGCGATTCCCACCGCTATACAAGCACGAGCTAGGTCGTTTACCTGTTTTCTTCTTCCCCCGCTTATAGAGGATAATGGATCTCTGATTTGTGATGCATGATTAACATCTATCATAATTGGACATCCTCCAGATTTTTCGCTCATTACTTTAAACCCTAAAATATCTACTATTAGATTGTCGTATCCAAAACTACTACCTCTATCACATAAGATAAGTCGAGAATTACCAAATTCACGAAATTTATTCACAATATTAATCATTTGTTCGGGACTGATGAATTGTGGCTTTTTTATATTAATTACCAAATTAGTTTTTGCTATTGCAGAAACTAAATCTGTTTGTCGTGCTAAAAAAGCAGGCAATTGAATAACATCTGCTATTTTAGCAATACTTTTTGCTTGATAAGGTTCATGAATATCAGTTAGAATTCGAACTCCAAAAGTTTTTTTAAGTTCTTTAAATATTTCAATCCCTCGCTCTAAGCCAGGACCTCTATAGGAATGAAATGAAGAACGATTTGCTTTGTCAAACGAAGATTTAAAAACATAAGGAATACCTAATTTTTGGGTTATATTAACATAATGCTCGCAAACATACATGGCTAAATCACGTGATTCTAATACGTTTATTCCACCAAATAACACAAAAGGCAAATTATTAGCCATTTTAATGCCACCAATATTAATCACTAGTTGTTTCATATATTTTAATTATTTTATATTTTATTGTAAATTATACAATAGTAAAATTTAATAAAAGATATTAATATTTAAATAAATTTTTTACTTTTCTTTGAATTAAATAAAATTCATAATATTTTATAAAATTTAAAATACTAATAAATATACTAGATATCAAAAATTAACATTAAATTAAAATTTGTAATAAAATAACTTATATCTTATTTTTTCTTTTGTTTCAGTTCAACCATTGACCACGAGTGATTCGTTCATAGCTATTGTAATCATAAAATGTAGTAATATTTTTAAATTTTGAATCATAAAATAATTTACGTACACATTCTCCCTGTCTCCATCCATGTTCTAATATTAACCATCCACCATGTAATAAATATAAACTTGAATGTTGAATGATATATTTTAAATCTGCCAAACCATTTTCTTCAGAGATTAAAGATTTTTTAGATTCAAAATCTAAATTTTTAGGAGAAAAATATGGATCTTTAATATCAATATATGGTGGATTACTTACTATTACATCAAAATGAATTCCTTGTAGTAAATCAAACCAATTTCCGTGTAAAAATAATATATTTTTGCAATTTAAATAAAAAGCGTTAATACGTGCAAGATTAATGGCTTGTATTTGACAATCTATAGCTATTATTTTCCAATCTGGCTGTTCGGAAGCTATTGCTAAAGAAATAGCGCCAGTACCAGTACCTAAATCCAACATCCTAATTTTAGAAATTGTAAATAGATTCAATACTTGTTCCACTAATATTTCTGTATCTGGACGAGGAATAAAAATATTATGATAAACTTGAATATTTAAAGACCAGAATTCTTGTACACCCGTTATATAAGCAATAGGTTCCATTTTTTGTCTTCGAAGAAGCAGCTTATCAAGACAAGACTTTTCAATAAAATTAAGTTTTGTTTCTCCAAAAGCCAATAAAAAAGTCCGTGACTTACCAAGCGTTTTGCTTAAAATAATTTCAGCGTCAAGTTTCGGTGTTGTAGAAACTTGTAATAATTGTATATTAGCCCACTGTAACCATTGTTTCCAATTCATTTAATTTTATATATAATTATGTTTTTAATTGATTTATTTCATATTTTTGCGAAATAGGTAAAATTAATAAATCTAATTTTCCTTCTATTATTTCATTAAGTTTATATAGAGTTAAATTAATACGATGATCTGTAACTCGGCCTTGTTGAAAATTATAAGTACGTATTCTATCTGAACGATCACCTGTACCTAATAAACGACGTCTAGTTAAGGTATCTTTTTCCCGTTGTCTCTGTATTTTAAGGTTATGTAAACGAGAACCTAATATAGCTAATGCTTTAGCTTTGTTTTTATGTTGTGACCTTTCATCTTGACATTCTACTGTCATACCAGTTGGTAAATGAGTAATACGAACAGCTGAATCAGTAGTATTAACATGTTGTCCTCCAGCTCCAGATGAACGAAATGTATCTATCCTCAATTCATTAATATCAATAACAGGTAACTCTACAATAGGTATTTCAGGTATTACGGCTATAGTACAAGTAGAAGTATGAATTCTACCTTGTGATTCCGTATCAGGTACCCTTTGAACTCGATGACCTCCAGATTCAAATTTTAATTTACCATATGCACCTTTATGAGGAATTTTAATTATTATTTCCTTATATCCACCATATTCGCTTTCATTAACGTTAATAATTTCTATTTTCCAACATTTAGATTCTAAATAACGAGTATACATTCGAAATAATTGTCCTGCAAACAAAGAAGCTTCATGACCACCAGTTCCTGCCCTAATTTCAATAAAACAACCCCGATTATCATCAGGTTCTTTTGGTAGTAAGAAAATTTGTATTTGTTGTTCAATTTTATTTTTTTTTATTTTGGTTTTTTCTATTTCATCTAATACTAAATCGTGTAATTCTTGATCTGTAAGCATTTGTTTCATTTCGTTGATTTCTTTTTTAGCTTTCAACCAATTTTCGAAAAGAATTATAATATCATTTAATTTTGCATATTCTTTAGATAATGAAAAAATTTTTTTTTGATTTGATTTAGTATTTGTGCAATTAAGTAATGTTTCTATTTCTTTGAAACGATATTGCAATTGTTTTAGTCTATTTATTACAGGAAGCTTCATAATAATATTTGTTAATGTTCACACAGAAATTTCAATTTTATTATTTTGAATGTTATTCTTGGATTTATTATATATTTTATTCAGTTAATAATTCTTTTTTACTAATAAATAGATAATTGAATTATAATACGGTTATAAAATAAATTTTACATAAAATTAGTTAAAATATATACTTATATATCTTACGTCATGATATATATTCAAAATACCATGTTTGTTATTATTATAAATTTTTTATTGGTTATATTTATTTATGTATATGATACATTAAAATTGAAATGTAAGTTATTAATCACTTAATCCTATAAAGAATAAGATATTTGGATAATATTTAAACAATTTTAAATTTTAAGATGAGTATGACAAGAACTTAACATTTATTAAATAGAAATCGAAAATATTTAGAACAATTATATAAAATTAACAAACATGAATTTGATTCTAACATTAGAATCAAATTCATGTTTGTTAAAGTAAGTTCTGGTTTTTTAACTATCGTAATTAAATTCAAAAAAAAATTTTTCTAGTCATATGATAAAATGGCCATCACCTGCTAAGCTGAATTTGTTCTTATATATTATTGGTCGCCGTTTAGATGGGTATCATATGCTTCAAACTTTATTTCAATTCATCAATTATGGTGATGATATAAGTATTTCTATAACTAATAATGGGAAAATAAACTTATTTAGTTCTATGGTTAAAATAAAAAACAAATACAACTTAATTATGCGCGCTGCAAGATTATTACAACTTTATTGCTGGCAAAAAAATAAAAAAAATGTATTAGGAGCAAATATTTACTTAAATAAAGTATTGCCTATAGGTGGTGGATTGGGAGGTGGATCCTCAAATGCTGCTACAACACTTATAGCATTAAATAAACAATGGAGAACTAGATTAAGTTTAAAAACATTAGCAAAATTAGGTTTAAGATTAGGATCAGACATTCCTGCTTTTATATACGGACACACGTCTATTGTTGAAGGTATTGGAGAAATATTAACTCCAATGAATTATGCTAAAAAATGGTATTTAGTATTGATACTTCCAATTAGTATTTCAACTCATTTGATTTTCAATCACAAGGAGTTAACAAGAAATTCAATTCATTCTCCTATTGTTAATTTACTAAATAAACCATTTCATAATGATTGTGAATCATTAGTAAGAAAAAAATTTCCTATAATTGATCAATATATAGCATGGTTATCTAAATACGCTCCAACAAGACTTACAGGAACTGGTTCTTGTATATTTGCTGAATTTAATGATAAAAACAGCGCCATTGAAATTCAAAAAATAGTCTCTTCTGAAACACGTAATTTTATAGCTCAAGGTATTAATGTATCTCCATTGCATAGAATGTTACCATGAGTTTTATTTACTAAGTTATTTTTTTGGATTATTTATTAGTCATGAAAATTTTTACAGGCAATGCTACTCCAGAATTAGCCAAACTAATTGTTAGAAATCTATCTATTAATTTAGGTAAAGCTTCTGTTGGACGATTTAGTGATGGAGAAGTTAATGTGCAAATTAATGAGAACGTGCGTGGTGGAGACATATTTATTATTCAATCCACTTGCGCTCCAACTAATGATAATATTATGGAATTAGTTGTTATGGTAGATGCGCTAAGGCGTGCATCGGCTGGTCGTATTACAGCGGTAATACCATACTTTGGGTATGCTAGGCAAGACCGCAGAGTACGTTCTGCACGAGTTCCTATCACTTCTAGAGTTGTGGCAGATCTTCTCTCTAACGTAGGTGTTGATCGTATTTTAACTGTAGATTTACATACAGAACAAATACAGGGGTTTTTTGATGTACCAGTAGACAACGTTTTTGGTAGTTCTGTTCTTTTAGATGATATGACACGGCAGAATTTGTATAATCCTATTGTAGTATCTCCGGATATTGGCGGAGTAATAAGAGCTCGCGCGATTGCTAAATTATTTAATGATGTTGATATCGCTATTATAGATAAACGCAGGCCACGAATTAATATCGCTCAAGTTATGCACGTAATAGGTGATGTAACTAATCGTGATTGCATATTAATAGATGATATGATAGATACAGGAGGAACATTATGTAAAGCGGCAGAGGCTCTTAAAGAAAGAGGAGCAAAAAGGGTTTTTGCCTATGCAACTCATCCCATATTTTCTGGTAATGCTTATAAAAATTTTAAAGAATCAATAATTGATGAAATAATTATTTGCGATTCAATACCGTTAAATTCTAATATTAAGACATTATCAAATATACGAGTTCTAACTCTTTCAAAAATGTTAGCAGAAACTATACGTCGTATTAGTAATGAGGAATCAATTTCTGCCATGTTTGAACATTAATTTTTAATTTTTTAAAAATCTTAAAATACAATTTGGTTTTATATTATAATAACTAAAATATTAAAATTTATTACAAATTTAAAATGTTAATAAAACTAATCGTGGGTCTTGGTAATTATGGATGTAAATATGATGGCACTAGACATAATTTAGGGTCTTATTATGTAAATTTACTAGCTAAGCGTTATAAATTATCTTTTGTGAAAAAGAAACAGTTTTCTAGTCTTGTTGGAAAATTTGTAATTTTTAATAATCTCATTCATCTATTGATACCTACTACTTACATGAATCTTAGTGGTGAAGCAGTTGCAGCTATGTCTTCTTTTTATAATTTTCTTCCTGCAAATATTTTAATTGTACACGATGAACTAGATTTAATGCCTGGCATTATAAAGCTTAAATTCGGTGGTAGCCATGCTGGACATAATGGTTTAAAAAATATAATAAATAAATTAGGTTGTAATCAATTTTACAGACTACGCATTGGGATAGGACGTCCAAAGCATAATAGTGAAATAGTAAACTTCGTTCTTAGTAAACCACCATTCAACGAAAAACAAACTATTCATAATATACTCAATAAAGTTATAAATTATACTGAGTATGTGGTGAATAAAAATATAATACAAGTGATGAATAAACTGCATAGTAATATTATTAATTGAGCATCAATTAATAATATTACTAATAATAAATTTTAACTTCTTTCCTCTTATTATAGGATTATGCTAATCAGATATGGTCGCATCATACGGCATTATTGGTTTACCCAACGTAGGAAAATCTACCCTATTTAATATATTAACTAATTCTAACGTAAAATCAGCTAATTTCCCCTTTTCAACTGTTAAACCTAATGTTGCTAGAGTATTAATAATAGATCAACGTTTAAATAGACTAGCTAAAATTGTTAATCCACGGTTAATAGTACCAACTGAAATAGAATTAATCGATATAGCAGGGTTAATTAAAGGTTTTTCTCAAGGAGAAGGATTAGGAAATAAATCTCTTAATTATATTAGTAATGCCGATGCTATTATTCATGTTATACGTTTTTTTAATGATGATTCCATAATTCACATAAATAACGAAATAAATCCTATTAAAGATATAAAGATTATTAATGATGAACTTATTTTAACTGATATAATAAAATGTGAGAGTATTGTAAATTTTCTTACATTATATCTTCAATCCCACAAAAAGAAAGAAAATGAAAAATACAACTATTTACGTTTATCGGTAATTCATAAATGTTTAGATTATTTAGATAAAAATTTAATGTTACGTCAATTAAAAATCACTGAAGAAGAAAGAAACATTATTGATAATTATCGTTTTTTTACATTAAAACCAAATTTGTATTTAATTAATTTTAAAGAAAAACAAGATTTGAAAAAACATTACTTAAAAAAAATAAAAAAAATTGCTGAAATTGACGGTTCTATACTACATAAATTTTGTATAACATCAATACAAGATGGGCACAATGATAAGATAAAAACTATTAATCAGTTAATTAATGTAATTTACAAATTATTAAATTTACAAACTTTTTTTACTGTAAATAAAAAGGAAGTTCGATCGTGGACAATTCCTGCATGTAATACTGTTCTTCAAGCTGCTAGAAAAATACATAGTGATTTTGCACAAAAATTTATTTGCGCACAAATCATCAAATTTAACGATTTTCTAAATTATGAGGGAGAGCAAAAATCCAAAAAAGCAGGAAAAGTCTTTTTTGGAGGAAAAAATTACCAAGTTAAAGATGGAGATGTAATAAAGATCATTCATAGATAAAATGAAACTATTCCCTGTATTTTAAACAATTAGCAAATATTGAAAACGAAACAAAAACATGCAACACAAAAAGAGCAGAGATGTCCTTCTTCTTTTTCTTTATTTTTTATTTGAAGGACAAAATCTCTCTTTCCTCTATCCCAAATCTGTATACTTTCAAACAAGAACCCATAATCAAATGTTTTAACGTCTATTGCCAAAAATACGTAACATCATTAAAAATAGATTAATAAAATCAAGATAGAGAGTCAAAGCACCTATAATAGAATAGGTACGGAATTTTTCGTGATCTTCCATTGACAACGAAGAACCAATAGATTTTAACTTTTGAGTATCATAAGCAGTTAATCCTACAAACACTACAATACCAACATAAGTAATTAACCACATCAAAGGTGTACTACTCATCCATAAATTCAACAATGATGCTAACATAAGTCCAATAACCGCCATTAATAATAAATTACCGAAACTACTTAAATCCGTTTTAGTAGTATAACCATACAAAGCCATTCCACCAAACATCCCAGCAGCAACCAAAAAAGTGCCAGCAATAGAAGAAGCGGTATAAACAATAAAAATGCTAGACAAAGTTAACCCAGTTAACACTGAATATAACATAAATAAAGTCGTAGCCAAAGAAGCACTAAGTTTAGTTACTATTCCAGATAAAATAAACACCAGTACCAATTGCCCAATAACTAAACTGAAAAAAACAACTTGATTAGAAAAAATTAACTGCAATACAGCTGGCGTAATTGAAGTATACCAAGCAACAAAACTTGTTAATAATAAACCACAAGTCATCCAACCAAAAACTTGAGCCATAAACGGTTGGACTATGCTTTTAATTCGTTCTTCAAAAGTAGTATGAAAACGAGGGAATCTATCCATAATAACTCACCTTTAATAAGTAAAATGAAATAAAGACTGTACAGAAATCTTAAACGTGTATTTCAAAAATCAATTACACACTTAATTACGATCCACGAAAGCATAACATATAAAAATAACTTAATACAAGATTATTTTTCAAAATGTTTTAAATTTTCAAGGAAAATTTATTTAATTAATAACTATTATTCGTTGTATTTAAAAAGATTACCCACATAGGTTCTGAATCCAAATTATATCTAGATAATAATTTTAAATATCCGTTACATAGAATAGTATAAACAGAAATATTTTTACCTTTTTGATTAGCTACTATTAAATAACACCCTGTATTATCAATTGCGAAGCTTCCAGGTTGTTGATCATCCATGGGTTCATATCCAATAAATTTCAATGTTCCATTAGAAAATACTTTAAAGTAACTAATGATATTAGCGGCGCGATCGGAACAATATAACCAACGATTATTAGGAGTAACATGAATATTCGCAGCCCAATGTGTTTCATCATAACATCTAGGTATAATATTTAAAGTTTGAATAATTTTAGGTTTATAGTAATCACTATGAATGTCAATAACACTAACAGTACTATTAAGTTCATTGATAACATAAGCATACTTTTCGTGATTACTAAATACCATGTGACGAGGGCCAGAGTATTTTTTAATTTTCACTAAGAATGAATACTTAATAAATTCTTTTGTTAAAGAAATGTCAAAAATACGAATACAATCTTCTCCTAAACATGGAACCCATAATCTACTATTATCATTATTTTTTTCCACATTAACGGAATGACATTTAATCAATCCTTTTAATATTTTAATTGGTTTAATAAACTTACCTTCTTGAGTTAGCTTAATAACTGCAATTGAATTATTATGATATAAAGCGCAAAATAATTTTTTTTGATAATTGTCTATAGATAAATAAGTGGGACTTCCAGGTAACGATATTTTATCCTTTATTGCAATTAATGTGCCATATTTATTAATTTTATAACCAATAATACTAAAAACAGGACGGATACCTATATACAAAACTCTTTTATTTGGATGAATCGTTAGCGGTTGTGCATTTCCGGGAGTATTTAGTATTTGCAATAACGTTAGCAGACCACTATAGTTAATGGAATATACGTAAAGCTTTTGAATGTTCGGAATAGAAACGTAAAAAATTTGTGTCATTCTATGTGCATAAACTTATTCATAAATAATCCTTGAATCATACCATTAATCGTTATACAGTATAATAGAATTTGATACTATACTTAAAGTACAGTTTAATCAATTTAAATTCTAAATAACTTACACAATAATAACTATTTTAAATATTAAGGCATTAAAGATTGTTAGAAACAATATGACTATCACCAAATTAGTTATGGTTAGACACGGAGAAAGTCAATGGAATAGAGAAAACAGATTTACTGGTTGGGTAGATGTTGATTTGTCTGATCAAGGTCGTGTTGAAGCTAAACGGGCTGGCAAGATACTGAAAAATAAAGGATTTATATTTGATCGTGGATATACTTCAGTATTAAAACGCGCCATTCACACTTTGTGGCTTATAATTGACGAATTAGATCAAGCATGGTTGCCAATTAGGAAACATTGGAGACTCAATGAACGTCATTATGGTATGCTGCAAGGATTAAATAAAGCTGAAACAATTAAAAAATTTGGAAATGATAAAGTACAGCAATGGCGGCGTAGTTTAAATGTTGCTCCGCCTAAAATTATTAATAATGAAAATTTAGGATATGATCTTCGTTATATGAACAATGGCTTAAATCAGCTACCTGATTCCGAAAGTTTGTCTTCTACCATAAATCGAGTACGTCTGTGTTTAAATTATAATATCTTACCTAACATAAAGCGTGGAAGAAAGTTAGTTATAGTTGCTCACGGTAACTCTATACGAGCCATGATAGTCTTATTAAATAATCTGAAGGATGAAGAAGAAATTTTCCAATTGAATGTACCTACAGCAACGCCCTTAATATATGAGTTCGATGACAAAATGCAAATTGTCAGTCACTATTTTTTGAATCTAAACTGAAACAATTAACTACTGTTTTATTATATAAGAGATAACGTGAAAAGATCAGAATAAAATGGGACCTCACATGTATAAATGTGCAACAAAAACTATCGGTTAGTTCGGAACGCGATCCTTGCGTCTTATCCGAAATTAAGTAAGACTCAGTTTCAATAAAATGACTAAACGACCTAGAATACTTATTTATCAAAGTAACATTCAGAAACCAAGCAAAACTCGCAAAATTTGTAATGTAACATATTATAATAACTGAAGTCAAAATTTTATAGTCTGATATGTTTCCATTCTATAAATATAGATAGTTGTATTTAATTTAATTAAAGATATATTCGTATTCAAATAATATTAATGTAATCAAAAAAAATTAATTAAAACGCTATTAATTCGTATATTTAATTTGATTTAAGATATTTGATAAAATCAAACATTAAAATAAAAAGTCATAGACAATTTATAACAAATTTCAAAGTTGTGTTAGATGCTTTTGTATTTGCTTAGCAGCATCACTATGAGGATATAATTTATTAATTCGTTGATATATTGCTTTCGCTTTGTCTTTTTGCCCTTTGTTTTGCATAATAATACCAAGTTTTAATAAAGCATCAGGTGCCTTCGAAGATTTAGGATATTTTTTCGCTATTATAGCAAAATAATAAGAAGCATCTTCTTGTTTGCCTTTGTTGTAATTCAACTGTCCTAACCAATAATGTACATTGGGTGAATAAATAGAATTCGGATAATTTTGTAAAAAATTCTGAAATGCTATAATGGCTTTATCATGTTGTTTTTGCCTAATAACTAACGATAAAGCTGCATGGTAAGCATCGTGAATACTTTTATTATTCGAATTAATAATAGATTTTGTTTGTTCTTTTTGTGTAGGAGACTCTTTCTTGTGGGAAGGGATGCTGCTTTTATCAATATCATTAATTAATTTGTTGATCTGTTGAAAAATATTATTTTGTTTACCAACTATCAACTTTAGTTGATATTGGTTTTCCTGAATTTGTCCACGTAATAAATTAATTTCTTCTTGATTATTTAATAATTGTTGTTGTAATTCAACTAAACATTGACTGTGAGCAATACATATTCGTTCTATTTGAAAGACTTTCTCATCCACGGAAGGAATATTTATTTTTTTTACAGAAACTTTAGCGACTGAACACCAATGCATTACGCTAAAACTTAAAATTAATATTCTCAATAAAAAATCATAACTCATTTTTTAATAAGATTTAGTTATTAAGATACACAAGTACAGCGCGACGATTTTTAGCATAAGCTTCTTCGTTATGCTCTGATACTACAGGTTTTTCTTTGCCGTAAGATACTATCTTTATTTGATTATTTAATACACCTCTAATTTGAAGGTACATTTTTACAGAATTTGCACGACGTTCTCCTAAAGCAATATTATATTCTGGAGTACCACGTTCATCAGCATGCCCCTCAATAATAACTTTAAATGATGGATTATTAGATAAAAAAACAGCATGTTCATCCAATATTTTAGCAAACTCATAAATGATATTGTACTTATCTAAACCAAAATAGATTGTATTATTCTTGCGTAATTCTTGTATTTTTAAAATAATTTTTTCATCTGTAGAATTTTTTTGGATTTCATCATGCGTTACAATACTATTATTAATTATTTTTTTATTGGGAACGCAAGAAGCGATTGAAATTATCAAAATTAATAATAATAATTTGCTTAATAACTTTGATATTTGAACTGATTGCATTTTAGTTATTCCTTTTTGTGTTGTGCTAAATATATTTGACTAAATTGAAAATTTTTACCATCATAAAAATGGTGACCAAGCAGGAAATCTAACATCTTCATTTTTGTTAATTGTAGGCAAATAAGCTTTAAATATTCCATCAATTGAAACTAACTGTAATGAATATATCTCACCATTCTGCATAGCGCTATAGATAATCATGAAGCCATTAGGAGAAATACTAGGAGTCTCATCCAATAATGTATTTGTTAATATTTGTGTTACCCCTGTAGTTAAATTTAACCTAGCCACATGTTGCATGTTATCATTGTTCTTATTAATTAAGATTAAAAATTTACCATCCATACTAACGATGGCATTTTGATTACTAATACCTGACCAAGATAATCTCTGGGAATTTCCTCCATTGGCATTAATTTTATATATTTGAGGATTTCCTCCTTGATCAGAAGTATAAACTAAATTTTGGCCATCTGGAAACCAACTAGGTTCAGTACTATTGTTGCGACTATTTGTAATTTGATGAATGTTTTTAGATATTAAATCTATTATATAAATATTTAAACTTCCTGTGTTCGATGAAGCAAAAGCTAATTTCTTACCGTCAGGAGAAAAAGCAGGAGCACCATTATGCTGTGAAAAATTCACTATTTGACGAATAATCCCATTACTCAAAGTATGTATCACAAGTACCGCATGTTTATTTACAAAAGTTACATACGCTAAATTATCACCATCTGCCGACCAAGCCGGGGACATTAATGGTTCCAATGAGCGATTTATGACGACTGGATTATAACCGTCGTAATCTGCAACCCACAATTCATAAAGACATTGATTTTTTTTATTAATTCTTGCCACATAAGCAATCCGTGTACAAAAAGAACCTTGGATTCCTGTCAATTTTTTAAATACTTCATTACTAATAACATGTGCTACATGTCGTAACCATTCTTTATTTACATTATATTTATTACGTAAAAGGACCGTACTAGTTTGTCCTGCAATATCAATCAATTGATAAGCAATATCATAAGAATCATTACCTTTTTTTTCTAATTGACCTATTATAATAGCATTAATATCTAATGACACCCAAAGAGCAGGCTGAACTTCGGAAGTATTGAATGGTTTTTGAGGTAGAAGAGACTCAGACAATACTTGAAACTTTCCAGTATTACAAAAATCATTACTAATGATTTTACTGATATCTTCTGGTTGTTCATCTATTCCTTTCCATTCAAAAGGCACGATCCCTATTGGATATGCTGAATTCACACCTTGTGTAATCTCGATATATACTTGCGCATATCCAAAATTTACATTATATATTAATAAAAACAAAACAACTAAAGATACTAATCTGAATTGCATATTTCCAAAACTATTTTATAAAAAAATCATATCAATAATATTAAGTAATTGCTTTAGATTTATCAACTAAAACCTTAATGAAGTATCATATTTATCACCAACTTTAGAGTTATTTAGGTGAAAATCTAATTGTCGTATCTTGAAATAAAGTATAAATACGATGATTTGGTGGCTTAGGGATAATTGCTAATTTTGCTGCTAATATCGCGGATTGACACAAAGACGGATCACCAATAGCAGAAATTATATTAACTAACCTACCATCAGCTGTTATCTTGATTTGCAAATCGCAAGTTAAACCAATATAATTGGAAGCATTATAGAATTTATCACTGATAGCTTTATGTATTTTTTTTTTATATTCCGTGACTAAATTACATTCTATGTTATTAAGACTTTTTTTTTCAGAGATATAAGAATTAGATCGCATGCCTTTATTGTTACTTAATTTATCCAATAAATCATCTACGTCAAAATTTGTTTTTAAGTAATTATTTTCTTTTTTTGTAGTGTTTATTATGATTTTTTTAAGAACATTATCATCAACCTTTTTCCTTTTAAAATCTTGTATTTGATCAAAACGATCGTTATTAACATTAACTAATTTTTTTTTCAAGATTCTAGATTTCTGTATACTTTGTTTATCATAATCATTATTACCAACCGTTTTAGGAAAATCTATCATATTGATATTTATCGATTCATTTATAATATAGTCGTTTATTTTTTTTGTATACTTTGAATGATTATAGCTTAAAAAAAACACTAAAAAAAAGTGTAATATAATTGATAAAATAATGGATATCCCAAATTGACTAACATATTTGTTAACAAATTTTAATGACATTAATTTTCTAACCTGTCAATAAGATAAAATTTAACTTAAAGATTCACATAAAATACCATTCAGATAATCTTAGTCATCATACTAACTGATTTTATACCAGCTTTATGTAATAAATTTAATATTTTTACAATTTCCTTATAGACTACATTTTTATCACCTCCTACCAAAAAGATTGTGTCAGAATTTGTATTGATTTCTTCACGCAACTTCGTGAAGATTTGTTCAGAGGATATTTTTTTTTCCTTTTTACCATTAATTATTAAATTATAATGTTCTCTTCCTAATACTTCAATGATTACAATAGAACTATCACTTGAATGAATAATTTTTTTTGAATTTGTAGCAGTAGGTAATTCAACTTCAAGATTATGATTAAGAACTGACGGAACAATCATTAAAACAATTAATAAAACTAATAATATATCAAGAAGTGGTACAATGTTAATCTCAGATTTAATTTTTCTATACATCTGTCTTTGATAGTTCATTTTTTACATCTTTTTTTACTTTTATTCTTAAAATACTGTAATTTTGTTTATACAAAATTTCAATAAATTCTTCCATAAAATTGTTATAAATTTTTTCAATTTTATTAATGCTAATATTAAGATGATTAAAAGCTATAATTGCAGGAATTGAAGCAAATAAACCAATTGCAGTAGAAAATAATGCTTCAGCGATACCTGGTGCTATTATTTGTAAAGTAACATGTTGAATGTTGCCTAATTTATTAAAAGAATGAATTAACCCCCATATTGTACCTAGCAACCCAACATATGGACTTATAGAACCGATAGTTCCAAGAAAGGGTATATACCTATCCAATGTTTCTAATTCGAGGTCGATTGAAATACGTATAACACGTGAAGTACTATTAATTACCTGATCAAAGCTAATATTAGCTATACGTTCTAATCTAGAAAATTCTCTAAATCCAAAAAAAAATATTTTTTCTAAACCAATTAATTTACTTTTATATTTCAGAATATCTTGGTAAATTTTATTAATTTCTATACCTGACCAAAATTTAGTTTCAAATTTTTTGATTCTAACATTTAAACATTCAATAATAAATATTCGATGTATTATAATACTCCAAGATATAATTGAAAAACTAGCCAATAACAATATGATCAATTTTACTATAAAACTGATTTTAATAAAGAAAGTTAGAATATTCCAATCAATCATAAGATGTCATTTATTTCTTGAGTTTGCGCAATTTTAATCAACTAAATTTCTTAAAATTAGATTTATTTAATTTATAAATTATGTTTTAAATTTAATATGTACTGTGTTTTTTTTAAATAATGATAAATAGAGAAATATGTTCTGTTAATAAACAAATAAAACAACAAGACTCTTTGTTTTAAATATAAATAATAAAATAAATAATCTAAATTATAAAATTATTTGCACAAAATCTAAAATATAAATTGATTCATCTTAATATTTGATATTTTAAAAGAAAAGACATGAAGCGAATCATATTCAATAAATTAATATCCAAATTATTAATTAAATAATATTAAGATTCATAATCAACGGAAATTACTTATTTAAAAGCAAAAAAACTTTTTACAGTTTTACCAATATCAAATAAATTATTTACAATTTTAACACCTGCTTTTGATAATAAAGATACTTTTTTGTCTGCCATACCTTTATTCCCTGAAATAATAGCACCAGCATGTCCCATGCGTTTACCTTTAGGAGCGTTAATCCCAGCAATATATCCAACCACTGGTTTATTAATAAATTTTTTAATATAAACTGCAGCTTCTTCTTCAAGTGAACCGCCTATTTCTCCGATCATTAGTATTAAAGATGTTTTGGGATCTTGATTAAATAATTTTAAAATATCAACAAAATTTGATCCAAGTATAGGATCACCACCAATCCCCACGCAACTGGATTGTCCACATCCAACGTCAGTAATTTGTTTTACTGCTTCATACGTCAAAGTACCAGAACGAGAAACAACACCAACTTGTCCTGGATAATGTATATCACTAGGCATAATGCCAACTTTACTCTCACCTGGAGTTATTATACCAGGACAATTAGGACCAATCATACAAATATTATTCTGCTCTAATTTAGCTTTAATAATAACCATATCTAATATAGGAAGACCCTCGGTAATGCAAACAATTAATTTTATACCAGCATCAATTGCTTCCAAAACAGAATCTTTACAAAATTTTGCAGGCACATAAATAACCGATGTAGTAGCTCCAGTATTAATTATAGCTTCATAAACGCTATTAAAAATTGGTAATCCAAGATGTTTTTTGTTACCTTTTCCTGGAGTGACGCCACCTACAATTTTAGTTCCATATAACAAAGCTTGTTGAGAATGAAATGTGCCTTTTTTACCAGTAAAACCTTGACAAATCACTTTGGTATTTTTATCAATTAAAATTGACATTCATTACCTCGCCATAATAACTGCCTGTTGAATTGCAATTGTTAGATCAGTAAAAGTATGTACGTTAATTATATTGCTACTAGTCAAACGATCGTACCCAAACTTAGCATTATTTCCTTCTAATCTTATGGCAACAGGTATTGTAATTTTATTATCTATAAGAGCTGCAACAATGCCAGAAGCTACTAAGTCGCAACATACAATACCACCAAAAATATTAATCAAAATCGCTTTCACTTTTGGATCAGATACAACAATCCTAAAAGCTTCTGTTATGCGCTCTTTGTTAATATTACCACCGATATCCAAAAAATTCGCTGCTTCGCCACCATAAAGTTTAATCATATCTATGGTGCTCATTGCAAGACCAGCTCCATTAACCATACAACCAATATTACCTTTTAAAGATACATAACTTAAACCTAGTCTTTTAGCATATACTTCTCTTTTATTTTCTTGAGTAACATCATACATTTCTAATAATTTTGAATGTCTAAATAATGCATTATTATCAATATCAACCTTAAAATCTAAACAAATAAAATTATCATCATGAGTAATTGCTAATGGATTTATTTCTGCTAATGTTAAGTCATTATCAAAAAATAATGATTCCATACCTACAAAAATCTTATTAAATTCCTTAATTTGTTTATCATTTAACCCCAATTTAAATCCTAATAAACGTCTTTGGTAATCTTGACTCTTAATAAATGGATCTAACGAAACTTTATACAATGAATGTGGTGCAGATTTCGAAATTTGCTCTATATCACTTCCGCCCAAAGTAGAAGTGATACAAAGTACACGCGAAATACCTTGATCTATAACTAAACTAAAATAAAGCTCTTTTTTAACATCCACATAATCTTCTATAAAAATTTTGCCAACTGGTTGCCCTTTAATATCTGTTTGATGAGTAATTAATCTATTACCGAACCAATATTCAGCGAAACTTAGTGCTTCTTTTTTAGATTTTACAACCTTTATTCCTCCAGCTTTTCCTCTACCACCTGCATGTACCTGACATTTAAGAACCCATATACCTAAATTATTTTTTGAAAAAAACATTTCTACTTCACGTAAAGTTTCACACACTACTCCTTTTAAAGTTGGTAATCCATATTTAGCTAACAGTTGCTTAGCTTGATATTCATGTAGATTCATAATTTTATTTTATCTAACTAAATAATTTTTTAAATATAACTACAATTTTATTCTTATAAATTCTTTGTAATATAACAATGAACTAAACAAAACAAAAGCTATATCCCTAACCAAAGGCGAAGAGGCTCTTCTAACATACTTTTTACTGTATTTAAAAAACCAATTGAATTCCTGCCATCAATCAAACGATGATCATAAGACAAAGCTAAATACATCATAGGTAAAATCACTATTTGTTGATCTACCACCATAGGACGATCTTTAATAACATGCATGCCTAAAATTGCGCTTTGAGGAGGATTTATGATAGGAGTGGACATCAACGACCCAAATATACCTCCATTACTAATAGTAAAATTGCCTCCATCTAATTCTTCAGCTAATAATTTCCCATCCCGACTTCTCATAGCTATCAGTTTTATATTTTTTTCGATATCAATCATACTCATAGTATCTACATTTCTTAATACTGGTGTCACTAAACCTCGATCTGTAGACACAGCAATACTAATATCAAAATAGTTGTAATATACTATTTCTTCTCCATCAATAGACGCATTAATTTCAGGAAATTTTTTCAGTGATTCAAAAACAGCTTTTACATAAAAAGACATAAAACCAAGTTTTACACCATGACGTTGTTCAAAAGATGCGGCATATTTTTTACGCAGTTCTATTATTGGCTTCATGTTTACTTCATTAAAAGTAGTTAACATCGCCGTGTTTTGTTTTACTTCTACAAGACGTTCAGCTATTCTTTTGCGCAAACGAGTCATAGGTATACGAGTCTCATTACGATCTTTAGTCAAAGCAGACAAAATCTCAGTTTGATCTAAAAATTTGTCTTGATGAACGCATTGCTCATCAATCATTTTATTTTGATTTAATGAAACATTAGGATCTTTGTTTTCTTGTATGAAATTACTATTTTTAACACCAGATGTTTCGTTATTATCTTCTTGTGATTGAATTACCTGCTTTTGAACATCAGTAATCAAATTATCTTTATTATTTTCATCATAATTAACATAAATAAGACGGCCTAATATTTGTTTTGAAACAACAACAGCTCCCTCTTTTTCAATTATCTCTTCCAAAATACCTGATTTTTGCGCTGGTATTTCCAACATTAGTTTATCAGTTTCAATTTCAACTAATATATCATTACGTTGAATAGTATCACCTATTTTTTTATGCCATACTGCCACTGTTGCATCCATAACAGATTCAGGTAAATCTGGAACTAAAATGTTTATGCTGTTCATCTTATAACCCTTATATGATTAATCAATACTTAAAGCATTATCGATGATTTTTTTCTGTTGTTTTTGATGTACAGACAAACTTCCTACTGCTGGTGCAGCAGAAGCTTCGCGACCAACATAACTTAAGGAAATATTTTTAGGAACAATCATGCGTAAGAAACGCTGACAATAATACCACGCCCCCTGATTTTCTGGTTCTTCCTGGCACCAAATAATTTTTTTTATATAATTAGAATAAGAAAGCAGAAGATTTTTTAATTCTTCAAAAGGGAACGGATAAAGTTGCTCAATCCTCAATATAGCCACATTACATTGTCTATTTTTACAACGTTGGTCTAACAAATCATAATAAATCTTACCTGTACATATTATAACACAAATTACAAAGCAAATATTAATATTTTTATCTAATTCTTCAATCACTGTTTTAAAGGTACCATAAGCTAATTCTTTTATTGGAGTAAAAGATGCAGAACGACGTAACAAAGATTTTGGTGACATAACAATCAATGGCTTTTGCACATTACAAATTGCTTGACGTCGTAACATATGATAAAATTGACCAGCTGTAGATGGAATGCAAATTTGCAAATTGTTTTCAGCACACAATTGAAGATAGCGTTCAAGACGTGCAGAAGAATGTTCTGGGCCTTGCCCTTCATAGCCATGAGGTAACAACATAACTAAACCACTTAACCTTCCCCATTTTTGTTCCCCAGAACTGATAAATTGATCAATTACAATTTGCGCACCATTAGAAAAATCTCCAAATTGAGCTTCCCAAATTACCAAAGTATATTTAGACTTATTGGCATAACCATATTCAAATGCTAAAGTCGCTTCTTCAGATAAAACTGAATCCCAAACATAGTAAACACCTTGATGGTTGCCAATATGTTGTAAAGGAATATAAAATTCACCGTTTTTCTGATCATGTATTACAGCATGACGATGAAAAAAAGTTCCTCGCGCAGTATCTTCTCCAGACAAACGAACAGATATCCCTTGGTCCAAAATAGTTGCATAAGCTAACATTTCTGCACCTCCCCAATCAAAAAATTTTATTCCTTGAGACATACTAATCCTGTCAGAATATATTTTAGATACTCGAGGATGCATAACTATTTTATCAGGTACATCATTGATAAGATAAGATAATTTCTGTAAATAATCTATATCTATTTTATTAGGATAAGAGACGCAAGAAGATCTATCGGATATGCACTCAGATGTAGCAGATTCTACATTTACATTTTTACATTCTTGCAACACACAATCCCCTTGATCTAATTTTTTTTTAAATTCATTAATCATGTTTGTGATGTCATTTACTTCAATTACCTCATCTTGCTTTAATTTATTGGAATAAATTTGACTAATACTAGAATGTTGATGTATCTTCTGATACATTAAAGGTTGAGTAACAGAAGGGTCATCAGCTTCATTATGGCCGTGTCTACGATAACATACCAAGTCTATTACCACGTCTTGTTTAAAAGCATTACGGAATTTTAAAGCAACAATGATTACCTGCATAACTGCTTCAGGATCATCGGCATTAACATGGAAAATTGGTATATGTAACATCTTCGCAATATCCGTACAATATTCTGTAGAACGAATATCTTTAAGATTTGAGGTGGTAAAACCTATTTGATTGTTGATAATAATATGTATGCTACCACCAACACAATAAGCTCTAACTTTTGACATATTAAATGTTTCTTGAACTATACCTTGTCCACTTATTGATGCATCACCATGCAAAAGAACCGGTAATATCATATTTTCATTTTTAATTTTTTCATCAAGTCGCGCACGAACTGCACCCATTACAATGGGATTAATAATTTCAAGATGAGAAGGATTAAACATCAAAGATAAATTAATTAAATTACCTTCTACTTCTAACTCTGAAGAAAAACCCTTATGATATTTAACATCCCCGCTACCAAAGTCTTTATAAGAATCATTATCAAGAAATTCATCAAATAATTTTTTGGGATTTTTGCCAAAAATATTAACTAATACATTTAAACGACCGCGATGCGCCATACCCATCAATATCTCTTTTACACCATGAATAGAAGCCTGTCGTATCATTTCTTTCAACATTGGAATTAAAACATCGCAGCCTTCCAAAGAAAATCTTTTGGCTGCTGGAAATTTAATTCCTAAATAGCACTCAATCCCTTCTGCCGCTACTAGTTCAGCAAGTAATCTTTTTTTTTCTATATTATCAAAACTTAAATCCTTATTTAAATTTTCTATGTAATGCTGAATCCAATAAATATGATCAGTATCAGAAACATGCATATATTCCACACCTATGGAACCACAATATGTTTGTTTCAAAAAATTATATAAATCCAATAATGAGATATTTTTGAACGGCACATTAAAAAGGTCGACATCAAAAACTTTTTGAAAATCAGAATCAAAAAAACCATAATTTTGCAAGCATAAATCGTTTGAAGATTTTTGCCTCCACAAGTTCAATGGATCTAAATTAGCAAACTTATGACCATATGAGCGAAAATCATTTACTAATTTAAACAATTTTATATATTCATGATTTAATTTAAAATCAGCATTGACAGCCAAATTGCCGACAAAATCATTAGACATATTTCCCACTGTACCACTATCCAATTCTAAATTAGATTTTACGAACCCTAATTTATTTTTAATATCCTCAGTAGCAAAATGTCTAAATCTCAATTTCCAATCTTCCCCCACAGAATCAGGATTCTTCAAATACAAGTCATACAATTGTTCTATATACGATCTATTAGAACCTGTTAAATAAGAAGAACTTAACCAATTTTTTATCACATTTTTTTGCATTGAAAACCTTAACTTCAATGAAGTAAACTTCTATATTTTAAAATAATTTATGTTTCCAAAATACACACCGAAATCTTGAGTATTTTGCTATCGTTGCTTTTCGTCACTATTTAAAAGAACAGTATAACGCAAAATACAAAATAATTAAGGAAAAGTAAATAATCATTCATAAAATTTTAAATGATAGAACTTTTCAGCAACATACGCTTTATATGATTAATAGCCTCAGTTGGATTTAGTTTTTTAGGACATACACTAACACAATTCATTATATTATGACAACGAAATACACTAAAAGAATCATTTAAATCATTTAATCTTGCTTTTTGAGCAGTATCACGACTATCTACCAAAAAACGATAAGAAATTAATAATCCAGCTGGACCAATAAATTTAGTAGGATGCCACCAAAAAGACGGACAAGCAGTGGAACAACATGCACATAGTATACATTCATATAATCCATCGAGTTTAGCTCTATCATCAGGAGATTGCAAATATTCATGTTTTGGTTGATGAAAACTATCATTTATCAAAAACGGTTTAACTTTTTTGTACTGAATATAAAATTGTGACATATCCACCACAAGATCTTTAATGATTGGAAGACCAGGTAGAGGTCTAATGACAACCTCATTGCTGTTTTTACATAGTATCGAGACCGGAGTAATGCAAGCTAATCCATTTTTGCCATTTATATTCATAGCGTCAGAACCACATACTCCTTCTCTGCAAGAACGACGAAAAGTTAAAGTAGGATCGTATTCTTTTAATTGAATTAATGCATCTAATAAAGTTAAACTAGATCTATGTGATATATTTAGGGAATATTTTTGCATATAAGGAGCCCTGTTGCTATCTGGCTCGTAACGATAAATAGAAAATAATACATTCATATTTTAAAACTTACCATAATTCATTAAATCAATTAATAAACACGTGTTTTAGGCTGAAATTTTTTACATGATTTCACTTCATTGTTTATATCCCTACGTATCATGCTATCACTTTTAGGTATATATAATGTATGACAAAGCCAGTGCTTATCATCCCTTTTAGGAAAATCTTGACGACTATGTGCTCCTCGACTTTCTTTCCTAAAATTAGCGGATAATGCTGTAGTATATGCTGTTTCTATCATATTATCCAATTCCAAACATTCAATTCGTTGTGTATTAAATATTTTGGAACTATCTCTTAAGCTGGCATATAAAACTTGTTCACGAATTTCTCTAATTTTTTTTAGTCCTGTAACCATCATCTTCTCCTCTCTAAATACCGAAAAATTATTCTGCATACAAGATTGTAGTGATTTGCGAATTTCAACAGGACTTTCACCAGAACGATTCTTATTCCAACGAAAATATCTACTTAAAGCAACTTCAAGATCGTAACTACTAGTTTTACGCTCTAAACATTGATCTTCCTTTATTAATTTTTGCAAATGCATGCCTACAGATTTACCAAATACTATAAGATCTAGTAAAGAATTACCCCCTAATCTATTAGCTCCATGAACTGATACACACGCATTTTCACCTATTGCAAATAAACCTGGAACAATAACCTCCTCTCCTTGAGAACTTATGCTGATTACTTCCCCATTAATTGTGGTTGGAATACCTCCCATCATATAATGACAAGTAGGAACTACCGGAATTGCATTTTTAACCGGATCTACATGCGCAAAAGAACGAACTAGTTCTAAAATACCTGGCAATTTTAAATTTAATGTTTCCTTACCTAAATGATCTAGCTTCAATTTAACATGAGGGCCATAAATTTCATCATCAAATCCTCTTCCTTTCAAAATTTCGGTCGTAATAGAACGAGCAATTATATCTCTACTAGCTAAGTCTTTAACATTAGGAGCATAGCGCTCCATAAATCTTTCACCATATTTATTTAACAGATAACCACCTTCACCACGACATCCTTCAGTAACTAAAATGCCAACTCCAGCAATTCCTGTAGGATGGAATTGCCACATTTCCATATCTTGTACTGGTATATTTGCTCGTAAGGCCATACCTATTCCATCTCCAGTATTAATATAAGCATTGGTAGTTGATTTATATATTCTACCAGCCCCGCCAGCCGCAAGAATGGTAAATTGTGCTTTAAAATAAATTAATTCTCCACTAGCTATACATAGCGCAACGCAGCCAACTATCCTACCATCTTGATTTTTTACTAAATCAATAGCATACCATTCAGAAAAAATAGCAGTATTACTCTTTAAATTTTGTTGATATAAAGTATGTAATAAAGCATGTCCTGTACGATCTGCTGCTGCTGCCGTACGTGAAGCTTGTTCTGCACCATAATTAATAGATTGACCACCAAACGGTCGTTGGTAAATACGACCGTTATTTAAACGAGAAAAAGGCATTCCCATATGTTCTAGTTCTAATATTGCCTTCGGACCATTCTTACACATATACTCAATAGCTTTTTGATCACCTATGTAATCAGACCCTTTCACTGTATCATACATATGCCATCGCCAATGATCTTCATGACAATTTCCTAAAGCAACTGTAATCCCACCTTGAGCAGATACTGTATGAGAACGTGTTGGAAAAACCTTAGATATTAATGCGCAAGAATAACCTGCTTGAGAAATCTGTAATGCCGCACGCATTCCTGCTCCTCCCGCTCCAATAATAATAGAAGAGAATTCTTTTATTGGCAAATTCATTTCTAAATACCCCATACTATTTTCATGCCATAAAGCAAATAATCAATCAAAATTAAGATGATCACCGCTTGCATGATTCTCTTTAAAACCAATAATTTTATATAGTCTGTCAATACATGACTTATCCCAAGCCAACTATGTATCAGAACAGAAAATAATGCTAACGTACTAAAAAATTTAGTTACTTTTTTGTGAAAAAAAACATACCACGTCTCATATGTTATGACGTCAATAAAAAAGACAAAAGTCAACAAATAGATAGCGTATAATAAAACAATCATCCCAGTAAAACGCACTATCAACCATTCACAAACTCCGTTCAATTTGAAAAAAACGTCATTCACCAAATAACCACTCCAATTACAATTGATAATATAATAGTTAACAGACATACAATACTTGCAGTTATTTTACCGACCAACATGCTTTGCTTTAAATAATTAAAATCCATCAATACATGACGCATACCACTAATACTATGATAAGTAAAAAATGTTAGAATACCCCAAATCATTACCTTAAAAGTATTTTTTTGCATCATAAAAATGATGTAATTAAAGCCTTCTGGAGAAGTAGTAGACAACTTGAGCATCCATAATAATATACTAGTTCCTGCAAATATAATTACACCTGAAATTCTATGAAGAATTGATACTATTGCACTCAAAGGAAAATGCATTGTTCTCAAATTTAAATTAATAGGTCTCTGTCTTTTCGTTGATCTATTCATTTTTAAGTTAAGGATAGCAAATCAATCGATAACAGATACGATTAGCAAAATTATTAGATGCTAACATATCTAAAATATTTATGATACATAAAATCAGAACGTTGTAAATATTTGTTAGCTCAACAAATAATTTTAATTACCGGAAATAACTAACAAAACCGAACAAACAACAATAAGATAGAATCTTTCCTCACTAAAGTTCAATGAATTACATTTATGATAGAGATTATTTGCAACTCTTAATTTTACAAAAATAACATACTTTAATCACTTTCACAAAAGTATTCAGAATTTTAAAGATTTTAAAAAATTTTTAAAATATATTTTATGAATTTTCTATCCATATAAAATTTCACTATAGACAACCATTAAGCAATTTATACGATTTATAACATGATTGGAATTTATTACAATCATTTTTAAATAACAAAATCCCCACCCATAGAAACTATAATATCTATTTAGGCTATAGATATTCAATAAAAGATTTCCTTGAATGCACATCAATTAATACTTTAGTAAGATTATAACCTAAAATATAAATTTATTGAGTGGGTAATGACTCATGATAATCTTTACTGTCTTTACTAGTTAATTGCAATAATTTATACTACTTCTAAATTCACAACGAAAATTACATTTACTGATAAATGTGAAAATAGCTAAAAATTAAAAAATAACAATCACACATTTGTATCTAACTCATAATTCTAACAGACTATTAAACAATTATTTAGTAGCTAATGCAAATCTTCTTACTTGTATTACTTCCTATTTCTAATTATTGAGAATCCTATTAATTGTTGTAGCAAGCGCTAGAATTTTACCAATATATCACTAGATTTAAACTATAAAATTAAATAATTTCTTTTTCAGTATATAATTGTTTAGTCCTTACGGTGAATCACCTAATTTCATGATAGTTATTTTAGATTACTAATTCAATAATTTTAGTTAAATTTTAACATACTTTTGCTCAAAAATTTTAATATATATAATACACTACAACAGGTTTTATTCAACATAACCTATTACTTGTCACAACAATTGCACTTAATATTCTTTATTTTCGAGAAGATCATGAAATAAAGGAGATAATGATACCACGAACCATGATACATTGACATGAAGTATATAGTGGTTCAAGATAATATATGTAATATCCACTGAAATCAGAAGTAACATTATCATCTTGCACATAACTCCAATACTACTACGTTTATTTTATAACAGAAATAGAGACAGGTTAAGGAATAACATAAACGTCTTTTTTACATAATACAAACTGATTACAACCCTACTAATTCTTATATCTAACATGTCTCTTAACTAAGGGCTGAAGTAAAACACTTACTGAAAACACAATTTTAAACACACTAAATAATTAGAATTTCAAACCTAACTATTTAAGTACCATCCTGCGCATCAAGATATAATTTGTGATACTGTATGATATTAAATAGCTAATATTAGTTAGATACATGCAACAAACATTTTTGTCTTTCATAACAGTTAATCAATTCATTTTATACAAAGTTTTTACTAAATTATAATAAAATAAACTGTTGCTACACATAGAAACAATAATCTTAAATATTCGTTCAAAAGTCATGAAATTAAATTATAGAATAAAAGAAAACAATAGCAGAAATCCATTATCTTCTTTCACAATATTATTAATTCATGGTTTATTTGGAGATCTAAACAATCTTGGAATGTTAGCAAAAAACCTTAAAATATATTATAAAATTTTACAATTAGACTTGCGCAATCATGGTAAATCACCACATGCAAATACTATGAGTTATTTAGAAATGGCGCTCGATATTATACTTTTACTAAATAACCTTAAAATAAATCAATGTATTATTATTGGACATTCAATAGGTGGTAAAGTAGCTATGTTTTTATGTAAATTAATACCAAAACGCATCATAAAAGTAGTAATTCTTGATATGGCACCAGTTAGCTACACTGTACGTAATAAAAATCCCGTGTTTGCTGCTATAGACAATGTAAATAAAAAAGGTATTATAACAAGAAAAGAAGCTTTCCAAAAAATGAAGAAATACCTTTCTGATGATAAAGTGATTTTGTTTTTATTAAAATCTTTCCATGAAGGAAAATGGTTGTTTAATATTCCTATTATTAAAAATTATTACAACATTCTTAACGATTGGGAAGAAAGTCATCCTTGGCCAGGAGATATTCTATTCATTAAGGGAGAACTTTCTTCGTATTTAAGTACAGAATATTACGTCAGCATTTTTCGACAATTTCCTCAAGCAAAAATAGAAAAAATACCTAAATCCGGACATTGGTTACATTACGAAAAACCAGAAGCCGTATTGAAAAAAATCAACACCTTTCTCTGGACTAATCCTAACTATAGTTAACTCATAAATCAACAAATAAAACAATAAGCACACTAATCAAAATAGAAAACAAATTCTATGAAAAGAGAAAATCTGACCTTGACTT
The DNA here is from genome assembly GCF_014857065.1 of Blochmannia endosymbiont of Colobopsis nipponica. Classification (GTDB taxonomy): domain Bacteria; phylum Pseudomonadota; class Gammaproteobacteria; order Enterobacterales; family Enterobacteriaceae; genus Blochmanniella. The sequence goes on from NZ_CP046533.1 coordinate 132,801, forward strand.
ACAATATCAATATTCAGATAATATATTCATTATGAAGATTTGGGTAAAATTATCATCATAGCTAAAATTGTAGGAGCATTATGTCATGACAGCTAAAATAGGGATTTTTTTCAGTAGTGATACAGGCAATACAGAAAAAATTGCAAAAATGATAAGAAATCAATTTGGTATGAATGTTGCAGATATGTTTGATGTTGCGATAAGTACTAAGGAAGATTTCGAAAGATATGATAACTTATTGCTTGGGATTCCTACCTGGTATTATGGAGAACCTCAATGTGACTGGGAAGACTTTTTGCCAATTTTAAAAACAATTGATTTTTCTGAAAAAAAAGTAGCAATTTTTGGTTGTGGTGATCAAGAAGATTATGCTGAATATTTTTGTGATGCTATGAATATATTGAGAGAAATTATAGAAAAAAATGGAGCTACTTTAATTGGAAAATGGCCCAAAACTGGGTATCATTTTACATCTTCTAAAAGCATAATCGAAAAGGATTATTTTATTGGCTTAGCTATAGATGAAGACAGACAACCAGAAATGACTCCAATACGTATTAAAAATTGGGTTAAACAGATAAAAAATGAAGTTAATTTGAAATAAAAGTAAATTCATATTTATCAATCTGTAACTCGTAGATTGTACAAATGTTTTAATAATTTAAAAGGCGTAATAATTCGACGATCTACCATAAAGTTTATAGAATGAGTTATGATTTCATTAATTTATCCGTTGCGCCATGTAGATTGTTTGCATCTTGCGTTTTCTTATTTTTATAATGAACACCTCTTAATTTTACAGTTCTATTAAATACAAACTTATATTTACTAAAATGATAACTATCAATACAGAAATATCCTTCACGTTCAAATTGATAATGTTTCTTATTTTCAGCATACAGAATATTTCTTTCCACAAAACCATGACACACAGTTAAAGATTGTGGATTTATGTATGACAAAAAATCTTCTGAAAAGGGATAATTTGTTGTAAATAAATAATCATATAGATAAAATTCCGCAGCTATATTTTTAATGGCGGAAACCCAATGAATAATTCCTTTAACTTTGCATTTATCTAATGGATGCTGATTTAATGTTTGTGGATCATAAGTACAATAAATTGTATCAATTACTCCATGTTCATTTTTTTTTATACTTTCAGCTTGAATAACATAAGCATTACGTAAACGAACCTTTTTGCCTAACATCAATTTTTTAATTTTTTTATCATCAACTGTTTTTTCAAAAAAATCATTACGGTCAATAAATATTTCTTTACTAAAAACAACTTGGCGAGTTCCCATATGTAAGTTAAAAGGATGATTTAACATAGTAATGTTTTCTTCATATCCTTCAGGTAAATTATTAATAATCACTTTTATGGGGTTTAAAACAGCCATAATACGTGGAGCACGTTCATTAAGATCCCTTCTAATACAAGATTCCAAGGCCCCCATTTCTATGCAATTTTCTTGTTTAGTAATACCGACACTACAACAAAATTCGCGAATAGATTTAGGAGTGTAACCTCTTCTACGTAAACCTGAAATAGTTGGCATACGAGGATCATCCCATCCTTCTACTAAATTTAAAGATACTAGTAATCCAAGTTTACGCTTAGACATTACAACATATTCCAAATTAAGACGTGAAAATTCATATTGACGTGGTCTATTTTTAATACTGATATTATTTAAAATCCAATCATATAATCTACGATTATCTTGAAATTCTAAAGTACATAATGAATGCGTAATACCTTCTAATGCATCAGAAATACAGTGAGTAAAATCATATGTAGGATGTATGCACCATCTATTACCTATGCGGTAATGATTAATAAATTTCACTCTATATAGAACAGGATCGCGCATAACCATAAAAGGAGAAGACATATCAATTTTAGCGCGCAAACAAATACTGCCTTCAGCAAAATCTCCATTTCTCATTTTTGAAAATAAAAAAAGATTTTCCTTAATATGCCTAGAGCGATAAGGGCTATCCTTTCCTGGAGATACTAAGGTCCCACGATATTCACGCATTTTATCCAAAGGTAATTCATCTACATAAGCTAAACCTTTATTTATTAATTCTATAGCATAATTGTATAATTTTTCAGAATAATCTGAAGCGTAATGTACATTATCCCATTTAAAACCCAACCATTTGACATCATACTTAATAGCATCTACGAATTTTTTTTCTTCTTTTGCTGGATTTGTATCATCAAAACGTAAATTACATTTACCTTTATAAGCCTGTGCAATACCAAAATTTAAACATATAGATTTGGCATGTCCAATATGTAAATAACCATTAGGTTCCGGAGGAAATCTTGTATGTATTGATTTGCATTTACCGCTAGCTAAATCTTTATCAATAATTCGATTAATAAAATTATTTTTTTTTTGATTAAATTTATTCATAAAATAAAATCTCCACTACAAGTGTTTACCAGATTATGGAAAACTAAGTTTTTAATTTAAACTAAACAAATTATGAAGTAGTATATGTGTCTATATGTGTTTTAAATAGTACTTTTTAAATTACGAAACATTCTAATATTTAAAACGTTTAAAATATAAAATTTAATTAAGTTATAAACATTGCTATAAAACACGTTATAATTTAAAATAGATTCGAAGTAACTCAAGTAAAATACAAAATTTGGTAATGATTCACTATCATCAAAGATGAAATATTTTAACTTAAACAAGTTTTCTGTACTTTAATGTACTAAAGTCTAAAGTTAAAAATTGTTTTATAGTTTCACAAAATAAATAATTAGTAATCATATTGTCGCAATGAAATTTTAATAAACGAATTGTAAAACTATATAAAATATTTTAACATATTTGTTCTCAAAGGTACTAAATCGAAAAATTCTAATTGTAAAATACTTTCTCTATTTACATACACATACATACTTATTTTTGGAACTATTTAAATGAGGCCGATTTTTTTACAAACTGCATCCCAAGTTAGTAAATGGGCTGCCGCCTATATAATGAATAGAATAAATAATTTCCATCCTACCGCTCAAAAACCATTTATATTAGGGTTACCAACTGGTAGCACTCCTTTAGAAACTTATAAAAATTTAATTATAAAATATAATGAAGGACGTCTCACTTTCAAGAATGTAATCACTTTTAACATGGATGAATATATTGGGTTATCAGCCGAACATCCCAAAAGTTATCATTCTTTTATACATAAAAACTTTTTTAATTATATTGATATTCCTAAAGAAAACATCAATCTTTTAAATGGAAATGCATCCAATTTTAAAATTGAATGTCAAAGATATGAAAATAAAATTAAGTCATATGGTAAAGTAAATTTATTTATAGGAGGAGTAGGTGAAGATGGACATATTGCTTTTAATGAACCAGGATCCTCACTATCTTCTCGCACACGAGTAAAAACATTGACAGAAGAAACTCGTTATGCTAATTCACGATTTTTCAATAATAAAATTGATCATGTGCCAACTTTGGCTTTAACAATTGGTATAGGCACATTACTGGATGCTCAAGAGATTCTAATTTTAGCAACAGGAAAAAATAAAGCGTTAGCAGTCCGAGCGGCAATAGAAGGAAATATTAATCATATGTGGACTATTAGTTGTCTTCAATTGCATCCAAAAGTAATTATAGTATGTGATGAAGAATCCACAATGGAATTAAAAATGAAAACTGTAAGATATTTCCAAAAATTGGAAATAAATAATAGTTATAGTAATTGCAATAATTTGAATGCTAACTAAATATGTACGCTTTAATTAATAGTCGAATTTATACTGAAAAAAAGGTACTTAAAAAGCATGCACTAGTAATATCAGGTAATAAAATTAAAGATATATGTCCTGTACAAAATCTTTCCAGTCAAATTACTAAATATGATCTACATGATAATATACTAGCACCTGGCTTTATAGATTTACAATTAAACGGATGCGGTGGAGTACAATTTAATGATGAAGTTAATAATATTTCTATAAAAAATTTAAAAATTATGCAAATCACCAATCAAAAGTTTGGATGTACAAGTTTTCTACCTACGCTTATTACCAGTAATGATTTTTTGATGAAAAAAGCCGTTAAAATAATGCGTGTTTTTTTAGAAAACAATCAAAATCAAGCTTTAGGATTACATTTGGAAGGACCATACATAAATCTAAAGAAAAAAGGAATTCACAATTCATTTTTTATTCGTTCTCCCACGGAAGAAATGATTGCTTTTTTATGTGATAATAGCGACGTAATTAGAAAAATAACTTTAGCCCCAGAGCAAGTAAAAAAATCTGTTATTTATCGTCTACATAAATCTGGTATTAATGTTTCTGTTGGTCACTCTAACGGAACATATGCACAAATTAAAAATGCATTTGATTCTGGGATAAGTCTCGCAACTCATCTATTTAATGCAATGCCTCCATTAATTGCTAGAGAACCAGGAGTAATAGGTGCTGTTTTTGATATTTCAGAAATTTATTCTAGCATCATTGCTGATGGTTTACATGTGGATTGGGCAAATATACGCAATGCAAAACGCATTAAAGATAAACGTTTAATATTAATAACTGATGCCACTGCACCCGCAGGAACTGATAAACTTAACAAATTTATTTTTTCTAATAAAGTTATACATCATCGTAATGGCTTGTGTAAAGATGATAATGGCATTCTAAGTGGGTCATCACTTACTATGATTAAAGCAATAAAAAATATTGTTGAAAATACAAACATTAAATTAGATGAAGCAATACGAATGGCTACTTTATATCCAGCTCAAGCTATAGGAGTAGATTATTATCTTGGAAGTTTAAATATAAATAAAATAGCAAATTTAACTGTTTTTACCGATGATTACCAAATAATAAAAACAATTGTAAATGGTAAAGAAGTTTAAATATAATGAATTTTGTATTTATATTAATTTAATAATGACATGAAATTTTAGTAAGATTAAACATTGCTGTAATTAATAAGAGTCGTTTTAAAACTTCATAAATATACTATAAAGTTAACTAAAAATAGAAGCTATAAATCTTATAACAACATTTAAATTAATAAATATTTAACAAAAATTTAAATCATTAATGTTAAATAATAAAATAAAAAAATTATTTAAAATATTATCTTTAAAATCTACAACTAAAATTTCTCCCAATTATTAAATCACAAATTAGAAGATTGACTATTCTAAATCAATTTAATTTTTCAATTAATTGTGATAATGTTAAATAATATAATAAGCTAAAAGTAAATTAGATAGAAATTGAAAATTACATGAAGTAAAATTAAAACAAATAATGTGGAATTTTGGCTACGTAGCTCAGTTGGTTAGAGCACAGCACTCATAATGCTGAGGTCACTGGTTCGAATCCTGTCGTAGCTACTTTTAAATCTCAATTAAATATAAGTTTCTATGATTTATCTAATTTAGAAAAGAAAATGTTTTTCATGCGGGAGTGGCGAAATGGGTAGACGCGTTAGACTTAGGATCTAATATTTTAGAAGTATGCGGGTTCAACTCCCGCCTCCCGTATTTTAGTTAAACAAATTCCATGAAATCACAAAAACTTGGGGTATAGCCAAGAGGTTTAAGGCAGTGGGTTTTGATCCCACCATTCTCAGGTTCGAATCCTGATACCCCAGTTATCATTTACGTAATATAAACACCGTAGAACTAGCCAAATTTTATAAATTATTAACAACAGACATATATCTTTAATTAAAAGAACGTTATTGTTGCTGTAATTCCAATTGTACCGTACAGAAATTCTAATTATTGAATAAAAAATTGAAAATTACCAACACCCTATTCTATTTCATATAAAAATCAAAAAAACAAACGTTTAAAATATAATATTAATACTTAAGTATATTTTGAATTCATTACCATTCAGCATATAAAATTAAATTGCTAAAATATCATTGTTTGAATTATTAAGAAAAATATATTTTAAGTACATAGATATATAATTTAAACATTATATAAAAATTAAAATAAACATTTTAATAAAATTAGATTTGCTGATGCTATTTAATTAAAAATACCTAAAGCATATTTTAAAATTTTTTTCTTTAAAAAAGGTAAATTATTCAAAAAGGAAAAACCAAAATTTCTCATAATTTTCAAAAAATAATTTTCGTTACTAAAAATAAGATAAAACAAATTGACACTAAATTGCATTAAAAAATTATCGCATCTACGATTTTGTTGGTAAGATAACAACACTTCTATGTTGTACCAAAGTTCTCTTTTACATCTGGAATCAATTAATATCTTTGCTAATGATTCAATATCGCGAAAACCAAGATTTACTCCTTGTCCTGCTAAAGGATGTATACAATGCGCTGCATCACCAACTAATGCTAATCCTGGGCATATGTAGCTATGGGCATGATGAGATAACAATGGAAAAAATTTCACATCATGTAATCTTATTTTTCCTAATTTTTTTATAAAAAAACCTTGTATTTCTTTTTCTAAAGATAACAATGACAATTTTTGAAATTGATAAATACGAAAATTATTATCATACCACATTAAAGATACCCGATTATTGCGCAAAGGTAAACATCCTTTTGGACCTGAAGGAGTAAAAATTTGCCAAATAGTATTGGATTGACATTTTTCTACTTTTGCATTTAGTAACATGCAAGATTGCCTATATTTCCAACCACTAACAGAAATACCTGATAATCTTCGAATAATAGAATTAATACCATCAGCACCCACTAACAGATGACCAAACACCAAACTGCCATCATTCAGCCTTAATCGCCAATAATTACCATAATATTCTATAGAAAAAATGGTAGCAGGATAATATAATTTAAGAAGGCTATATCTATTAAAATTTTGCCAGATTGTACTTTGTAAATACTTATATTCTATAATATAACCCATTTCCGGTATATTGATAGATCTAGAATTAAATATTACTTTTGATGAATAATTTTCCCAAGTTTCTAGTTGTTCATATGGTACGCAATAAGATACATTAATACTTTGCCATACTCTAATTTTAGCCAAAAAATTTATAGAAGAATAATTGATAGCTAGCGCCCTAAAATCTAATTTATTTTTATCAGGTATCTGAAAATTTTGAAATTTTTTTTCAATTAAAATTACTCTAAATCCAGCCTGAACAAGACATAGCGCTAAACTACTGCCAATTACCCCACCACCCGATATTATAATATCGTAAAAAGATTTAAATTTGTTCATAAAATACACAATTAATCTATATTAATAATCAATTTGTTGCTTTAAAACTAATAGATGTCGTACATTACTAAATACCAAAAAAAAAATTTGTATTATATTCAAAACAAATAAATACAGGCAACTATAGTTAGTTATAAAAAAAATTAATTATAACAATAAACATCATTAATTCTAACATAACAGAAATCTTAAAATTAATTTTTTTATTCCATAAAAAGAAAACATGAAAAACTCTAATATAAATAGTAAAAAAATCATCCTTGAACCAGAAGATAACAATCGATTAATTTACTTGTGTGGGCCATTAGATTGCAATATTAAAGAAATAGAGCGTTTATTGGGCATAAACATTCATCGATATAATAATATTTTTCAAATTATAGGAAATTATACGTCTGTTAATATTGCAATCACTGTATTACAATATTTATATTCAGATACCATTTCATTATACGGAAGCAATAAAGAGATTGGGTCAGAACAAATACATTTAGCTATAATAGAAAATAAAAGATTAAAAAAAAATAAATCATCCCTAACAAATCATAACAAAATGTTTGATATACATGTAAAAAATCATGTCATTAAACCTAGAACAATAAATCAAAAAAAATATATTTTTCAGATTTTTAATCATGATGTCATATTTGGTATTGGACCAGCTGGAACCGGGAAAACTTATCTGGCTGTAGCAGCAGCAATAGAAGCTTTAGAAAACCAAAAGATTCATAAAATCTTATTAACAAGACCAGCTGTAGAAGTTGGTGAAAAATTAGGGTTTCTACCAGGTGATTTGCAGGAAAAAATAAATCCCTATTTACGCCCATTATACGATGCGCTATTCAAAATAATAGGTAATAAAGAAGTTGATAGATTAATAGCACATAATATTATCGAAATAGCTCCATTAGCTTATATGCGAGGAAGAACTTTAGATAACACTTTTATTTTACTTGATGAAGGGCAAAATACAACAATTTCACAAATGAAAATGTTTTTAACAAGATTAGGTTTGAATTCTAAAGCTATCATTACCGGAGATATTACTCAAATTGATTTACCTAAAAATAAACAATCAGGATTATATCATGCTATTAAAATACTATCAGATATCAAAGAGATTAGTTTTAATATCTTTCATAGTACAGATGCAATACGTCATCCAATAGTTACCAAAATAATTAATGCCTATGAAGAAACAGAAAAAATACATTACTTAAAATCAAAGTGAATAGTTATTTTAAATAATAAAATGATATAATATATGCATGATTAAAAAATCAATATCTTGAAAAGTAAAATAAAATGAGGAAAGTTCTTCTTAATTTACAATTAGCTTGCAGTAAATCGCGTAAATTACCTGATAAATTAACTTTCATACACTGGTTAGAAACAACGTTTCCTATTTCTAATAAAATAATGGAAGTAACCATCCGGTTAGTTAATAAAACAGAAAGTCGTACTTTAAATATGCGTTATCGTAATAAAAATTATCCTACTAACGTTTTATCTTTTCCATTTATCTCTCCAAAAGGAATAAATATACCAATACTTGGCGATCTAGTCATATGTCCTCAAGTAATAAAAGATGAAGCACAAAAACAAAATAAAAACCCTAAACGACATTGGGCTCATGTAGTTATTCATGGTACATTACATTTATTAGGTTACAACCATATTTCAAATGAAGGATTCAAAGATATGAAAATGATGGAAATGAAAATTATGAGAAATTTAGGTTATCACAACCCCGATGAGTTATAAACAAAACCTATCTTCCATTCATGAAAATTAGATTGATAATTAAATAATATGAACAACAATTATTCACAGGAAAATAATAACGTTCAGAATAAAAAAAACTTTTTAGCTATAATTTTGAATCAGTTATTTCATAATGAACCTAAAAATCACAACAACTTATTAAAAATTATTAAAAACTATGAACGAAACTCATTAATTTCTACTGATACACATAAAATGTTAGAAGGTGTAGTAAATATTCCTAATAAAAAGATACGTGATATAATGATCCCAAGATCTCAAATCATAACTTTAAATAATTTTGAACCATTAGAAAAGAATTTTGATATAATTGTCAAATCTGCCCATTCTCGTTTCCCAGTTGTTAGCGAAAATAAGGATCAAGTAGTGGGTGTATTAATAGTCAAAGATTTACTACCTTTTTTAGTTAAAAATAATAAAAATTTTAATCTTGAAGCAATATTACGTCCAGCAAAAGTCGCTCCAGAAAACAAACGTGTAGATAAAATGCTAAAAGAATTTCGTTCTCAACATTATCATATGTCTATCGTAATTGACGAATTTGGCGATATGTCTGGACTTATAACCATTGAAGATATACTTGAACTTATAGTAGGGAAAATAGAAGATGAATATGATGAAGACAATGATCATAATATTCGTCAAATAAACAAACGTACTTTTGTCGTACACGCATTAACATCAATAAAAAAATTTAATAAAACATTTAGCGCTCACTTCAGTAATGAAGAATTTGACACAATTGGTGGTTTAGTCATGCAATCTTTCGGACATCTACCAAAAATTCATGAATCAATTGATATTGAAGGTTATATTTTTAAGGTATCTGCAACTGACAGTCGTTGTATTACGCAACTACTTGTATATACTCCAAACACTTTATGAATAAAAAATAAATCTTGAATATAAAATGAAAAATAATCACAAAAAAAACATTTTATTAAAAACGCATCTTTTACTATCTTTAATAACTGGTATATCTGGAGTGTTTGCATTTTCTCCATACAACCTTTGGCTACTTGCTTTTTTTTCATGTACTGGTTTATTGATGCTAACTCTAAACAAAAACATAAAACAAGCTGCGCTGCAAGGATTTATATGGGGAATTGGCTTTTTTGGTTATGGTATACACTGGGTACATATTGGTATTACTAAATTTAATGAGATATCCACGCTTGTAAGTTTCACAATAACAAGTGTATTTATAATTTACCTAGCATTTTATCCAGCATTATTTTCTGCATCATTAGTACTAATATGGCCAAATACTAATTTGTGGAGGTTAATTATTGGAGCTCCTGTACTATGGTCAATAACTGAATTTTTAAGAGGATATATATTCACTGGTTTTCCTTGGTTACAATTCGGGTACAGTCAAATTGATAGTCCATTAAATGGATTAGCTCCAATTTTTGGAGTAAGAGCTATTACTTTTATAGTCGTAACTATAAGTGGACTTTTAACATTCTCTATAATAAAGAAACATTATCCATCTCTATTATCAATCATTATAATAATGTTAATTTCATGGACTTTAAGTTTAATTAAATGGTATCAAATAAGTGTAGAGCGCGTAATTAATATCGCTCTAGTTCAAGGTAATATTGATCAAATGATCAAATGGGATTCTGAAAGAATAAACGAAATATTAAATGTTTATTTAGAAAAAAGCTTACCTTTCATAAACACAGCAAAAATAATAATCTGGCCTGAAACGGCTATACCAGATATAGAAAAAAATCAAGAGTTATTTCTGCTTAAATTAGACCAAAAACTAAAAAAATACCACAGAAATTTAATTACTGGTATTATCGGTGCAGATAAGATATTACATAATACATACTATAATAGCATCATTGTAATTGGTAATACTATACCTGACACAAATTACAATAAAAATCGTTATGATAAACATCATTTGGTGCTATTAGGAGAAAAAATTTTTTTCCCATCATTATTACAAACATTAGTATCATTTTTAAAATTATCATTGCCAAATTTTTATTTACAATCAGGTAAATATTTACAACCACCTTTAAAAATACAAGGAATAAAATTCACTAGTGCTGTTTGTTATGAAATAATAATTGGTGAACAAATTTGGGATAATTTTACTCAGGATACAGATTTTATACTGACTATTTCCAATAATAGTTGGTTCGGTAATTCAATTGAACCATGGCAACATTTTCAAATGACACGTATGCGTGCTCTTGAACTAGGTAGACCTTTACTACATTGTACAAATAATGGTATTACAGCCATCATTAACGCAGATGGTACGCTGCAAAAACAACTACCTACATCTACTTGTCAAGTATTAAATATGAATGTCGCGTCTACCAATGGAGCTACTCCTTACGCCAAATGGGGATATTATCCATTTTGGATTATAAATTTATTTATAGGATTTATAAAATGTAATTTTAAAAAAGTAAAAAAATCATAATCATAGTTTAATTTATTTTAATTTTCATTTGAACAAAATATATTATAATGAAATGAACTTATGAAATTTTATTATATAACAATATAATAGGCAAAATAAGCATATCAAAGAGATATATGTAAAAAAATGATATTTGTTGGGAAATATTAGAAATCTTTAAAGAATGATTATCACATGATAGAAAAAAATTTTATACACCATCATAAAATAATAACAATGTATTTAATTTAAAATAATTTATGTATATGCAAGAATTTTATTCTCCAAAAGAAATAGAAACTAAAATTCAAAAATATTGGGAAGAGAACAAAATCTTTCAAGTTAAAGAAAGAGTTGATAAAAAGAAATTTTATTGCTTATCAATGTTACCATATCCTTCTGGAAAATTACATATTGGCCATGTTAGAAATTATACAATTGGAGATGTTATTTCTCGATATCAACGTATGTTAGGTAAAAACGTACTATATCCAATAGGTTGGGATGCTTTTGGTTTACCAGCAGAACAAGCTGCAAACAAAAATAAAAAATCACCAGCAGCATGGACATACTCAAATATTAATTATATGAAAAAACAATTAAAAATGTTAGGTTTCAGTTATGATTGGAGTAGAGAGATCACTACTTGTAAGCCAGAATATTACCGTTGGGAACAATGGTTCTTTAATACCTTATACCAAAAAGGATTGGTTTATAAAAAAAATTCAACAATAAATTGGTGTCCGCAAGATCAAACGGTACTAGCTAATGAACAAGTCGTTGACGGTTGTTGTTGGCGCTGTAATTCAAAAATAGAACATAAAAATATTCCTCAGTGGTTCATAAAAATTACTAATTATTCTGAACAATTATTACATGATTTAAATAAATTAAAAGACTGGCCAATAAAAATTAAAGATATGCAAAAAAACTGGATAGGACGTTCAGAAGGATTTGAAATTATCTTTAAAATATCGAATAATAATCAATTTTTAAAAGTTTATGCTACCAACATTAAAAAATTAATGGAAGCAACTTATATCACAGTATCTATTAATCATCCTTTTACATTAAAATTAATTAATAGTAACCCAAAATTAACTAGTTTTATTCAAAAGTATCATTCTGTAAAATTATCTGAAGTAGATATTACAAATATGGAAAAACAAGGTGTATATAGTAATTTTAATGCTATTCATCCTGTAACTAATCAAGAATTACCTATATGGATAACAAATTTTTTATTTATCAACAATAATTTAACAGATATTGCTTTGGGAACACCAATAAGTAATAAAAAAGATTGGGCTTTTGCAACTAAATATAATTTACCGATAACTACTCATCCAATAAAGAACAACGATTCAATTACAATAAATTCAATTAATTCAAATAATATTGAAGAATACAAAGAACATAAACAATTAAGTGATCCAACAATACTGGACAAGCTTACTAAAAAATTAATAAACCTGGGTATAATAACACGAAAAATAAAATATCGCTTACGTGATTGGTGTATCTCTCGCCAACGTTATTGGGGAGTGCCTATTCCAATGATAACATTAAAAAATAATGACGTTATTCCAGTTGCAATGAAGCAATTACCGGTTATCTTACCTGAAGATATTAATATAGAAGATAATTTTAAAAATCCATTGATCAATAATAATCCATGGAAAAATATTATCTATAATGGAGATCTAGCCATTCGTGAAACAGATACATTTGATACATTTATAGAATCATCTTGGTATTATGCAAGACATACATGCCCTAATTACGATAAAGGAATGTTAAATCCTAATGCAGCCAATTACTGGTTGCCAATTGATCAATATGTTGGTGGTATTGAACATGCTGTAATGCATTTAATGTATTTTAGGTTTTTTCATAAATTAATGAGAGATCTAAACTTAGTGAATTCAGATGAACCTGCTAAAAAATTATTATGTCAAGGTATGGTATTAAATGATGCTTTTTATTATGTATCAGAAAATAAAGAACGCATTTGGGTTAATCCAAAAAATGTTAGTATAAAATATAAGAAGGGGAAAATTGTTAGAGCCGTAGATAAAAAAGGACACGAACTAATTTACGCTGGTATGCTTAAAATGTCTAAATCAAAAAACAACGGCGTAGATCCTCAAATGATAGTTGAAAAATATGGTGCTGATACCGTACGTTTATTTGTAATGTTTGCAGCACCTCCAGAAATGCCATTTGAATGGAAAGAAGCAGGAATAAAAGGAGCCAAGCGTTTTTTAAACCGTATTTGGAAACTAACGCATGATCATATTCAACATAATTCTATATTACTGTTAGATATAAATAATTTAAATAAAAAACAAACAAACTTAAGACAAGAATTACATAAAACTATTGCTAAAGTTACTCATGATATTGAAAATCGTCAAATGTTTAATACAGCTATTTCTTCTATTATGGAATTTGTAAATCAATTAATTAAGGCTCCAAAAGACAATAAACAAGACTGTGCTTTAATGCAAGAAGCATTAAACGTAATAATACGTTTAATTTATCCGTTTACTCCACATATCGCTTTTGTCCTTTGGAAAGTTTTAGGTAATAAAGAAGACATTGATTATGTTCCATGGCCAAATGTAGATTTACGAGCAATAGCAGAGAATGAAAAAAAAATAATTATTCAATTTAATGGTAAATTTTATTGTACTATAACAATGCCAATTAATTCTGATGAGGTTACTGTATGCAAATATACTTTACAAAATACTTCAATAAAAAGATTTTTAAAAAAAAATAGACCATATGGAAAAATCTTTATCAAAAATAAATTATTAAACATAATTCAAAAATAAATGATATGTTATTGTAAAATATTCAAAAATTAATGTTTGTGCTGACAATAGATGTTTTTGTTAATTGTAGGATTCAATCGAACATGTATGAAATTATGCTATGCTATCAATTTTAAAAATTTAATTTCCTATAATCCAAACTACTTACAATTTATTAATCAAAATAATAAAAACAAAGTCGGATTTCAATAATATCCATTTATATTGCTAATATGTCTGAATGCCAAAGAAAAAAGAAAACTACTACTTTTCAAAAAAATATATTAGTAAAATCTCAACTAATATTAAAAATGTAAATAAAATATCAATAATTCAAGAAAATTTTACTCTGTCAACATTAAAGTTTACAGATCATTCTTTAAAATTTATTCACTTCATTATCAGAAAACTTAGAAGTTGGTACTTTACGAAAATATACCAACAAACCATACAAAAATTAATACATAAATGATTTTATGTATTTTATATAACAAATAATAAATAAAGATAACTTGTAGTACAAATAATTAATACAATCAAGCATATTCATAAATATAATTATGATTTATTTATATCCAGAAGAATTAGATACGAAGCTAATAAATAAAATTAATATACCATATATCCTATATGGTAATGACCTTTATTTATTACAGGAAACCAAAAAGAAAATTTTTAAAACAGCAAAAAATTATAATTTTAGAGAAAATTATAATTTTATTTTAAATGAACATACTGATTGGGATCATATAATTAATATATGTAAAACTTTAAATTTATTTTCTTGTCGGAAAATATTGTTTTTCACTTTGACACATAATTATTACAACAAAATTATTGACAAAAATTTATCTTATTTAATCTCATTCATTAATAATGATTTACTGTTTATTATTCATATTAATCAATTAAATGAAAATATAAAAAAATACATGTGGTTTAAAATAATTCATAAAAAATCAATTTTAATTAATTGTAATGCACCTAAAAACAATCATTTACTAAATTGGATATTGAACAAAACAAAAAAAATGGATCTTTCATTAGAACAAGCTGGCTATCATTTACTCTGTAAATACTACAAAAATAATCTATTTGATTTAATGAAAATATTAGAAAATTTATGCTTCATATATGATAAAAAAAAAGTTTCGTTAATTAAAATACAGAATATAATCAATGAAAATATAAATTTTACCCCGTCACATTGGATTAGCAGTGTTTTATCTGGTAAATACCAATTAGCCTGCTATATTCTACAAAAATTAAAATTAGAAGACGCGGATCCTATAATTCTGTTGCGCAAAATTCAACAAGAAGTCATCTTCTTAATAAGATTAAAACGACAAAACAAACGAGAAGTGACACCTAATATTTTATTAAATGAATATAAAATATACAAAACTAAACGCCAATTTTTATTAACAAAAGCGTTTAAACGACTTAATCAATACCAATTAAATGCATCTATAAACATCATGATTCAATTAGAATTAAGATTAAAAAAAAACGAAATTTGTTACGATACTTGGAACAAACTGGAAATTTTAACTACATTATTATGTATGTAAATAATTATCATTAATGACTAATATCAAATACATCTATTAAAACCTTTACTTAAAATAAATAAATATTTAGTGCAAAATTTACTAAAAATTAAAAAATTAAATTTTTATAATTATGATTTACTACATATTTTATTTGAAATATAATAAATTATTAAAATATAAGAATATTTTAAATATGTTTTATGTAATATAATTAATACTATAATATTATATTGTTTTCAAAATTGATCTAAATCATAAAAAACGATCTTTAATACTAATAAATCGCAAAGTAAAGTAACTTCTTTAATTAAACTCGTATTAAACAAATATATCAAAACTAATTTTTAAAATTACCATATATATTGATAAATAGAAACATTCTTCTAATTTAAAACTTGTATATAGTTGACTTTATATAAAAATAAAAAGATTATAAATAAAAATTTTTAATAATATAAACATTTATCTTAAATAATCTTTTCCCAAAAAGATTATTGTCTTAACATAAAACCTCAACTTATTTAAAATAAAAATGATTAAAACACAATTACAAAATACATCACCTAAATCTACTATAAAAATAAAAAATTTAATAATTGATATTATTGATAATTTAAAAGGGGAAAATATTATAACTATAAATGTCATAAATAAATCTAATATAACGGATTACTTAATTATATGTACCGGAATATCTGCTAGACATACAATAGCTATCGCTAATTACATAACAAAAAAATCAAATGTTTTAGGTGTAAAAATTTTATGTATTGCAGGAGAAAATACAGGAGAGTGGGTTATAATTGATTTAGGAGACATCATACTTCACATTATGGAAAAACAAACAAGAAAACTTTACGAACTAGAAAAACTATGGAATTAGTAATATATTTTAATTTAATTATTATTGAATGACAACAAAACTAACTTAATCCATCCAATTCAATATAATGCGATTGTAGCTTCATTAAATGAAAAAAAAATCTTTCTATCTTTTTCGAGACTACTTTGCCGAATCTTTATTATTCACAAAACGTATATTTACGACGAGTATCATCATTGTACTATTAACCAGTATTTTAATTATAAACCTATTTTATCTCCAAATTATTCATTTTAACAAGTATACTAATCAATCAAACAAAAACTATATTAAAACAATACCGATACCACCCAGTCGCGGATTAATTTATGATCGAAATGGGCATATCTTAGCATCTAATAAAATATCTTATCAATTAGAAATTATTCCAGGAATGATAAAAGATCTTGCACAAACATTTAAAAATTTAGAAAAAATTATTGATCTTACAGAAAAAGATATTCAACTTTTTAAAAAAAGATACAAAAAATCATCTAGTTTTACTTCATTACCTTTAAAATCAGACTTAACAGAAATACAATTAGCCAAATTTGCAGTTAACAAATTTCGTTTTACCGGAATAGAAATTAAATGTTATCAACATCGTTTTTATCCATACGGATCTACATTAACCCATGTTTTAGGTTATGTTGCTAAAATTAATAAAAATGATAAACAAAAATTAAATAAAGAAAAAAATTTAAATAATTATGTTGCAACTAAAAATATAGGTAAATTAGGTATAGAACGTTATTATGAAAAAATATTGCACGGAAAAATTGGATTTAAAAAAGTAGAAGTTAATAATCGTGGGCAAATAATTCGTAAATTGTATAAACAAGTGCCAGAGGCTGGAACAGATCTGGTGTTAACATTAGATATACATCTTCAACAATATGTTGAAAAACTTTTATTTGGCAATCGTGCTTCTGCCATTGTATTAGATCCAAGAGACGGAAGTATATTAGCATTAGTTTCACATCCTACTTATGACCCTAACTTATTCGTACACGGTATATCTATTAAAAATTATAATGATCTAATACAAAACAAAAATTGTCCGTTACTTAATCGTGCTATACGAGGAATATATCCTCCAGCATCAACAGTTAAGCCTTATATTTTAATATCAGCCTTGACTTTAGGAGCTATCAATAAAAATTTTTCTTTTTTCGATAAAGGATGGTGGCAACTTCCAGGATCAAAAAAACTTTATCGAGATTGGAAAAGAACAGGACATGGGCAACTTAATATAATTAATGCATTAGAAGAATCAGCAGATACTTTCTTTTATCAGATAGCTTATAATATGGGGATTGATAAATTATCGGAATGGATGTCCCAATTTGGATATGGTGAATACAGTGGTATCGATATATCCGAAGAAATCACAGGAGTTATGCCTACACGCACCTGGAAAATGAAAAAATTTAAACAACCATGGTATCAAGGTGACACTATTTCAGTAGGAATTGGCCAAGGATATTGGACTGCCACTCCAATACAAATGTCCAAAGCCTTAATAACTTTAATCAATAATGGAGCAGTAAAAACACCTCATCTGTTAAACAATACAATTGGTAAATCTTCAATACGTTACCAAGAAATTGAAAAAAAACAAATAGGGGATCCTAACTCTAAATATTGGAACATTGTTAAATCTGGAATGTTTGGTGCAGCTCATCATATCAATGGCACGGTATATCGCAGTTTTGCTAATTCATCTTATAAAACAGCTGTAAAATCTGGCACTGCTCAACTTTATAATTTAAAAATTCATGAAAATTATAATCCATTAATAGTTGCCCAACATCTTCGAGATCATAAACTTATAACTGCTTTTGCTCCATATAATAATCCTACATTAGCAATAGTAATTGTTTTAGAAAATGGAGGTAATAATAATTTAACGATAGGAACAATTACTAGATTAATATTTGACTATATGTTATTAAAAAAATAAACAATTTTAACAGCGAATAAATTAAAAAAATATAAAATATCCAAAGTTAATTATGGATCATGAATCATACAAAAGAACCTTTTCTAAAAAACTACATATAGATAGCATCTTACTTATTTTAATAAGTATACTATTAATTTATGGTACTTTTATATTATGGAGCGCTAGCGGGCAAAATATTAAGATAATAGAAAATAGAATAATCCAAATAATTATTGGTTCATTTCTAATGTTTGGTTTAGCACAAATACCTCCAAAATTCTATGAATCTTACTCTCCTTATTTATATATTTTTTGTATCATATTGTTAATTTTAGTGAACATATATGGAGAAGAAAGTAAGGGAGCACAACGTTGGTTAAATATTGGTTTAATTCGTTTTCAACCTTCAGAAATAACTAAAATAACAGTTCCATTAATAATAGCTTCTTACATTAATAAAAATTATTACAGTTCTTCACTATCTTATAAAAATATCATTTTTGCAATAATACTAATTTTTATCCCTACTATATTCGTAATAATGGAACCAGATTTAGGTACTGCAATAATAATTGCTATTTCTGGATTATTTGTTTTATTTTTAGCTGGTATTTGTTGGAAATGGTTTATAACATTATTATCATTAATAGCATGTTCTATTCCAATATTATGGTTTTTTTTTATGCATGAATATCAAAAATATAGAGTACAAATTTTGTTCAATCCTGAAATAGATCCGTTGGGTTTAGGATATCATGTTATACAATCAAAAATTGCTATAGGTTCAGGTGGATTAACTGGTAAAGGATGGTTGCATGGTACCCAATCACAATTAGAATTCTTACCTGAAGGACATACTGATTTTATTTTTTCAGTTATAGGTGAAGAATTAGGATTAATAGGGATACTAGCATTAGTTTTAATTTATTTAAAAATTATCACAAGAGGATTGTTTATCGCAACTAAATCCAAAAACACTTTTGGACGTGTAGTAATTGCTAGTTTTATGTTCATCTTATTTATTTATGTCTTCATAAACATCAGTATGGCAGTAGGCATTTTACCAGTGGTTGGTATACCTCTTCCTTTAGTAAGTCATGGTGGAACTTCATTAATAGCGCTAATGGCAAGTTTTGGTATTGTAATGTCTATGCATACACATCGTATAATGTAATCAAAAAATGAAATACCACGTTGTAATGAACAGTAATAAATGACGAAATAATGTTATTATCTATTTTTTTTTATATTTACTACATATAAAATTCCTATAACCAAACAAAATACACCAAAAATAGTTAGCAATGAAGGCCATATTTGCCTATGAAGAAAAATATAAAATAAACCCGCTAAAGTTTCAAATATAATTACTGGCCCTATCAATACTGTTGGTAATCTTTGACTAGCTTCATTCCAACAAAAAGTGCCTAACCAAGAACAAAGTAACCCTATTACAATCATTAATGGAACAAACATTTCAGGACGAGGACCTAAAGGTAATTTAAAATCAGTACTAATCAAACTTAAAATACAACAAGCTATAAAATAAGCAAAAATGGATAAAGGTAAAGTCACTATACCTTGAGCAATAACCCAAATAATTGGTTTATTATATGGATGTGTTTTAAGCCAAAAAGCATTCCGCAACGCATACCACGTCCAACATGCAACGGCCATTATTGCCGAAATAATGCCCCTCAAATAAGACCAAATATTAATACTACTTAATTCAAGTATAAGTTCAGAAATATTAATAGATATTAAACCTAACAATACAAATATTAATGCTAAAAATATATTGCTTGAAGTTACTTTATTATTATTTGTATAAACAACATTATATACCATAGATATCATTATAGGCAATGTACCGATAATTATTGCCGAAACAGGAGCTCCCGCCTGTTGAATTGCATCTGTTAGACAAGTGTAATAAATAAAGTTTCCAATAAAAACTAATTTGACGGCTTCAATCCAATCTTCACGTAATAATTTTCGTAATTGAGCACGATTATACCATGACAAAGGTAGTGACATTAAACCAAATGCAGCATATCTACCAGCAGACTGTAATACACTAGGATAATCTGGAACTAATAAAGGCCCAACAAAAATCAACCCCCATAACAAACCAGCAAATAAAGCGAAAACAAACCCTATTAACATATTCTATGTATATATTTTAAAAAAATTTTAATATACCTAACTCAAAAAATCGCAACAACAAGAAATGCACAAAATTACAAAACACCAAAAAATCTTTTAAAATTTCTTACTAAAACTAATTCAATTATAATTAAATATACCCGCAAATATAATTAATAATAATAAAATTTAAAACATACAGTTAATGATATTAAAATTTAGTTTACTATTGATTTATACATAACCTCTAAACACTTAACTAATTATGAACACTAAATCAGTTATCTTAACTTAGAAAACAATACTGAAGGTATATTAGTATCAAATGTAACCCACCTATTATGGTCATGAAATATGGAACTAAAAGACCTCCTTGTTCTAAAAATATAAAACGCGCCCTACAGGATTTGAACCTGTAACCTACGGCTTAGAAGGCCGTTGCTCTATCCAACTGAGCTAAGAGCGCACAAACTATACAAATATAAACGCATTATACGTAAATAAAATATTACGTCAAATACATTTATATTTATTTTTATGTTTAAAATGTATTATATTTTAATTATTTTAAAACTTAATTCTAATAAGTTAATGTAACTTTAAAATATTATTTTAAATAATGGATAAATCATTCATAAATGAACGCGAAAATAATTGACGGCAAAAAAATTGCAAAAAAAATAAGAAACAAAGTTGCTGAACAAATAAAGGAAAGGTTGCGAATAGGAAAACGCGCCCCCGGTTTAGCAATGATTTTAATAGGAGAAAATCCCAGTTCTAAATTATATGTTATTAACAAACGCAAAGCATGTCAGGAAGTAGGCATAATTTCTTTTTTTTACTATTTACCTATAAGCATCGACGAAGCAGAACTATTAAAACTCATTGATACACTTAATATTGATAAACGTATAGATGGAATTTTAATACAATTACCATTACCCAATAAAATCAACCAAATAAATATTTTAGAAAGAATTTTACCAGCTAAAGACGTTGATGGTTTTCATCCTTATAATATAGGTCGCCTATGTCAACGTGCACCTATTTTACGACCATGCACTCCTCAAGGAATAATTACGTTGTTAGAAATGTATCATATCAATATTTTATTTCTTAATGCAGTCATAATAGGTGCTTCAAATATAGTTGGCAGACCAATGATTCTAGAATTATTATTGGCTGGCTGCACAGTATCAATAACACATCGTTTTACTGATAATTTGCAAAAATTTGTAAAGCACGCAGATTTATTAATAGTAGCAATAGGTAAAGCAAATTTTATTCCAGGTTTTTGGATTAAGAATGGTGCGATAGTAATAGACGTGGGAATTAATCGTTTAAAGACTGGCAAAGTAGTAGGTGATGTACATTTCGACAGTGCTTTTGAAAGAGCGTCTTATATAACTCCTGTACCTGGAGGAGTTGGCCCTATGACAGTAGCTATGCTTATTCAAAATACACTGCAAGCTTGCGAAAATCTATCATAAATTATTATTCTAAAATAGTAATGAAATTAATTTTCATATTAATTATTTAATTATTTACGCATCTAAATCATATCATTTACAACGCCAAGTAGTGCCATCAGTATTATCTTCTAGTATGATTCCCATATTCGTTAATACATCGCGTATTTTATCGGCTAATATCCAATTTTTTTTCTTACGAGCATCATCACGACATTTAACTAATTTTAAAATCTGTTTAACAGAATAATTCCTTTTAATTGATATATTTTTTAAGAAAAATTCTGCATCATAATATAACAAACCTAAAATATTTCCTAAATAACGTAATGTAGCTGCCATACCATGTACTGTCGGTGAATTTTTAATTTTTAAATAATGTATTTCATGCGCTATAGCAAATAATATTGAATAGACTCCTGGAATATTAAAATCATCATTCATTTTAATATTAAATTGTGATATAAAATGTTCTCCACCCATCGGCATAGCTGTAGTATCTGTATTACGTAAAGCTATGTATAATTTTGCCAAAATAGCGTGAGCTTTATTAAAGCTATCCTCACAATACTTGATTGATTTACGATAATGAGTAGACAATAAAAAAAATCTGACTGTTTCAGGATTATATAATTTTAAAATATCCCGTATAGTAAAAAAATTATTTAAAGATTTAGACATTTTCTCATGATTTACAATTATCAAACCTGAATGCATCCAAATATTTACACAAAATTCTTTATGAGCGCATGTTGATTGAGCAAATTCATTTTCATGATGAGGAAATATTAAATCTGATCCACCACCGTGAATATCAATCTTATTTCCCAAAAAAATAGATTGCATAGCTGAACATTCGATATGCCAACCAGGACGACCACTACCCCATGGAGAATCCCATTGAAGCTCATTAAATTTAGACATTTTCCATAAAACAAAATCCATTGGATTACGTTTTATATTTATACCTGTCGTATTAACATGCGTATAAATAGAATTTTTAAGTATTTTTTTATTAGATAAAGCACCATAATTTTTATAACTTTCTAGATCAAACATTACATCTCCATTAGACGCAATATACGCATGTCCTTTATTTAATAAAGTATTAATTAACTCAATAATTTTTTCTATACAACAAGTAACACGCGGTTCGTAATTAGGCTTTAATATACGCAAAGAGCTAAAATCATAATGCATTTCACGAATCATACGATTGATAAATGCTTCGTATGTTTCTTCACTGCTAGAAACCCGATGGATAATTTTATCGTCAATATCAGTAATATTGCGTATATAATTAACCTGATAACCAGAATAACGTAAATAACGTACTATAACATCAAATATAATGAAAGTACGCCCATGTCCTATATGACATAAATCATAAACAGTTACTCCACACACATATATTTTTATTTTATTACAAGATATAGGTTTAAATGTTTCTTTTCTCCGCGTTAGAGTATTAAATATCTTTAGCATTATTCATTTAATTGTAATAAGTATGACATGAAAATATGATTATAATTTATTACAATTAAAATACAAATCCTGATATCATTTTGCTTTATACACAAAAATAAAAGAAAAATTGAATATAATAATTAATTTGTTAATCTTAGTGTTTTATTTTAAATAAATAAAACTTGAAATAAAAAGGTGTATAATTTATAAAATTTAATTGTTATTAAAATAATGGGCATCACATATGGTAGTTATTTAAACTAGTTTCACTAAAAAATATTATGATCATTAAAAGTTCCTATAATTTTTGAAAATATTCACTGAATTTTTTAAAAAACGATGCATACGTTATTCATAGCTGATGTTCATCTTTGTACTGATCAACCTGATATTACTAAAAATTTTTTAAATTTTCTAAGGAATAAAGCTGTTAATGCAAATGCATTATATATTTTAGGAGATTTATTCGAAAGTTGGATTGGAGATGATGCTATTAATTCTATGCATTTAAAAGTTGCTGCAGAACTAAAACAGTTAAATAATCGTTCCATACCTTGTTATTTCATTCATGGAAATCGTGATTTCTTATTAGGACGTAATTATGCAAAAATTAGTGGAATAAAATTATTAAATGAACCACAAATTTTAGAGATATCAGGACACAGAATTATTATTCTTCATGGAGACTCTTTGTGTAATAATGACAAACGCTATCAGAATTTTAAAAAAAAAATTAGGCAAATATGGTTACAAAAATTATTTTTACTTATGCCTTTGTCAATAAGAATTTATATTACAAAAATAATTAGAAATCGCAGTATACTAAATCATACCCATACATCAAAAACAACAGATCTGGATTTACAAAAAATATTGAGCCTATTACTTAAATATCAAGCTACTATATTAATTCACGGACATACTCATAATCCAGCTATTTATAAAATGTACTACAAATCAAAAATTTTCTATCACGTAAATTTAGGCATGTGGAATAATTCTGGATCAATTGTTGAATTAAATAAATTTGGTTTATCTCTAATAAAATATTAATTAAAAATTATTTAAAACACATTTAACGAAGCTAATTTAAAATATAGACAAACAATCATCTTAATCGTTGACTAAAAATATTTACTAATTCTAAATTAATGTCATTAATATTACGATTTGCATCAATTTTAAAATATAGCGCATTATTCATATAAGATCGTTTAGAATAAAATTCTATTATAGAAACAATGTTCTTATGATATTCTCTTAAGCGTTTATGCACAATATTTTTCTCGTCATCTTTCCTAATAACTAACTGTTCTCCAGTAATATCATCAAGATCATTATATTTAGGAGGTTTAAATTTAGTATGATAGATACGACCAGAAGGTACATGTATTCTACGACCGACTGTACGTTCAATAATCAACGCATCTGATAAAACAAATTCTAAAATAATATCAATTAATATACCTTTATTTTTCATGGCAATAGCCTGCCCTATAGTACGAGGGACACCATCTAACAAAAATTTATTGCGATAATTATTATAATTAATATAATTTTCAACTATATCTATTATTAATGAATCAGGTAATAATCGGCCAAAATTTATAAATTTTTTAATCTTTAAACATAGATCAGATTTTTTTTGTACGATATTACGTAGTATTTCTCCCATAGAGATTAAAGGAATTCCGTATCTATCTGTAAGAAATTTAGCTTGAGTACCTTTACCTGACCCAGGAGCTCCTAATAAAATAATGCGCATCTATTTAAACCTTATAATTATTTAATAATTACTTGTTAATATTATTCTAATTCAACATCAAAAAAATCCTGAAGTTTTTTAACACTTGAATCCTGTAAAATTTCCTTCTTAATCTTCGTTGATTTTTTATCATAAAGAAAAAAGCACCATTCTAAAGGAGTTTTAACTGATAAATCATCATTTATTTCTATATTTAGATTGATAATTATATTTAAAGAATCACTAAGTTTTTTTTCTATTTCATCTCTAACTATTTTGGAATTTAAATAATGAAATTTTGATCTTAAATATAAGCAAATTACATTAGAACTTATATTTTTTTTCCATGAATTTAAAGCAAGTCTTTTAGCTTGTTTGGATAAAGATAATTTATTAATTTGAGCGGACCAAGGGTCACGGATAATAACTTTTTTCATTAAAGAGAAAAAAATTTCATTATTTATATTTTCTTTCTGTACAGAAGAATTTATATTCAAAGAATTTACTAATATCGAGTTGTTTTTATAATCATCCTCTACAACTTTCTGTGAATTTTTTAAAATATGTTGATTAATTTCTGCAAATCTTTTTAGTAAATTAACTACAGTTTTTTTACGACTTACTATAGGCAATATATTTGAGTCTTTCTCATTTTTTTTATTATTTTTATATTGATTTAAAATAGAACGAGCCTGTAATAAATTAACTGTATCTTCAGATATAAGATTTTTATTTGCGATTAATGATGTTTGATTATTATCAACAACTACATCTTGCAAAATTAAATTTTTATTGGATACGCATTTCTTAACATTATCTACTAAGTTATTTTTTATTTTATTTATTTTTTTATTACAATATTTAGTAGTAACATTAATATCTTTACGTAACTTATCAAAATTTTTCTCATCCAAAAAATACATTGAAGAATCTTGCCCGAAATCTTTATTCGTTAAAGGATGAAATGCCAATGCCCGTAATAATGTCATTTCAATTCCCATACGATAATTTGGAGCAAAAGGTAACTCCTTTCTTCCAATTAAAAGAATCTGATACAATAATTGTAAATCAGTTGGAATTAAATAATGACTTAATGTTCGTAAATTTTGTAATACTTTCAATTCTGCATCATTATCAACTTGAATAGGTAATACTTGGTCTACAGCTAATTTATGTAATAAAGAAAGAATTTCCACTAAAAGAAATTCCCAATCAACTCCTAATAGTGCGCATTGTGATACTTTTTTCATTAAAGATGAACCATCTGCTTGAACAAGTGCTTCCAAAATATAAAACGGCTGTTTCGGACTTAGTAAACCAAACATCTGTTTAACCACATCTGATTTAATTTTATTATTTCCTAAAGCAATAGCTTGGTCAACTAAAGTCAATGCATCACGTATACTACCATTAGCAGAATCTGCTAATAATTGAACAACATAAGAGTCATATTCAATTTGCTCTTTATTTAAAACAAAAATTAAATAATTAAAAATCTGATCTGCATTTAATGCTTTTAAATGCAACTGAAAGCAACGAGACAATACAGTAGCTGGTAATTTATATTTTTCTGTTGTAAGTAAAACAAATTTAACATATTCAGGAGGTTCTTCTAAAATTTTTAATAATGCATTAAAACTATGACGAGATAACATATGCACCTCATCTATTAAATATAACTTAGAATCTGCAGAAACCGGACTATATTGCATATCATCTAATAAGTCACGTATATCTTCTATTTTTGTACGAGAAGCAGCATCAATCTCAATAAAATCAATAAATCGTCCACGTTCGATATCTAAACAATTTTTACACTTTCCACAACAAGGAAAAGAAACATTTTTCTCGATACAATTTAATCCCTTCGCAAATAGACGAGCAATAGTAGTTTTGCCTACACCTCTAATCCCAGTTAACAAATATGCATGATGAACCTTACCTAACGAAAACCCATTCGTTATTGCTGATACTACATGTTCTTGACCAATTACATCTGCAAATGTCTTTGGACGCCACTTAAGAGCAAGAACTTTATAACTCATAATAACCAAAAACTTTATCAAATATATTCATTTATTTATAAACTAAATATACATTAATTAATGATTTGCAAAAATCAATAAACTATGACTTTGAATACCAATTTTAGATAATAAAGTTGCACCTCCAAGATTCTTTAAATTTATAATAAACGCAGCATCTTTTACTTCTCCACCTAAACGACGTACCATTTTTATAGCTGCTTCAACCGTACCTCCAGTTGCTAATATATCATCTATTATTAAAACTTTATCACCTGGAGAAATAGCATCACTATGCATCTCAAGAGAACCAATTCCATATTCCAATAAATAATTTTCACTAATGGTATGACGCGGCAATTTGCCTGGTTTACGTGCTAATACAAAACCTAATTTTAATATTAATGCTAAAGGAGCGCCAAATAAAAAACCTCGTGCTTCAATTCCAACAATTTTAGTTAATTCATGATGACGATAATAATGTGACAACAATGCAATACTATCCGAATAAGCATAAGGATTTTCTAGTAAACTAGTAATGTCTCGAAATAAAATACCAGGCTTTGGATAATCAGGAATAGATTTAATACTTTGTTCAATAAAAGTTAGTTGCTGATTTATGTCCTTCATATTTCAATACCTAAATACTTAAATATTACTGAAATAGATTATATACATATTTTGCTTTTTGACTCAATTAAATAACCAATGTATATAACATAACAACAAACTAGTTATTACTAACGTGTAATAATTTAAATTACTGATTACATTAGCATATCAAAACTTATGAAGAATCGCATTGTATTATCAGATTACACTTTTCAATTCTAATTTTACATTTATATAAAACATCATGTAATATTAACAACATAGATACATGTTATTATATCTAAACAATAATAAACAAACTTTAAATAACATTGAATAACATTTCTCATTTCATAACTAAAATACAATAAAATAAATTCTTAAAATATTTCAAGATAATATCTAAAATTATAAAAGATATAACTAACCTACTTAATTTATATAAAATAACAAATAAAATCATAAAATATAAAATAAATAACATAAATAATATGCTCCACCCTTAATTCAAATTTAACTTTATTAAAATTCAGTTAATTATTTTATTCAAAATATACTAAACTTGACTGGATTCAATATTTATTTTTCAATATTATACCTGAATGCCTAGCTGTATGTCTTAATTTAAGATTTAGTATATTTAGGATCCAACTGAAATAAAATAAACATTAAAAACTTTAAACAAAGTAAAAATTATAAATACAAAATCTGAATATGTCGAACATTAATTTTATATAAATTATTTCGTATAAGTATGTGAGTAAACATGTTGCAAATAAATTTAAAACCAATTAAGTTCTAAAATACAGTATTTGCTAATTCATTAATACAATAACCTTCATAATATTAAAAAAACAAAAATTATTATTACATAATTTTTAAATAAATAGACAAAAGTTGAATACGATTAATATTTGAAAAAAAACAAATTATATCTAGTATATATTGCATACTGAAGATATATATGTAAAACTATTAAGCACTCGTTTTATATTTAGAACAAGATCCATAATAGGCTTACAAAGAAAACATTTTTAAAGATAAATCAAGCCAAAAGACTAATCTTATCCAATAGATAATTAAAAATTTGATTATTTTCTATTAAATAAGTTTAAATATAAATCAATCTGTTGATTTAAGATGTGTCATCTATACTATAATCAAATATTTATATTACTAATTCATAAAAAAGAACACAATGAAAAAAATTGATTATTTAATGCGATTAAGAAAATGCAGAACGCTTGAAACTCTTGAACGCGTTATTGAAAAAAATAAATATACATTATCTGATGATGAACTTGAAATATTTAATTCTGCTGCTGATCACAGATTGGCAGAACTTATAATGAACCAATTATATGATAAAGTCCCAATTTCTGTTTGGAAATACGTCCGATGAAAAAATTTTTCTTTTACTATCTCCTAATATCCATTCGAAATATACTCTAATTACTCGTTTAAACAATAGTTCATTATAAAGTAAGTATAATTTAAATAGAATCTGCAACATGGTAAAAATTACATACTTAAATTAAATACATTAAATTTCATTCTTTGCGAAATAACTACCAAATTTTAATCACATGCTATAAATAAAAGATCAAAACAAAGAATCTCATTAGCAACAATCCTGGCAAGATATAAATCCCTGCTACGGCTGCTTCCTTCCAGACCTGACCGAGTTCACAAAGCTAATACAGCAGGCGTACCAATGAGATTCTTAAATAATTACTAAATACCAACAAAGCAATTGTCTTAATCAAAACCGCTCAAAATCTTTAATGTAAAACAAACCTTAATTAAACACATAATTAACTTAACTAAATTTTTAAACTCTTAACTATAATAAACAAATGTTTTAAATCAAGGTACGAAATCACCTATATATTTTAGATATTCAAATATATAAACATAATTCATTTTGCTACAAAACATACGACACTCATTAACGCACTGAATTAATTTATTACTAATTACGAACCTAACAACACCCAATGAACCCCGAAGAAAATTCAAAATAAAATAAAGAAATCTATGATCAAATATTGTATATCATTCTAACTACAAATAATAGAAAAAACACCTTTATATCCTATATATTACTAAAAGGAGCTTTTTTTAAAGCTAGAAACAAAACCTCATCTATCTGTTTTACTGTATGAATATCAAGATTATTTATAACCATATCAGGCATGTCCTCTAAATCACGCTTATTTTTATACGGAATTAATACAGTTTTAATACCTCCACGATGAGCAGCCAATAATTTTTCTTTCAATCCACCAATTGGCAACACTTGCCCACGTAAAGTAATTTCTCCAGTCATTGCTACATCAGCTTTAACAGAATTACCAGTTAAGCAGGAAACTAAAGCTGTACACATAGCAATACCAGCACTCGGACCATCTTTAGGAGTAGCACCCTCCGGGACATGTACATGAATATCTCTTTTTTCATAAAAATCAGTATTAATGCCCAATTTATCTGCACGAGCACGAACTACCATTAATGCTGCCTGAATAGATTCTTGCATAACTTCACCTAAAGAACCAGTATAAGTTAATTTTCCTTTACCTGGAACACAAGCAGTTTCTATAGTTAATAAATCACCACCTACTTCGGTCCATGCCAATCCAGTAACTTGACCAATACGACTTTCTTCCTCTATACAATTATAATCAAATCGTTGTACGCCAAGAAAATCTCTTAAATTATTACCACTAATTACAACATATTTAACATTTCTATCCATTAATAGGTTCTTGACAGTTTTTCTACATAATTTAGAAATTTCGCGATCCAAATTACGAACTCCCGATTCACGGGTATAATAACGAATAATACCCATTAAGGCGCTATCTTTTATAGTTAATTCACCTGGTTTTAAAGCGTTACGCTCCAATTGTTTGCCTAATAAATGTTTACGAGCTATATTTAATTTTTCATCTTCTGTATATCCCGACACACGTATGACTTCCATACGATCCAACAAAGGTGCTGGTATATTCATTGAATTAGAAGTAGCAACAAACATAACATCAGATAAATCATAATCTACCTCAAGATAATGATCATTAAAAGCTATATTTTGTTCTGGATCTAAAACTTCTAATAAAGCCGAAGCCGGATCTCCACGCATATCAAAAGACATTTTATCAATCTCATCTAATAAAAAAAGAGGATTCTTCACGCCAACCTTAGACATCTTTTGAATTAGCTTTCCAGGCATAGAACCAATATAAGTACGTCGATGACCTCGAATTTCAGCTTCATCACGCACTCCACCCAATGCCATTCGCACATATTTTCTACCAGTAGCCTGAGCAATAGATTTACCAAGAGACGTTTTCCCTACACCAGGAGGACCTACTAGACATAAAATTGGACCTTTTATTTTATTTATTCTGTTTTGTACTGCCAAATATTCTAAGATACGTTCTTTAACTTTGCCTAAACCATAATGATCTCTATCTAACATTCTCTGCGCCTTAACGAGATCTTTTTTGATTTTACTACGTATAGACCAAGGAACCGATAACATCCAATCAATATAACTACGAACAACAGTAGCCTCAGCAGACATCGGCGACATCATTTTTAATTTATGCAATTCAGCTTCAGTTTTTTCCTTAGCTTCTTTTGGCATTTTAGCTGCTTCTATCCTACGTCTAATAGATTCATTTTCATCCGGAACATCGTCCATTTCACCTAATTCTTTCTGAATAGCCTTCATTTGCTCATTTAAATAATACTCACGCTGACTTTTCTCCATTTGTTTTTTTACACGATTACGTATACGTTTTTCAACTTGCAATAAATCAATCTCTGATTCCATCAAGGTCATCAAATATTCCAAACGTTTAGTAACATCAATCATTTCCAAAACTGATTGCTTATCAGCTAATTTTAAAGGCATATGAGCAGCAATAGTATCCGCAAGACGATCAGCATCATTAATACTAACTAAAGAAGACAAAATTTCAGGAGGAATCTTTTTATTTAATTTAATATAACCTTCAAACTGATTAATAACTGTTCTAACCAAAACTTCACGTTCTTTATTATTTGACTCAACATCCTCAAAAAAATCCGCTTCAGCAATAAAATGGTCACCTTTATCTGTCAATTCAATAATATGAGCACGCATCAAACCTTCTACTAATACCTTCACTGTACCGTCCGGTAACTTAAGCATTTGTAAAATAGTTGATATTGTTCCAACTAAGAAAAGATCATTAACACTAGGTTCATCTGTTGAAGCTTCTTTCTGAGCTACTAATATAATTTTTTTATCACTATCCATAGCCGACTCAAGACACTTAATTGATTTTTCTCGACCCACAAATAACGGGATCACCATATGCGGATATACCACTACATCACGTAAAGGTAAAACAGGTAACTCCATATGTTTAGGTCTCTCAACATTCATAGAGATCCTCTCTTCTCATTATATTGCTCTAATTTAGTTAAAATCAAACTTAAAGAATTGCTTTTACAAGCCAACTGTTATCGGGTAATAAGTATATGGGGGCAAATTAATCACATTCAACAGCCAAAATTATTTTTAAAATTAAAACAAATTCTTTCGTACATATCCTTAATTATTATATTATAGAACAGGTAAAATACAACATAAACACATCTACAAATAAGCACTTTAACTATTAAAACTAATAAATACATTACCAACCTGCTATTTTCATACTAGATAAAAGCACTGACCCACAATGAACATTGCCACGTTCTTCAATATCGTTACTAATAGAAATAATATTAAGTAACATATTCTTCAAATTACCAGCTATAGTAATCTCGCTAACTGGATATTGAATTTCTCCGTTTTCTACCCAAAATCCAACAACACCACGTGAATAATCACCAGTTAATATATTAACACCTTGGCCTAGCAATTCAGTAACAACAAGACCCCGATACATTTTTTTGATTAATGCTTCAAAAGTCACATTTTGGTGAGAAACGTACCAATTAGAAATTCCATTTGCATGACCAGTATTATTTAAATTTAATTTACGAGATGTATATGTATTCAGAAGCCATGTTTGTAAAATCCCATCCTTAACAATACTACGATCTAAAGTTTGTACTCCTTCGTTATCAAACGGAAACGAACCAAGTCCTTTTAAAATATGAGGTTTCTCTTCAATAGATAACCAAGTAGGAAAAATATTTTTTTCAAGATAATTCAATAAAAAAGTAAATTTTCGATAAACATTATTACCATTAATAGCCTTTGCCAAACAACTAAATAAACTAGTAGCTATTTCAGCTATAAAAATTACCGGAGACTCCATTGTTGGTAACTGACGCGAATTTAATCGTTGTAATGTACGTTTAGCACACTCTTCGCCTAAAAATTGAGGAGATCGCAAATCATAAAAATGACGACTAAGAGTATAAGCATAACCACGCTCCATAGTACCATGATTTCCGGCTATTACACTACAAGATAATACATGTTGACTGCTTTTATAACTTTGTAACATACCATGACTATTGCCAAATACCGTAATATTAAAATGACTACTAAAATATCCACCTTCACTATGAATAATACGCTTGTCTCTTTTAAAAGCTATTAATTCTGCTATTGATGCTAAAGAAACAGCATGTTCAACATTTAACTCAATAGGATGAAATAAATTAAGATCTAAAGCATGAAATGCCAATAATTTTTTATCTGCTATTCCTAAACATGAATCAAAAGAAGTATGATGCGCAATATCCAACGCAGAATTAACAGTATTAGATATGGATTTAGAATTAATAACGTTAGAGGAAGCGCTACCCTTATGCTGTTGAGAATAAACGGTAATTAATAAACTACCATCACTGTTACACTCCATGTTTTCTAACTTACCGTAACGAGTACTGATATTAATTCCTGTGGTTTTTGTCGCTAAAACCTCCGCTTCATCAGCCTTAATGCAAGCCAAATCTAAAGCTTGAGACACTGCTTTCTCTAATAGATTACATTGACCTTCTGCATCATCGATGACATTCACTATAGTTACTCCTTTATCTAAATAGACACTTTTTAAAATATTGATTTACACCAACCTAACATTATAACGAACAAAATTGAATTTAAAATATTATTTCTAACATATAACAAACCCGAAAATAGAAACAAATTTCCCATGCTATAACAATAACTTTAATTATTATTCAAAATTTAAAATCTATCTATAACATTTAACTAATACCAATTCTTAAAACACTCTAAAATATTAAATATCTATAATCTCATTTTAATTAAATTTAATTCATGATATAACAAAAATGATCGACAACATCTTCTAATAGAAGATTACAACACAACTCAATAAATTCAAATTTTTAATAAAATAACATTCATTAAGACGTGCCACCTACTGTAATTTTATCTAATTTTAATGTGGGCTGACCTACTCCAACAGGTATACTTTGTCCATTTTTAATACATATTCCCACGCCATTATCTAACGATAAATTATCACCCACCATAGAAATTTGTTGCATGATTTCTAAGCCTGAACCAATCAATGTAACTCCTTTAATAGGTTTAGTAATATTACCTTTTTCAATTAAATATGCTTCTAATGCTGAAAATACAAATTTACCTGATGTAATATCTACTTGTCCGCCACCAAAATTTGAGGCATAAATTCCATAATCAACACTAGAAATTATCTCTTCTGAAGTATTATTTCCAGATAACAAATAAGTATTAGTCATTCGTGGCATAGGTAGATATGCATAAGACTCACGTCTTCCATTACCCGTAGGAGATACGCCCATCAACTTAGCATTTAATTTATCTTGCATGTAATTTTTAAGAATGCCATTCTCAATTAATACATTACGTCTACTTGGAACTCCTTCATCATCTATAGATAAGGAGCCTCGCAAATTCATCAAAGTACCATCATCTATCACGGTACAACAAGAAGCGGCAACTTGTTCGCCTATTTTGTCACTAAAAATCGAACTATGACGACGATTGAAATCCCCTTCCAAACCATGACCTACTGCTTCATGAAGCAAAATTCCTGGCCAACCAGGTCCTAAAACCACAGGCATGCTCCCAGCTGGGGCTTCTACAGCAAAAAGGTTAACAAGCGCAACACGCACAGCTTCTTTACTCCAATAATCTATACGTAATTCATTCATATAAGGTTCTAAAAAAAAATTATATCCATATCGTCCTCCGCCACCACTTAATCCTTGTTCGTACCTACCATCTTGTTCTACTTGAACATTAATAAACAAACGTACTAGAGGTCTAATATCCGATGCTAAAGTACCATCTGTTGCCGCTACTAAAACTTGTTCATAAGAACCAGATAAACTAGCGGTAACTTCCTGCACTCTTCTATCCATATTACGAGCAACTTTATTTATTCTCATCAATAATGCTATCTTATCGTCCTTAGACAAACTAAGTAACGGGTTCAATTGCTCGTACCTCAACTTATGTTGAACGGAAGAAAATTTTAAACAAAAACGAGGCACTGTTGTTTTGTGATTAATAATACTACGGGCTATTATAGCACTTTTCATTAACCCATCTAAGGTCAATTGATCGGTGTATGCAAAACCAGTTTTATCTTCTTTTATTACTCTTACACCAACGCCTTGATTAAAATTATAAGATCCACCTTTAATAATACTATTTTCCATAGTCCATGATTCATAATAATTTGATTGAAAATAAAGATCAGCATAACTTAGAGGATATTTAGATATCATTTCTAATACAGAAAGCAGATCAGAATATTGCAAATCATTTGTAGAAAGTAATTCTTCACTTACAGATATCAAACTCATATAATTCTCGCTTGTTCTAAAGAAATAAACACACAACAAAAAAATGAAATCATTTTGTTTACAATCAACTTATCTAGCATATTGTAACATAATCAATTCCAAACAGTTTAAGTTAATTTAATTATATTGCAATACGACTGAGTATATGAGATCAATTTAATATATTACTAAACTTTTGAAAAAATATTTAATTTTCTATCTAAATAACGTATATTGATATTTTCACCTTTTCTAAATTCATCATCATCCATAATTTTGAGATGTAATTCTATATTAGTTTGAATACCATCAATAATTAATTCATTTAATGCATTTTTCATGCGAGAGATAGCTATATCACGTGTTGCTCCAAAACAAATTAACTTACCAATGATAGAATCATAATACGAAGGAACAGAATAACCGCTATAAATATGAGATTCCCAACGAACACCAAAACCGCCTGGAGCATGAAAACGAGTAATTATTCCCGGGCTAGGTAAAAAAGTAATAGGATTTTCCGCATTAATTCTACATTCTATTGCATGACCATATATCTTTATTTCACTTTGCGTAAAATTTAATAAACAACCAGATGCTATATTTAATTGTTCCTTAATCAGATCTATTCCAGTAATCATTTCAGTGACAGGATGTTCTACCTGAATTCTAGTATTCATTTCTATAAAAAAAAACTCATTATTTTCAAATAAAAATTCAAAAGTACCAACTCCACGATAACCTATATCAAAACAAGCCTTAGCACAAAGTTCACCAATAAAACGACGCATTGCATTTGTAATACCAAATGCTGGAGCTTCTTCAATTAATTTTTGATAACGTCTCTGTATAGAACAATCACGTTCTCCTAAGTATACCACATTTCCTCGACCATCAGACAAAACCTGTATTTCAATATGACGAGGATTAACTAAATATTTTTCTACATAAATATCATCATTGTGAAACGCAATTTTTGCTTCTGCACGAGCCATAGAGATAGTTTTTTTTAATTCATCATTATTAAAGACAACCCGCATACCACGGCCTCCACTACCTCCAGAAGATTTAATTATCAATGGATAATCTAACTTTTGACATATAAAATTACAATCATATTTTCCATTTACACTATTCAACATAGGGCCATAATAACCAGGAATACATGGAATATCTGATTTCTTCATTAAGTTAATAGCGGATATTT
This sequence comes from Blochmannia endosymbiont of Colobopsis nipponica, assembly GCF_014857065.1. Lineage (GTDB taxonomy): Bacteria > Pseudomonadota > Gammaproteobacteria > Enterobacterales > Enterobacteriaceae > Blochmanniella. The sequence goes on from NZ_CP046533.1 coordinate 169,897, forward strand.
TATTAGCCATTAAACGGATAGTAGCTGCATCAGGACCAATAAAAACAAAACCAGATTTTTCAACTTGTTCAGCAAAATCAGCATTTTCTGATAAAAAACCATAACCAGGATGTATGGCAGATGAACCAGTAATTTCTGCAGCAGAAATAATTGCGGGAATATTCAAATAACTTTTCAACAAAGATGGTGGACCAATACAAACAGTTTCATCTGATAGTAAAACATGTTTCAAATTGCGATCTATTGTAGAGTGAACAGCTACAGTTTTAATACCCAACTCTTTACATGTACGTAAAACACGTAAAGCGATCTCACCCCTATTTGCAATAACAATTTTATCAAATGGTCGCATCAAGATTGTTCAATAATAATTAATGGTTCATCAAACTCAACTGGTTGACCATTATCCAACAAAATTTTTTTAATTATACCTGCAGTATCAGATACAATATGATTCATCATTTTCATAGCTTCTACAATACATAAAACATCACCTATATTTACCTTCTGACCAATAGAAATAAATGGTTTCGCACTAGGATCTGAAGCAAGATAAAATATACCCACCATAGGCGAACGAACAAAATAATCATTATTTATTTTATTAACATTTTTTATGTTAGTATCATTTTCAGAAAAATTTTTTGAAATTTGTTCTTTTGCAAAAGTAATACATGATTGTCCATTAGTATTTAAAGAAGACTCGACCATTGCACGTTTAATACGAATCATTTTCTTTCCTTCGGAAATTTCTAATTCAGTAATATCGGATTTTTCAACAATTTTAATTAACTTTTTTACTTCACGAATATTCATTATATTATTTCCAAATTTAGTTCAATCAGATATGGACAAATATTCATTTGCCATTTTAATAGCAAAAAAATATCCTTTTATACCAAATCCACAAATTACACCTACAGCAATATCAGAAAAATAAGAATTATGACGAAATGATTCTCGTGTATATATATTAGATAAATGCACCTCAATAAAAGGAATAGATATTGCCAATAACGCATCACGCATCGCTATACTAGTATGAGTGAAAGCTGCTGGATTTATTATGATAAAATCAGTATGATTGTATGTTTCGTGCATTTGATTAATCAATTCATGTTCTGCATTTGATTGGAAATGAACCAAGGATATGTCTAACGAATTAGATAAAGCTGTTAAATTCTTTACTAAATTGATTAATGTTACATTACCATATATATGCGACTCTCGACTACCAAGTAAATTTAAATTTGGACCGTTAAGAAGTAAAATTCGAAATTTTTTACCCATTATTCTCCATACTTTTAACCTGAAACAATAAAAAATATCTAAAACACATTGTAAGTAAAGCTATGATCATTGTTTTAAAGCAAATAACATTTCAAAAAACAAGAAATCTAAACAATATACATAACACAATCTTCATGACTATTTTATTAAGTAAATTTATAAAAAACCAAATACATTACCACGGTTACTAATTAAATCCTATTTATAAAAAAACAAAAAATACATAAAAAATCAACTGACATGCAAGATACGTCAACATATTTCATTTACTGTCTTAACTAATAGGTAAGAATTAGCATTGTATCACAAAATATCTGTCTTATATATCATAAATTATTACCCGATCAAGATATAAGTATCAAAATTTATATTAAAGCAATAACTGTAAGAAAGTATAAATTCCAACTAATATACAATCTACCTCTATAACTAAAAAAAAAGAAATATTTTAATCACTTACACATAAGTTTAGTAATAGCAGAATTAAGTATTAAGTTTAAACTTAAAAACATCAAAACTAAATAATAAAAAATAAGCTAAACAGTCTAATATCACTTAGTTATCTTAATTTCAAAAATATACCATGTATGATAGGATAATTTATACTTTAAAGAAATGCATTTAAAAAAGGTATAATTCACTATCTTACTTATATTTGAATTAAGTTAATTAAAATAAAATTTACTAATCTTAAAAAAATAAATCCTAATAAAATAGATTTTATCAATACATTTTATAAAAGGAGGATATTATAAATTATGTTCAAAAAAATTAGGGGAATATTTTCCAATGATTTATCTATAGATCTTGGCACTGCAAATACTTTAATCTATGTAAAAGGACAAGGTATTGTGTTAAATGAACCTTCTGTGGTAGCAATCCGTCATAATCGTGCCGGAACACCAAAAAGTGTAGCGGCAGTTGGTTATGCAGCAAAACAAATGTTAGGTAGAACCCCAGGCAACATTGCAGCAATTAGGCCAATGAAAGACGGTGTAATTGCTGATTTTTTTATAACAGAAAAAATGTTACAACACTTCATAAAACAAGTACATAGTAATAATTTCATGCGTCCTAGCCCTAGAGTTTTAGTATGCGTTCCAGTAGGAGCTACTCAAGTAGAACGCCGTGCAATTCGAGAATCAGCACAAGGTGCAGGGGCACGAGAAGTATTTTTGATCGAAGAACCTATGGCAGCTGCAATTGGAGCTGGATTGCCAGTATCTGAGGCAACCGGATCTATGGTTATAGATATTGGGGGTGGTACCACTGAAGTGGCAGTAATATCGCTGAATGGAGTAGTTTATTCTGCGTCTGTACGCATTGGAGGAGATCGCTTTGATGAAGCTATTATTAATTATGTACGTCGCAATTATGGATCCCTTATCGGAGAATCTACTTCAGAAAGAATTAAACATGATATAGGATCAGCGTATTCAGATAATGAAATACGTAGCATAGAAGTACGGGGAAGAAATTTAGCTGAAGGTGTTCCGCGTAGTTTCACGCTGAATTCTAACGAAATTTTAGAAGCACTGCAAGAGCCGCTCACTGGCATTACAAGTGCTGTTATGCTTGCACTAGAACAATGTCCTCCAGAATTAGCTTCAGATATATCTGAACGAGGCATGGTATTAACTGGAGGGGGAGCTATGTTACGAAACTTTGATAGATTGTTAATGGAAGCTACAAATATTCCTGTTGTTATTGCAGATAATCCTTTAACTTGTGTAGCAAGAGGGGGAGGTAAAGCTCTTGAAATGATTGATATGCATGGAGGAGATTTGTTTAGCGAGGAATAATCATCTAAAATAAATATAAATTAAAAAACAAAAACTAAATATGAATGTTTAATAGAAAATTGAAATTTAATAAATCAAATATTTTACAAATTAAATTTTTCTTTATGCTGATGTTGGCTGCTTTTTTAATGATTGCTGACTTTAAATTGAATGTATTCATCAAAATGCGAAACTATGGTGATATGACTATCAGCACATTATACTTTGCAAAGTATCATTTACTTCAAATATTTAAAAAAGCAGTAATTTTTATAAAGGAAAAACAACAATTAGCATTAGAGAACCATATTTTACGCACAAATTTACTATTAAAGAATAGTGATCTTCTTCTAATGGAAAATTATAAACAAGAAAATAAAAGATTACATGAATTGCTTGCTTCACCTTTATGTCATAAACAAACATGCAAAATGGTAACTAAGGTCATTGGTGTTAATGTAGATCCTCATAGAAATCAAATTATAATTGATAAAGGTATAAAAGATAATGTTTACATAGGACAACCAATAATCAATGACAAAGGAATAATTGGTCAAGTAATTTCTATCAATAAAATCAGTAGCAAGGTAATGTTAATTTGTGATACATCACATGCGATACCAATTAAAATTATGCGTAATAACATTCGTTTAATAGCCGTAGGTAACGGTCTTAACAAAGATCTAAAATTAGAATTTTTCCCAGGATACGTTGATATACAAATTGGAGATTTACTGGTAACTTCTGGACTAGGAGGTCATTTTCCAGAAGGTTATCCAGTAGCTAAAGTAACATTAATTAAAAAGGATAAAAGAGGATTATTTACGATAGCACAAGCACGTCCTTTATCTAAATTGCAACATCTAAGTGATTTAATATTAATTTGGCATGATGCGAATTAATAACAAAAATAAATAAGAATTTAAATAAATAAATCAAATCATTACAGTTTTAAAATAAATATAGATATACTAAATGATTAATTATCATCCGATACATTCATGTAAATTGGTCACATTTTACAAATATTATTACAATAAATAAAAAGATAAATTATGAATAATATTAAACAACATAGTATACTATTCATTTATTGTTCTTTTTTCATAGCCTTATTCTTACAAACTATATCCTGGCCGTTATATTTGCAATTATTTTGTCCATCTTGGATCAATCTTGTATTGGCTTATTGGACCTTAGTAATCCCAAAAACAATAAACATAGGTACCGGATTTTTTTTAGGATTACTAATAGATTTAATCTTAGGTTCAACATTAGGAATACACTCATTGGCATTAAGTGTATTCTCTTATTTAGTAATATCTAGCTCACAATCATCACAATATGAACCTATATATCAACAAATACTTATTATGAGTTTATTGTCATTGATAATCAAACTAATTGTAGTGATATTAGATATGCTAACAAATAATATCTTGTTTCGCGTAGAGGTACTTTGGGGTAGTTTAGTAGATGGTTTATTATGGCCTTATTTATCTTTTACAATCAAGAACCTTGAAATTTTATTAATAAAAAAAAATAATTAACAATTTATAAAATTTTAGTTACATCAACCTACAACTAAAATAGATATCTTATTCCTGAGGATATGATATAATCGATTGTACCGTCTCAAATAGTTACTATCAGCAATTTACATAGTCAAAACCAGAGTAATATGAGAATTCTACAATTTTTTATGAACCAAACGTTTGATTAAATAACGAAATCCTTTTTATCTAGTGCTGTACAACATAGACCTATGTTGTATCATTAACATTTAAAAAATAAAATGAAAACAAGCAAATATTTTTTATCAACACTCAAAAAAGATCCCAAAAAAATTGAAGTTAAAAGTCATCAATTAATGCTGAAAGCAGGTATGATATGTCAATTATCATCAGGACTTTATAGTTGGTTGCCAACGGGGTTTCGAGTTTTACAAAAAATAAAAAATATTATACGTAAAGAAATGAATAAAATTGGAGCATTAGAAATTGCTATGCCATTAGTACAACCAGCAATACTATGGAAAAAAAGTAACCGTTGGAAAAAATACGGCTCCGAACTGTTGAGATTCATAAATAGAAATTCAAAATCTTTCGTATTAGGACCAACACATGAAGAAGTAATCACAAATTTAATTAATAATCAAATTCATTCATACAAAGAATTACCATTAAATTTATACCAAATAACAACTAAATTTCGTGATGAAGTGCGACCATGCTACGGCACAATACGCACTAGAGAATTTGTTATGAAAGACGGTTATTCATTTCATTATACACAAGAATCATTAAAAGAAACTTACGAAATGATGTATCAAACCTACAGTAAAATTTTTACTCAAATGGGATTAAAATTTCTTATCACAGAAGCAGATAACGGAGCTATCGGTGGACATTTATCACATGAGTTTCAAGTTATAATTAAAAACAATAAAAATTATAGTATACAATCCGAAAAAATTAGTTGTAATGATATAAATAGAAATTTAAGTGCTTATATTGCTAAGTCATCAGATGTACCGATACCTTACAAGGAGGAAATGAAAGCTGTATTTATATCTAACTCTCAAAGTATCGATGATTTAATGAAAGATTTAAATTTACCTGTCACGAAAACTACAAAAACTGTAATTGTTCATGCAAAAAAAAACATGGACCATTCTCTAATAGCTCTAATGATAAGAGGTGATCATCAACTTGATAACATAAAAGCAGAAAAATTATCTCAAGTCGCTGTTCCTTTATCCTTTGCTAATGAACAAGAAATTCGTTCTGTTATTGGTGCTAGCCTAAAATTTTTAGGACCAATCAATATGCCTTTACCATTAATTGTAGATCAAAAGGTAGCCTCTATGAACAATTTTATTACTGGGGCTAACATAGATAATAAATATTTTTTTGGAGTTAATTGGAACAAAGATTTACCTATACCTCAAATAGAAGACTTGCGAAAAATCACATTCGAAAAAAAACAACCTAAACAACAAAAATCTCCACAAATTAGAAACAACATTGAAATAGCTCATATTTTTCAATTAGGAACTAAATATTCAAATATAATAAAAATCAAAGATAAAAATAACCGTCTTCTAGATATAACAATGGGATGTTACGGCATAGGCATAGCTCGTATTATAGCAGCTCACATAGAACAAAATCATGATAAACATGGTATATTATGGCCAGATATATTAGCGCCATTTAATGTAGCAATACTACCAATAAATTTACATAAATCTGCACAAGTTAATCAAGTGTCAGAAAAAATATATAACCAATTAGCTTTACTTAATATAGATGTTTTATTTGATGATCGCAAAGAACATATAGGAGTTATGTATAATGATATGGAATTAATCGGTGTGCCACATATAATAGTAATTAGCGATTCTACTTTAAGTACAAAAGAAACAGAATATAAAAACAGAAAAAATGGAAAAAATAGAAGAATTAAAATTGATAAAATAGTGGATTATATAGTAAAAAAAATAAGATTTTTAAATATTCCTTAATCTTAAATTTAACAAAATAATCAATAATTAAATAATTATTAATACTTTAATTAATATTTTAAATCAATAATAAAAAAATAAAATTTAGTAAAATGATAAAACAAATTGACTTTAAATAATAAAACTTCAAAAAAAATAGAATATTTTCTAAAATATACAAGAGTTATTTTGTAACCAAAATACTCTACGTTGTCTATTTTTAGTTCTTACTTTACCATCTCTAGTAATAAATACTCCAATAGCAGCTATCAATTTATTATCATAAAATAACAATGGTATACGGTTGCGTAACCATGGAGGAACATTAAATTCTTGCCAAAGTTTTTTCAAACTTCTTCCTCTATCTCTACCTATAATATACAAGAAGCCAAGAGATTGATGACCAAATTGTATGGAAACTTTTTCCTTAAAATAAGGTGAACGAACAATACTAAAAGCTGGTATGTTAATTGATCCTTCAAAATGAGAAGAACTACGATGAAATAAATAAACTGATTTTTGTTTAAAAGTAATAATTTTTTTAGTTAATAATGTAATATCCTTAAATAAATAAGAAACAAGAATACCTAGGTTATTAGGTAAAACAATAGGATAATCAAATGATGACCAAAAAAACTTTAAAGAGGATTTCTTTATAATAGTCATAGTCTGCATAGGCAATACATATAACTGATCACGAAATCTTCTAATACAAAATCCATCACAACATAATATAGGATTAGCATCACAACGACTAAGTACTACCTCTTTCCACATGCAATCTAATTGATTATAAGAAGGTAATTTCTTAACTACATTATTATTAAAAGTTTTTAACCAACGTCGTAATAAAGCATGACGCATTTGTACACTAGTATTTATTAATAATTTAAATAATAACGTACCCTTGTCTGTAATTACACTGCATAATCTTTTAATTAATAATTCATCTAATAAACTTTCTTGTTCTGCACATATACGAGCACTACGTGCAACTGTTTTACGGAATGATGGCCATCGCTCAACAAAAGAGGGTATAATACGAATACGTAAAAAATTTCGATCAAAACTAATTTTTTTATTACTATCATCCTCGATCCAAATTAATTGCTTATCACGAGCGTACATTGCTAATTCCGAATGACTAAATGACAGTAAAGGACGCAACAACAATTTTTTACTATTAAATCCAACATTAAAAACAGTTAGCATCGACATAGATGACAGGCCAGTAGGACCACTTCCTCTTTTTAATGCAAGCAAAAAAGTCTCTACCTGATCATCTAAATGATGAGCGGTTAATAATACTTCCTGCATATTTAAATTGTTAAATAACGCACGATTTCTCAAACAACGAGCTGCTGACTCGATTCCACCAAATTTATTTTTGGCAATACTACAATCAATTCGTATTATGCTACAAGGTATCCCGCGTTTTTTACATTGTCGTAAACAATGTTTAGCCCAAATATCAGAATAAGCACTAAGACCGTGGTGTATATGAATAACTCTAAAATTAAAAAAACAATGAGAATTTACTAACTTTAGATTGTTATAATATAATTTAGTTAATATAGAAAGTAACACAGTAGAATCTAAACCGCCACTAAAAGCTAAAACTAATTTGGAATAATTAGCTATTTTGCTTGCTACACTAGCGTATAATTTTTTATAAAATAAACAATTCATAGAATTTAAAGACATAAAATCTTTTGTTTATAATCAAACACACAAATATTAAAATTTAGATAAATCATATCAAATTTAAATTTAATTTGTTGTAATACATAAAGGTATGCAAATATAATAAAATAGCATCACTCAATTAGATACAAATAAATATTAATTATTTTCTTAAACATAAAATGTTAAAAACTTAATTATACCCATATCTCATTAATCGGTGATAACGAAATTTAACTAAATCATTTTTTTTAAATTTATCTAATTCAGCTAAATCTAATAATAACTGGTCTTTCAAAGATTTTGCGATAGCAGAATAATTCCTATGAGCCCCTCCTAACGGCTCGACAATTATATTATCAATCAGCTTAAGATCTTTTAATTTAGAAGCAATTATACCCATAACTTCAGCTGCAATAGAAGCTTTTTTAACATTTTTCCATAAAATAGCAGCACAACCCTCAGGAGAAATAACAGAATATACACTATATTCTAACATATTAATCCTATCCCCTACGCTAATAGCTAAAGCTCCTCCCGAACCACCTTCGCCTATTACTGTACAAATTATTGGTATTTTTAAAACAGACATTTCACGCAAATTTTTAGCAATAGCTTCCGATTGACCACGTTCTTCTGCTCCCACCCCTGGATAAGCTCCAGGGGTATCAATAAAAGTAATTAATGGTATTTGAAAACGTTCAGCCATTTTCATTAATCTTAAAGCTTTACGATAACCTTCAGGAGCAGGCATACCAAAATTACGACGAATTTTTTCTTTAGTTTCTCTACCTTTCTGATGACCTAAAATCATTACAGGACGAGAATCAAGACGACCTATACCCCCAACAATTGCCTTATCATCAGCAAATAGACGATCACCAAATAATTCATCAAAATCTGTAAAAATATAACCTATATAATCTAATGTATAAGGTCGTTGAGGATGTCTTGCAAGTTGAGTAATTTGCCAAGCGCTTAAGCTAGAAAATATTTTACGAGTTAATTCAGTACTTCTTTCACGTAACTTTTTTATATCTTCATCAAGACCAATAGATAATTCCTCATTTTGAAGACCTAATGTAAGTAAAGAATCAATTTTGGATTCTAATTCCATAATTGGTTGTTCAAAATCGAGAAAATTTAAATTCATGCCAGCCCCATTATGAATTAAATTCTAATTTAACATTTTGAGTTCCTATCAAAAAACGCAAATTAACCAATAATTGATCAGTAAGCGATACATTCCAATCGACTCCAAGACGCAAACGCATTTGCATGCTACTACTATTCCTATACAAAAAACACACAGGAGTACCCCCACCCAAATATGGTTGCAAAGACGACTTTAAGCGGTCTAAAAAATAATCGTTTATTTGCTCTTTAGTTAATAAAATAACTAATTTCTGTACATATTTTTTACGAGCTTCATTAATATCCATTAATCCATAAGCTATCATTTTAAAACTTTTATTAACACAATCAAGCTGAATTTTTCCTCGTGCAAAAACAACACACCCTTTTCTTAAAAGATTCTGATATTTTTTTAACAAATTTGTAAAAAACATCACGTTTATTCTACCTGAATGATCATCTAAAACGCAAATACATATCTGATGACCTTGTTTAGTAAAAATTATTTTTGATGAAATGATTAAGCCAAATACAGAAATAACATTTTGATGAATTTCAGAAGAAATTTTGTTAATTGATAAAATTCTAATATTGTAATTTTGAATTTCTTTTAAATATTGTAAAACAGGATGTTCAGTTAAATAGAAACCAAGAGTTTTCTTTTCACCTTCTAATATAATTTGTTGAGAACAATTAAGTGCTTTTTTAGAAAAAATCATGGGAAATGTTTTATCTTCACAAAATCCAAAAATATCATTTTGGCCGCTATTTTTAGCACTAATATATTGATGTGTAAAACCAATAACACTATCAATCGTATTAATTAATACAGATCTGTCGCTGCCGAAGCAATCGCAAGCGCCAGACATTATTAATTTTTCTAATACTCGTCTATTTAATTTTTTGCTATCAGTATACAAACATAAATCAAGTAATTTATGAAAAATTCCATGTTTACGGCGAGCTTCTATAATAGCCTCAACAGACCCTAAACCTATTCCTTTAATAGCCCCTATCCCATAAACAATCTCTTTTTTTTTATTAACATAAAAATAATATTTACCATTATTAATATTTGGAGGTAATACACGTATTCCCATTCTATAACATTCATCTATTACTCTTACTACTTTATCTATATTATCTATATCGGCGTTTAATACTGATGACATAAATTCTGCAGGATAATGTGCTTTTAACCATAAAGTTTGATATGAAATAAATGCATAAGCAGCAGAATGAGACTTATTAAAACCATAACCTGCAAATTTTTCTACTAAATTAAAAATTTTCATCGATAATTTAATATCAATACCTAATTCGACAGAACCTTCTCTAAAAATACAACGTTGTTTAACCATCTCTTCCATTTTCTTTTTACCCATGGCGCGACGTAATAAATCAGCCCTTCCAAGACTATATCCTGCTAATACTTGTGCAATTTTCATTACTTGTTCTTGATATAAAATAATACCATAAGTAGATTCTAAAACCGGACGCAATGATTGATGTTGCCATTGAAAATCAGGGTAAGATAACATTTCACGTCCATGCTTTCGATTTATAAAATTATCTACCATACCTGATTGGAGAGGTCCTGGACGAAATAAAGCAACTAAAGCAATAATATCTTCAAAACAATCTGGTTTTAATCGTCTAATAAGTTTTTTCATACCATAAGATTCTAACTGAAATACCGCAAGAGTATTTCCAGTTTGTAGAAGATTAAAACTTTTTTTATCTTTTAATGAAATAGAAGTAATCTTCAATGGTAATAAACCCGTTGCAGTACGATCTTTATTAATCATTTTCAATGTCCAATCGATAATAGTTAAAGTACGTAAACCAAGAAAATCAAATTTTACTAAACCAATTCGTTCTATATCATCTTTATCGAAATGGGTCATTGAATATTTACCATCAGAATCATAATACAATGGAGAAAAATCTGTTATTTTAGTCGGTGAAATTACTATCCCTCCGGCATGTTTTCCTACATTTCTCACAATACCTTCTAATTTACGCGCCATATCAACTAATATCTTTACATCATCATTATTATGATATAATTCACGTAACTGAATCTCATTAGACAAAGCTTTGTCTAAAGTCATACCGCTCTCTGAAGGAATTAATTTTGAAATACGATCCACAAAATTATAAGGATAACCTAATACTCTACCCACATCACGAACTACAACTTTAGCAGCCATAGTCCCAAAAGTAATAATTTGAGACACTGAATCTTTACCGTATATTTCAGCAACATGATCAATTACTCGATCTCGTTTTTCCATACAAAAATCAATATCTAAATCAGGCATAGATACTCGTTCAGGATTCAAAAAACGTTCAAACAATAAATCAAAAACTAATGGATCAATATCCGTAATTTTTAATACATATGCTACAAGAGACCCTGCGCCAGAACCTCTGCCAGGACCAACCGGTATACCATTTTCTTTTGCCCATCTAACAAATTCCATTACAATTAAAAAATATCCTGGAAAATTCATTTGATTAATAATTTCTAATTCAGTATTTAATCTCACATCATAAGGATGTCTTTTAAAAGATCTTTCTTTGTAATTTGGAAATAAAGATATCAAACGATCTTCTAATCCTTGGCGAGCGTGCATAACAAAAAAATCTTTTTCGGACATATTTTTTGTAGGAAATTTCGGTAAAAAACATGAATCCAATTTTAAAATTACATTACAACGACGTGCAATTTCTACACTATTTATTAAAGATTCAGGTAAATCAGCAAATAATTCACACATTTGAGATTCATCTCTCATAAATTGCTGTTCGCTATAAATACGAGGCCTACTTTTATCATCAACTGCAAATCCTCCATGAATAGCTACACGAATTTCATGTACATCAAAATCTTCCTTTTGTATAAATCGTACATCATTGGTAGCAACTATTGGTAAACCTTTTTTTTTAGCTAATTCCACAGCAGCATGGAGATAAATTTCTTCATTTTGACGTCCTGTACGTATTATTTCTAAATAATATCTATTAGGAAAATAACGATCATAAAAAAGCAATAATCGCTCCACATTTGATATATTATCATCAATTAAATTTTTCCCTATATCACCCTTACATCCTCCTGAAAGAATAATTAATCCTTTATGATAATCAGAAAACCAATCTCTATTAACAATAGGACCTAAATTAGTAAGACCATATTGATAACTTTTAGAAATTAATAATTTTAAATTATTAAAACCAATATTATCCGTAGCCAAACACGTTAATTCAAATATATTATCATCGAAATTCTCATCTTTTATTAAAAAATCAACACCGAAAATTGGCTTAATACCTGTATTATAACTGAAATTATAAAATTTAATTAAACCAAATAAATTATTAGAATCAGTAATAGCTAATGCCGGCATTTTAAATAAAAATGCTTGTTTAACTAAAGAATTCACTTTAGCTATTCCATCGATCATGGAATAATCACTGTGTACATGAAGATGAATAAATTTTGGTTCAGACATATTATTTAATAGAAAAGTTAATTGGGGTGAATAACTTTCAAATTTAATCTTAAATTAATCATAATACTCGCTTGACAGAATTAAAACTACGTCGATGATGTATAGTAGCGCCATGTAAAAATAATTTTGATAAATGAAAAACAGTTGGATAACCCTTGTGTTTAGAAAAACCATATTCTGGAAATTTTAAGTCTAATATTATCATTTCTCTATCACGACTAACTTTTGCCACAATTGAAGCAGCACTAATTGACATAATTTTAGTATCTCCTTTAATTATTGCCTGAGAAGGCATAGAAAAAAACGGAGATTTATTACCATCTACCAAAACATAATCTGGTGTTACTGATAAATTCATTACAGCACGTTGCATTGCTAACATAGTAGCTTGTAAAATATTTAAGTTATCAATTTCTTTCTCTTCCGCATAACCCAAGCTCCAAGAAATTGAATACTTAATAATATTTTCATATAAAATCAAGCGTGTCTTTTCCTTTATTTTTTTAGAATCCTTTAATCCAAAAATTAACTTTTTGGGATCTAATATAACAGCAGCAGCTACTACCGGACCAACCAATGAACCACGGCCTACTTCATCGACGCCGGCAATCACTTTTTTAGAAATGTTATGAAAAATACACACTATTTATACCTTTATTTCATAAATTTTAAAATTACTAATTTATTAACCTTAATACTGCATCAGCTGCTTTTTCATTAGCATTACAACGAATTTGCTGATGTAATATACGAAAAGTTTTTTTTAGTACAGAACGGTGATGAACATTTTCTAATAAAAAAGTCAATGCTTGTTCTAAATTTTCAGGATGACACGAATCTTGAATAAATTCTTTCACTAACTCTCGTCCTGCAAGCAAATTTGGTAAAGATATCCAAGGAGTTTTAACCAAGATTTTTAATAACATAAAGGTTAAAGATTTTACACGATAAGCGACTACCATGGGACATTTAGCTAACATGCACTCCAAAGTAGCTGTGCCTGATGCTAACAATGCTACATCAGCAGCAATCATAGCTTGATGTGATTGATTATTTAAAATACGCAATTTCATATCTTTTGCATAAATTTTTTGAAATTCATTAATTATCGAATCATCTGTTAAAGACACCAAAATCTCAAGTTCTGGAAATTTTTTAATCAATAATCTAGCACAATGTAAAAAATCATTAGTTAACATTTTAATTTCATTTCGTCTGCTACCAGGTAATATAACTAAACAACGAACGTTAAATGGAATACCTAATTCACGGCGTGCTGCTAATTTATCTGGATCCAATGGTAATAAATCTGCCAAAGCATGGCCAACAAATTGACAAGGTATATTCAATTGATCATATAACATTTTTTCAAAAGGCAAAAATGATAAAATATTATCTGCAGCTAAGGCCAATTTAAAAATCCTTTTTTTCCTCCATGCCCATATAGACGGACTGACATAATGAATAGTACGAATACCACGTTTCCTTAAACTTCTCTCTAAAGAAATAGTAAAATCTGGAGAATCAATGCCTATAAAAACATCAGGTTTTAAAATAGAAAAACGGCGGATAAGATCCTTACGAATGTGTAAGATACGTGGTATTCGTACTATAACTTCTGTAATACCTACTATTGATAACTCTTCCATATTATACCAAGATTCCATACCTTCACATTTCATACGAGGACCTGCAATACCAATAAAACGTACATTTGATAATTTACTACGCAATGCACTTATTAAACCAGCCCCAAGCAAATCCCCAGAAGATTCACCAACGACTAGTCCTATTAAAATAACAGATTTTATTGACATAATTAACGAATTATACCTCTTTGAGAACGAATTAAAAATTTAAGAAAAGTTTTTACAACTGGATATTGTATAGATAATGATTCTAATTCTAATTTGGCACATTCAATAGTTTTATTGCTACGATAAAGAATTTTATAAGCAGAATTAATTGCATTTAATGCATTACTATCAAAACCGCGCCTTTTTAAGCCTTTAATATTCAATCCAAAAGGAGTTGCATGATTGCCATGAGCAACAATAAAAGGCGGTACATCCTGAGCCACTCCTGAACAACCACCTATCATAACATGAGACCCAATAATACAAAATTGGTGTATTGCAGTCATACCTCCAATAATAGCGTAATCATCTATTATCACATGACCACCTAAAGTAACATTGTTAGCCAAAATACAATAATCACCAATAATACAATCATGTGCAACATGAACATTAATCATTAATAAATTATTATTACCTATTTTGGTGATTTGTCCACCATGCACTGTTCCTCGATGAATGCTCACACTTTCTCTAATTAAATTATGATGACCAATTTCCATACGTGTATCTTCCCCAGCATATTTTAAATCTTGATTAACTTCACCAAGAGAAGCAAATTGATATATTAAATTATCCTCGCCAATATAGGTAATTCCATTAACTACAACATGAGATTTTAACAATGTACGAGCGCCTATCTCAACATCAGAACCAATAAAACAAAACGGTCCAATATGTACATTAGCATGAATAACAGCTCCCTTTTCAATAATAGTAGTAGGATGAACAAAAGCAGATTGATGTATCACAAATTCAGGTCTCTCTACGACGAGCGCACATCATTAATGCTTCACAAACCATTTCATTATCAACTTTTACTACACCTTTAAAACGTGCAACACCACGACGTTCTCTAATAAACCTAACCTCAATAATCATTTGATCTCCGGGTTCAACCGGACGTTTAAATCGAGCTTCATCAATGGCAGCAAAATAATACAACTCTCCTGGCTGTAAAGCTCCAGAACTTTTAAATGCCAAAATACCTGTAGCTTGAGCCATAGCCTCCAAAATCAACACACCAGGGAAAATAGGTCTACCGGGAAAATGACCTTGAAAAAAAGGTTCATTAAAAGAAACATTTTTTACAGCTCTTAAAATCTTTCCTTTTTCAAAGTTTAATACACGATCAATTAATAAAAATGGAAAACGATGAGGTAGAAGCTCTAATACTTCTTCGATATGCAAAACATTAGCATTAATAATCAAAATACTCTTCCCTGCCTCAAAAATAACACATTAATAATACTAATAATTAACTTTAATAAAATAATAAACATTCAATAATTTGGATAAAATATTAAAATAATCTAATTACCTCAGTAAAAGATTATCAAATTTTCATTAATTTTTTTTCTGTTTCTTTAATTCTTTTATTAATATTATTTATCTCCATTAATAAAACTGCTGTTTTTCTCCATTTTTTATTGGGCTGTACAGGTATTCCTGAAGAATAAATACCAGGTTTAACAATATCTCTCATTACCATACTCATGCCAGTAATTATTACATTATCACAAATTTTAATATGACCATTAATAACACTTGCACCACCTATCATACAATACTCACCTATAATCAAACTACCAGCCATAACTACACCACCAGCTACTGCAGTGTTTTTACCGATTACTACATTATGTGCAATATGACATTGATTATCTATAACAACTCCATCTCTAATAATAGTGTCATCTAATGTGCCGCGATCAATTGTAGTACAAGATCCTATATCTACTCGATCACCAATGATAACTTTCCCTAATTGAGAAATTTTAACCCAAACTCCATCATCATTAGCATAACCAAATCCATCAGATCCAATAACAGCTCCAGATTGTATAAAACAATACTTACCTATTTCTACTTCATGATGTATAGCGACATTGGCGCATACATGCGTTCCAAAACCTATTTTTGTATTTTTACCTATGAAAGTTCCAGGTCCAATTATTACATCATCACTTAATATTACTCCAGAATCTATCACTACATTAGGGCTAATTACAACTCTTTGACCAAAAATAACATCTGATGCAATAACAACGTTTGCCCCAATATTTTCAAATGTTTTTGAAGCGGTATCTATCAAACGCGTTAATCTTGCATAAATGAGATAAGGATTTTTCACTACCAAAGCAGCACTTCTACAAAAAATTAAACTCTTTTCACTAAGAATAACTGCTGAAGCCTTACAATAAACAAGTTGTTTTCGAAATTTTGATTTTGATAAATAAGTAATTTGTCCAGGTTTTGCGTTCAAAATAGAAGAAATTCCAGTAATTAAAATATCACCATCTCCATGCAATTTAGCATTCAATTGTTGAGCTAAATTAGATAATTTAATTGGAAACATTAATTATTTAACCCACTTCAATACATCATTAGTAATATCTTTTATATTATTAGCATAAGCTATAGCATTAGCATCAAGAACTAAATCATAACCTTCTTTAACAGCAATTTTCTTTACTGCATCATGAATAATATTTAAAATTTTATCACGTTCTTCTGTTTGACGATAATGATTATCTTCTTGAAAAGCTTTAGCTTTATTAGATAAATCTTCACGCTGAGCTATAACTGATTTCTCTAATATAGATCGTTCATCAGCACTCATTATATTACTTTCACGTTGAAGATTTTGCATTTTTTCCTGAAGATCACGCTCCATTAATTGAAGTTCAATCGCACGATCTTTAAATTCATTTTCAAGTTGTTTAATTACCTGTTCATGATTAACAGTATGCTGAAAAATATCCGATATACTAACTACTACAATCTTACTTGAAGCAAAAACAGCCGAAAATTTTAACATAATCAACACTATTAGACATAAAATTCTTTTCACTAGCTCCTCCTTCATCCCATTAAAATTGTTTAAAATTTAATATTTTATATTTTAATAAAAATAAAATCAAAAATCTTCTGAACTAACATTAACTTATGCAAACTAGATGAAGAACCGAAAAAAAATAAATATAAAATATTGAGTAATTATACTAAAATTACAAAATGAATAAGCTATTCATTAGAACATTACCATGTTTTTCCAACATTGAATTGAAATTGTTCTAACTGATCACCTGCATATTTTTTAATCAATTGAGCATAAGATAAGATAATTGGTCCAAATGGAGAAATCCACTGCAAAGAAACACCGCCAGACACCCTAATATTCTTCGGATTTTTATAATTTGGAATACCAGCAATGTAAGTCTTTATTGTATCCTTCCAATACGTATCCCAAACACTACCCATATCTACAAATAAAGAAGTACGTATAGTATCAAAATATTTTTCATGTATCCAAGGTAAAGGCACTATTAATTCATTTCTAACAACAGCCATAGCATTACCACCTATAGCATCATTAGAATTCTCTACTAAACATATATCATAATTACCGTTATTACAAACAAATTTATAATACGCAGCCTTTGGACCAATCGTATTAGATTTGAAACCCCTTACACTGTTAATTCCTCCAGCATAAAAATTATCATAAAAAGGCATCTCTTTATTACACATTCCCATAGAATATCCAAATCGTACTTGATGCATAAAAATCCAACTTCTATTAATATCTAATGGTATATACTGATCAAGATCAAACGCCATTCTTAAATATTCATTGTCAGAACCAGGTATTGCTATCTTATTTAAAAAACGAAAACACGAACCACTCGTTGGAAAATAATTGCTATCCAACTTCTTATAATTCCATCCTATCATTAAAAAGAAATCTTTAGCACTAAAGTTTAAACTATTATTCATTTGATGATTAAAAATAATTGTCGGAATAATATTTTGTGCTTTTAAATACCTCAATATTACTACTTGAGGTTTTATATTACCCAAATTATTGTACATATAATCCATGCCCATATTCAATGAATGATATTCTTTTATAGGTAAACCAATATTAAAACTTAAACCATAACTTTTTAAATCATAATCTGCTAATTCTGCATTATTAGCGTTAAAAGAATTATAAAAAAATTTCCTACTAAAACTAATAGAGTCTAAAGTAAGATAAGGATTAAACATTAATACTTCCATATAAGTTTGATAATGATTTTTAATACCGCTTAAACCAAAAACATAACCTTTACCTAGTAAATTTTCCTCTTGTATATTAAATTGAAAATTGGCACCACTTTCACTACCAATACCTACACTAATATTCATACTACCAGTATTACGCTCTTTTACTTTATATATCACATCTACTTGATCAAACACATTTGGAACACGTTTAAAATCAAACGTAACAAAATCAAAAAAACCGAGACGCTCTAATCGTTGCTTACCTTGTTCCACAAGATAAAGAACAAAATGCGACCCCTCCATTTGTCCTATTTCTCTACGTAACACTTCATCTTCTGTAAGATAATTTCCATCAAAACATATTTGACGAACATAAAATCTATTACCAATGTTTACTACAATACTTAATTCTACTGTTTGATTAAAATCATCAATATTTTCATTAATTAACACATTAGGATATACATAACCATTATTTCCTGATAAAGATTCAATATCATTTTTTATTTTTTCAATCTTTAAGTTACTATATAGTTCATTTTGAATAATTTCAGATAATTGTTGAATTTTTGTAAGTAAATTTGACATTTGGCCACTGACTGCAATTTTTGAAAATGTATATTGAACTCCCTCATTAATATATATCGTAATATAAACATTTTGCTTATCTGATGTTAAATGTATCTGAATAGAGTCAATATTAAACCTAACATAACCTCTACTCAAATAAAAATTACGCAAAGATTGTAAGCAATGAAATAATCTTTGATTTTGATATCCATTATCTTTAATTAAGTGCCACCATTGAAAATGATTATAAAACTGAAAATCGGAAAATAATTGATCAGCATTAAATTCATTATTACCTATAATATTTATTTGTTTTACTTGAGCTAATTTACCTTCAGTCAATATAATTTTTAAATCAACACGATTCCTAGTTAACGAAGTAATCGCTATCTCCACGAAAAATTGAAATCTACCAATACTATAATAAAATTCATTAAAATCCTTTTTTACTTTCTCTAAAGAATAAGAATTCAACATATGACCTATTCGTATATCTTGTAATTCTAAAATCTCCTTTAATACTTCTTCTTTTATTATCTTATTTCCTTGAAAACTAATATCATTAATTATAGGGTATTCTCTTACTCGTACTATTACTGAATCGCCATCACGCAATATCTGAATATCTTCAAAATAACCTGTAACAAATAAAGACTTAATAATTTTACCAAAATCACTGTCATTTATTTTATCACCTGTACTAAAAGGCATATTAGACAATACTAAAACCATACTTACTCTTTGTAATCCTTCAAAATTGATACTTTGAATTACAAACTGTTCAGCACATACAAATTTTGAACCAAAAACAAGGATTGTGAAAAATAAAAACTTAATTATTATCGATATAATAATAATTCTATGTTTTTTACTTAAATTACATTGCAGAATCATAATCTAGATAAATCATTAAAAATAGCTAAACCCATTAATAACATTAAAAAAATAAAACCTATACGATAACAGAAATCTTGTATATTTAAAGAAATAGGCCTTCCTTTAAACTTTTCTATCATTAAAAATAAAAGATGACCACCATCTAACACAGGTAATGGTAATAAATTAATAATACCTAAATTAATACTAATCATAGCTAAAAACATAAAATAACAACTCAATCCATGTTCTGCTGATATACCTGCTCCTTGCGCTATGGATATGGGTCCACTTAAACTATTTAACCCAACACTTCCTGTAATTAACTTTAATAACATATGAACTGTAAAATTAATCATTTGCCAACTTTTTTTTATTGCTTGATTAAAAGCATCTACAAAATTTAATTGATACGCAGTTTTGTATGCAGTTGACATAGGAGCGACTTTTGGTAAAACTCCAACATATCCTTCTACTATACCGTTACTCAATATTTTTTTATCAGGTATCAAATAAACATCCAAAAAATTTTTTTGACGTTCAATTGAAACTTTTAGCGTTTTACCCGGATTTTTTTTTACTTTATTAGCAAATATCTGCCAATCATCCACTAATTGGTTATCAATCGAAATTATTTTATCATTAGTTCGTAAACCAGATTTCTTAGCAGATGAACCAGGATAAACTTTCATTATGATAGGTTCAATGTATGGAGTAAAAGGAATAATACCTATTTTGAGAATAGGATCATCATTAATGTTAAGATCAGCTACCCAATGACGCAAACTAAGAACATACTTTTTCACACTGGAAGCATTACTTGATGATGTAACAATACTAATTTCTTCTTTGCCCATTTTTTCTAAAAGTTGTAACCTAATAGTATCCCAATTTGGAGTTACAATATCATCAATAAATTTAATCTCAACACCAGACGACATTCCAATTTGATCTGCAATAGAATTAGGAATTACTTCTCCAATAATAGGTCGATAATTTTCAACGCCTAACATAAATACAAACCAATATAACAAAACAGAAAAAAGAAAATTAAACATTGGACCAGAAAAAACAATCAAACTACGTTGCCAAATTTTTTTTTGATTAAACTTACCGCAGGAACTCTTACGTTCTGTTCCATTTGATTGAATAAACTCATCTAACATTTTAACATAACCACCAAGAGGAACCATAGATATTACATATTCAGTATTTCGTTTATCACGCCATCTCCATAAAACTTTGCCAAAACCAATAGAAAATCGTTCTATCACTACACCGCAACAACGAGCTACAATAAAATGACCGCATTCATGCACTGTAATTAATGTTCCCAAAGCAATAATGAATGAAGTAATATCCCAAAATAAATCTAACATATTTATTTACCATCAATCCTAATTTTAGATATCATTTAAAATTAACAACATTAAATAAACAAACAAAGGGAAAGCCGCAAACAAGCTATCCATGCGATCTAAAAGTCCACCATGTCCAGGAATAAAGTTACTACTATCCTTAATCTTCACTATTCGTTTTAACATACTCTCAAATAAATCTCCTAATATAGAACCCAATATAGCTAAAAGAGAACACATCAGTAAAGTAAATGGTGGTATATTTAATGTTATATTTTTATAAAACAAATAACAAACAATACTAGAAGTTAATATACCACCTAATAAACCTTCCCAAGTCTTATTAGGCGATATTTTAGAGACTAATTTATAATATCCAAAAATACGGCCAAAGATATAAGATCCAGAATCAACAGACCAAACTAGCACCATGATATATAACACTCGATAGGCACCAATATAAAAATCAATGTCATATTGGTATTTACGTAAAATTAATACACTTTCTAAAAATGGAATTATAGTTAATATACCAAACAATAATCGTATTGTACTAAAATTTCGCCAAAAAATTGAACTATAAGGATAAAACAAAATCAAAAAAAATGCTATAATCCACCAAACAAATGCAACATGCATAGAATAATTAAACAACCATACAGCATCAAATGGATAATTAAATACAAAAATTATCATTATAAACAAAGATAATAACATACATGTAATGATCCAGCATATTTTATAAAAATTCGAAGATAAGCCCGCCAAAATCCTCCATTCCCAAAAACTTAAACTACATATTATCCAAGCACTCCATGCAAATTCTGTCAAAGAAAAAAAAAATAAAATACCTACAATAAAAATAATTAAAATAAAAGAAGTAATTAATCTAATCTTTAAAATATTATTCACAAGCTATCCTTTTACATTGTCAGCCACCAAAACGTCGTTCACGTTTAGCAAAAGAATTTAATGCATTTTCAAAAACAGTATCATTAAAATCGGGCCATAATACATCGGTAAAAAATAGTTCAGCATAAGCTATCTGCCAAAGCAAAAAATTACTAATACGATGCTCGCCGCCAGTTCTAATTACTAAATCAACTGGAGCTAGTTCATGCATACAAATATATTTGCATAATGCATTTTCATCTATTTGATCAGGATGCAAAACACCCTGTCGTATTAAAATAGCAAGTTGTTTTACTCCTTGAATAATATCCCAACGCCCACCATAATTTGCAGCAATAGTCAACATCAAACCATTATTATTACAAGTTAATCTTTCAGAGCGACGGATACTATTTTGTAATTGCATTTCAAAACGCTTAATATCGCCAATAATACGTAAACGAACATTATACTTATGTAATTTCTTCATCTCATTATCTAAAACATGTATAAATAATTGCATAAGTGAAGAAACTTCCTGATCGGAACGCCTCCAATTTTCACTGCTAAATGCATATAAAGTTAACGCATCAAAATGACGTTTAATGGCAAAATTAATAGCTCTACGAGCAGCTTTAATTCCAGCTTGATGACCAAAGATACGTAATTTACCTCTAATTTTTGCCCAACGACCATTACCATCCATTATAATTGCTACATGACGGGGAAAAGAAGAGATAAATTCTTTAATATTATCTTGATTTTGAAGAAATATCATACTTACGAATTTCCTTCGCTAAATACTATTCCAAATTCGAAATACAATATATAATACACAACAAATTTATATCTAAATATATATTAAAAATTCATTTCAATCTCTTCCTTAAAAAATAAAATATTTTCTAAAATTAATTAAATAATAACCATTAATTATTAAAATGATTAACGCTCAAAATAGCCTCTTTACGAGCTTGCTGATCAATCCATAAGATTTCCTCAATACTTTCAGGTTCTTTTATAACTAAAGAATCCAAAACTCGTTTTATAACATCAGCAATTCTGTTAAATCTAATTCTTTCATTCAAAAAAGCTTCTACTGCAACTTCATTAGCAGCATTTAAAATAATGCTTGCAGATTGACCATCATTACTAGCCGAAATAGCCAATTGCAAACAAGGATAACGATTTTTATCTATAGAATAAAAATTCAATTTTTCCAAAAATGAAAGATCTAAAGATCTTATATTTATTGATATTCTCTCTGGAAATCCCATAGCATATGCAATAGGAATTCTCATATCCGGAATAGAAAGCTGCGCTAATAAACTACCGTCAATATAACTTACCATAGAATGAATAATTGATTGCGGGTGTAATAAAATGTCAATGCCCTTAGAAGAAGCATTAAACAACCATCGTCCTGCAATATATTCTAGTCCCTTATTCATCATAGTAGCAGAATCAACAGAATTTTTTTTACCCATAGACCAATTAGGATGATTACAAGCTTGTTTTGGTGTAACTTTTGATAACTCAGTTAAAGAAATATTACGAAAAGGGCCGCCAGAAGCAGTTAAAATAATACGTGATATCCCATGTTCATCAAAAGACGCACGACCTAAAGCATTTTGAAATGATTTAGGTAAGCTTTGAAAAATAGCACTATGTTCACTGTCAACAGGAATCAAACAAGCACGATTCTTACATAGTTCTTTTATTAAAATTTTACCACAAGTAACCAAAGATTCTTTATTAGCTAACAGCACCTTTTTGCCAGCTTTTAATGCGGACAACGTAGGTAATAAACCAGCAATTCCAACTATAGCTGACATCACTATATCAACTTCCTTAAGAGCAGACAACTCACATGCACTGTCAAAACCAGCTAATACTTTAATTTTAGTATATATTTTATGTAAAGATAAACTTTTTTCTAACTCAATAGCCGCCTGTTCATCTGTCATACATACATATTTAGGATTAAATATCAAACATTGCTTGGTCATTAAATCGACATTACTTTTTGCAACCAACGCATATATATTAAATTTATTAATATTCCTCTTTACTACATCAAGTGTATTAATTCCGATTGAACCAGTACTACCCAAGATAATTAAATTTTTCATAAAATCAGATAAAACTAAAAACTTAATATTAATTTAGCTACAAGTCAAAAGAAACCCTTAACAAATTTACCATAAAACTACAAATTATAAAAGACGATAAAACTTTTCAAAATATCTTAAATACTTATACTTAATGAAACTGCATTAATTCCTTCTCTTTGTTCAAAAATATAATGTCCACTTCTTTAATCCAAAAATTAGTCAATTTTTGAACATCATTTTGGTAACAATGCTCCTTATCTTCACTAATTATTTTGTCTTTAAGTAAATATTTAATCTTATCATTTGAATCACGACGTATTTTACGCAAGGATATTTTACACCTTTCAGTCTCAATTCGTATCATTTTAACTAAAGATTTACGACGTTCTTCAGTTAAAGATGGTGATGAAATACGAATTATTGAATCATTATGTAATACAGGGTTCAAACCTAACTCAGAATCCATAATCGCTTTTTCTACTAAAGATATAATTTTATTATCAAAAACAGTAATAGCCAAAGTATATGAATTTTCAGCAACAATACTTGCTAATTGACGTAATGGAGTAAACATTCCGTAACACTTCACCTGAATATTATTTAACAAATTTGGAGAAATACGACCGGTATGAATCTTGTTAGTATAATTTTTAAAAATTTCTATACATTTTTTCATACGATTTTCAGCATCTTTTCTAATATTATTAATCATATGCCCCTCTTAACATAAATTGCAAAATATAATTAAAGTAATAACCAAACGATACAAAGTTATTGCTTTAATATTCCTATTTAGAAATTAATGTCCCTTCTTTGTATCCCATGACTATTCTCCAAAGAACTTTTGATTTATGCACATTAAAAATACGAATTGGTAAATCATAATCTCTAGCTAATGTAAAAGCAGCTAAATCCATAACTTTAAACTCATTCTTTAATACATCCTGATAAGTGAGTTGATCATATAGTATTGCATTAGAAGATTGAGCAGGATCAGTAGAAAATACACCATCTACACTGGTCGCTTTAAGAATTACTTCAGCCTCAATTTCAATTCCTCTGAGACAAGCTGCAGAATCAGTAGTAAAAAAAGGATTACCAGTACCAGCAACAAACACCACAACATAATTATTATGTAATAAATGGATAGCTTTCATATAATTATAATTATCACATAACTCATTAAGGGGAATAGCTGACATAATAGAAGTTTTAATAAAAAATTTACGTAATATATTAGATATGGCTAGCCCATTTATTACAGTAGACAACATTCCTATATGGTCGCCGACAACACGATTTATACCTTCTTTTACTAACAAAGACCCCCTAAATAAATTACCGCCACCAATTACTATACCCACTTGAACGCCCAACTGTACCAATTCTTTTATTTCTTGAACCAAACGTGTTAACATGCCGACGTTTATACCTAAATCTATACCATCTCTTAAAACTTCACCACTCAACTTAAGTAAAATACGGCGGTAAATAGGTTGCTGTGTACTTGTTGTCATCATACCTTCCTCACAATTTTTAAAAGGAATATATAAAAAATAAACAATCTCATTTTGCTCTAATACATCCTAATTACTTAGTTGTAAATCACAACAAAACACCTACACTAATATTATTTTGCGGTTCGCTCAAATAAAACAACTATACAAAAACCAAAGAAACTTTCAAGTACTTAAAACATTTACATTTTACATTAATAATATTTCATTTTAAAATAATCTAATCTTTTCGCATCACCCACCCATTTCAAATCTAACAAAATGATTAACTTTAGAACCATACATACTTAAGATCTCTCCTACAGTACTATTTACATTCATTAGAAATGGTTGATTAATTAAAGAAATCGAACTAATAAATTTTTGCATACGACCTTGAATTATTCTACTATTAACATCTGCTTTTTTATCTAATCTACTAACAATATTCATTTGTATCTCATATTCACGATCTATTACCGCTTTTGGTATATCACTTGAATAAATATACTCAGGTTGATAAGCAGCAATATGCATAGCAATATGCTTTAATAACTCACTAGTTATACTACTACCATCTACTAACACACCAATACGTGTACCATGTGAATAACAAGCTAATGTATCACCTTGCAATACAAAACACCTACTAATTTTGATATTTTCATCAAACCTATTCATTAATTCATTACACTGTTCTTTAAAAAAGTTTTGTAATACACTCAAGTCTGAAATTTGTTTCATCATCATAGTATCAATAACAACTTTACCAAAATTTCTAAAAACACTATTTCTAGCTACAAAATCAGTTTCACAATTTAATTCTAAGATTATACCATATTTCCCATTTTTAAAGATTTTAGTAAGAATAATCCCTTCTTTAGCTTCACGCATAGTTCTTTTGGTATTTTTTGCTAATCCTAATTTACGCATATTATCGATAGCTAATTCAATATTACCTTGGGCTTCAACAAGTGCTTTTTTACATTCCATAACACTAACATCAGTAAGTTTTCTTAGCTTTCTCACCATATCAATAGTAATATCAATCATGAATTTTCTCCATTAATGCTATTTTATTATACTAATCTGAACAAAGAACATCGGTCGATGTTCTAATATTTAATAAAGTAATACATATATAAATTTTTAAAATAACACATTACCCTCATTACTTTCGTGAATATCTTCAACGTTTTGAATTGCATTTCGAATGCGAGCCATACCTATAACTTTGGTTACAACATTTAAATATAAGTTTATAGCACGTATTGCATCATCATTACCTGGAATAACAAAATTTATTCCATCAGGACTAGAATTAGTATCTACAATTGCAAAAACAGGAATGCCCAAATTATTTGCTTCCTTGATGGCAATACGTTCATGAGCCGCACTAGTAACAAATATTGCATCTGGCAAACCACCCATGTCTTTAATGCCTCCTAAACTATTTTCTAACTTATCAAGCTCACGAGTAAGAATTAATACTTCTTTTTTAGTTAATTTTTCAAACGTTCCGTCTTGAGATTTAATTTTTAATTCTTTCAATCGTTTAATAGATTGCCTTACAGTTTTCCAGTTAGTTAACATTCCGCCCAACCAACGATAGTTAACAAAGAATTGATCGCAGTTAATAGCTGCATCTTTTACAGATACACTTACAGATCGTTTTGTACCTACAAATAAAATCTTACCTTTCAAAACAGCTATCTTATGCAATTCACTTAAAGCATTCTGTAACATAGGTACTGTCTTCTCTAAATTAATAATATGTATCTTATTACGCACTCCAAAAATAAAAGGTTTCATTTTAGGATGCCAATAACGAGTTTGATGACCAAAATGAACACCTGCTTGAAGTAAATCATATACAGAAATATCTATCATACACACGCTCCTTAATTCACTAATTATATATTTAATTATCTACTAATCATGAACAAAATTTTAAAATACATTTGACAAAAACAAAAAACAAACTGAACATTATAATATTAAAATATTTTTGAAAATAACCCTAATTAAATAAGGTAAATTTTTGTGTTTCAAAAACAACAATAATGTTATAGTATATTTTAATCACCAGTAATATTAACTAAAAAATTTATTAGAAAGATTGCTTTTTTAAAAAACAAATAAATGTAAATATTGTATTAATATGTAATATAGGTAGTTCATGGCCATTATCATTAAAACTCCTGATGAAATAAAAAAAATGCGTGTTGTTGGAAAATTAGCAGCTGAAGTGTTAGAAATTATTAAACCTTATGTTTATCCTGGTATTACCACTGGTACTTTAGATAAAATTTGTCACACTTATATTACAAAAAAACAAAAGGCAACATCAGCAGCTTTAGGGTATAAAGGTTTTCCAAAATCTGTTTGTATATCAATAAACGAAGAAGTATGTCATGGAATTCCAAGTGATGAAAGAAAATTAAAGGATGGGGATATAGTAAATATTGATGTTGCCATTTTTAAAGATGGATGGCATGGGGATACCTCTAAAATGTTTACAGTTGGTAAGCCAACTGTAACTGGAAAAAAATTATGCAAAACAACTCAAGAAAGTCTATATTTGGCAATTCGAATGATTCAACCAGGTATCAAATTGCGTGAAATAGGCAAAGCAATCCAAAAATTTATTGAAGAAAAAGAGTTTTCCATAGTACGTGAATATTGTGGACATGGAATTGGAAGAAAAATTCATGAAGACCCACAAGTATTACATTTTGATGGTGATGATGGTGGTACAATGCTACAAGAAGGAATGGTTGTAACTATTGAACCTATGGTTAATGTCGGAAGCTCTCGCATATTTACTATGGAAGATGGATGGACGGTAAGAACACAAGATAATGGATTATCTGCACAATATGAACATACTATTGTAGTTACATCCAATGGATGTGAAGTGATAACTGTGCGTTCAGATGAAAATTTTCCGAAAATAATAAATCATAAAAAATAACAAAAAGAAAATTTTAATATGTTCAAAATATATACTATTAAATCTTGGAAATACTTAAAAAATGAACAAAATAAAAGATCTACAGGAAATTATTGAAAATAGTTTTAAAAAATACCCTAATTTTTCACCAACAATCATAAATAATGATACTTGCGATGCGGTGAAAGAAATCATGAAAAAACTCAACAACGGAACTCTACGAGTAGCAGAAAAAATTAATGGATGCTGGATTACTAATAAATGGATAAAAAAGGCAATATTGCTTTATTTTTATATCTCGAAAAATAAAAGCATAGAATGGGGAACTGCTAAATTCTTTGATAAAATTCCTTCTAAATTCAATGATTGGGAAGACATCACATTTCAAAAAAATAAAATACGTGTAGTACCACCTGCTAACGTAAGATACGGATCTTATGTAGCGCATAATACAGTAATAATGCCTTCGTGTGTTAATGTAGGAGCATATATTGGTGAAGGAAGCATGATAGATACATGGGCTACAGTAGGCTCGTGTGCACAAATAGGGAAAAATGTTCACTTATCTGGTGGAGTAGGTATAGGAGGAGTATTAGAACCGTTACAAAACAAACCAACTATTATAGAAGATAATTGCTTTATAGGAGCTCGTTCTGAAATTGCAGAAGGAGTTATCGTGGAAGAAGGATCCATCATTTCAATGGGAGTATTTATTAGTCAAAGCACAAGGATTTATGATAGAGAAAATAACAAAATATTTTATGGGAAAATACCATCTAGATCAGTAGTTATATCAGGTAATTTACCTTCTAAAAATGGTTTATATAATCTTTACTCTGCCATAATAGTAAAAAAAGTTGATGAAAATACACTCAAAAAAACACAAATTAACGAACTATTACATACAATTGACTGAACAAAATTCATAAAATAAAGAATTTTATAAAACAAAACAATCAAATAATACATAGAAAATCCAAATATTATTTACTATACTTGAACTAAAATACAATAAAGCAATAAAACATTCCACCGTTTGATTTTTCAATGAAAGTACAAATAAAATCATAGATTCAAAATTACGGTTTGTTATAGTAGTTTAAAACAAAAAATACTTGATACATCTAAATTATCACGTTATAAAATGGGCATGCCTAACTAATATTCAACAAGTATATTCAATTAAACTAATTTAAATGTTTATTAATAAACAAGGGGCACTTTTAATCTTATTTGCAATAACGATATAAACTAAAAATAAAAAATTAACTGCATATTAAAATTTGTTAATCACCAAACACTACTGTCTTTACAGGGATAAATTATTACAAAATGTCACAGTGATTTTATCAATTACATTAAATACAAAACATATAAGATATTCCATAAAATAAAACAATTATAAAATTAAATCATCAAGATGATTAAAATAAACAAATAAAATTAGTATCGAGAAATTTTGAGTATAAATTAATAAAAATTTTAATTTACCCTGAAAATACATTAAGATTTAAGCTGTCATTATTCATTATTTCAAACAACAACAAAACACAAATATATGCGTATTAAACATTAACTATATTCATTTAATATATTGATAATAAGATAAAATAATTAATACAATGCCAATTATAACCATCGGAAATGATAAAATTTGACCCATACTAAATAATTCTTTAAATAAACCTAAATGAGGATCAGGTTGACGAAAACACTCTGCTAAAATACGAACAATTCCATAAAATAATAAAAACAATCCAGAAATAGTTCCAGGTAAGTATAATCTTTTAGGTAAATAATTAAAAATAACAAATAATAAAATTCCTTCTAAAAACATTTCATATAATTGAGAAGGATGTCTAGGTAACATGCCGTATTGTTCAAACAAGGAATACCATTTTGGATTAGTTAATGCGGTTAAAATATCTTGATCTCTAGCACTTGGAAATAACACAGCCCAAGGTATAGCATCAGTAACTCTACCCCATAATTCACCATTAATAAAATTACCTAATCTTCCAATACCTAAACCAAAAGGAACTACTGGAACAATAAAATCAGAAACTTGAAAAAAAGTATGCCTGGTATAATTAAAATATGAAAAATAAAAAAGCGCAATAACTACACCTATTAAACCACCATGGAAAGACATTCCTCCTTCCCAAATCCTAAATAAAAACAATACATCTTCAGAAAAAAAATCCCAAGCATAAAATATGACATACCCAACACGACCGCCTAATAATATACCTAAAAAACATAAAAACAATAAATTCTCAATTTCTTTTTTAGTCCAAAAACTATTAAATTCATTAGCGCGACGATATAAAAACCATGATGAAAATAAAAAAGCAATAAAATACATAAAACCATACCAATAAAAAGACACAGGTCCTATATTAAAAATTATAGGTTCAATCTTGGGAAATATTAAATAATTGACTATCATTAAAAATAAGCAAATTTTCAATACAATAATAATTACAATGATCTTGCTAAAAAATTAACATTAAAATAAAATCAACCAAATTTATTGCAATCAATAAATAAAATACAAACATAGAACATAATGTATAATATACAGACCAAAGTTAAGTAATAAATAATTTATTGCTCTAAAATAAATAACTCCTGAAATAACTGTTTTCTGCGTATCTGTCGTATTTCTCCACGCTCTAACAATACTTCAGGCAACAATGGACGACTATTATAATTAGAAGACATTGAAGAACCATAAGCACCTGTATCATGAAAAATTAAATAATCTCCTACTTTAGCTAAAGGTAATTGACGTGATATAATTTTCCCGTCAGAATCTTGAGTAAAAAGATCTCCCGATTCACATATCGGACCGCCTATTACAGTATTATAAAAAGGTCCTGAAAAAATATCACGATTATCTACTGGTAACAACGAAACATGATGATAACTGCCATACATAACTGGACGAACAAAGTCATTAAATCCCACATCAACTAACACGAAATAACGATGATCAACAAATTTAACCGCCCTAACCTGAGATACTAAAACACCAGCTTCTGCTACAATAAATCTCCCAGGCTCTATTTCTAAAGAAATAGGATGCTTTAAATATTGACTAATACGCTGACGAGCATTATCCCATAAACTGAAATAATGTTGAATATCTATGTTCTTATCCTCAAACCTATAAGGCACAGAAATACCTCCACCAGCAGAAATCGACATAAAATCTTGATCACAAATTAACGTTTGCTGCACCATAGCATCGCAAACTTCTGATAAATATCTATAATTTACACCAGAACCAATATGCATATGAAATCCAATCAATTTAAAATTATAATATTTAACATATTCAACGGCCTGAGGTAAATCTTTATACCAAATACCATGCTTACTATCCTTTCCTCCAGTATTTGTTTTATAATTATGCCCATGTCCGAAGCCTGGATTGATCCGCAACCATATCTTATGACCTGGAGAATAACTTCCAAGTTGAATTAACATATCTATGGAACCAATATTAACAGTAATTTTATATTCAAGTACCTTAGATAAAGTTGATAATTCAAACATATCTGCAGTAAAAACAATTTCATCAGCACCATATCCAGATTGAAAACCAGCTAATAAAGCACGTTCAATTTCACCTAATGAAACCGAATCTATTTTGACGCCATGACATTTCATTAAACGTAAAATATGTAAATTAGAACAAGCTTTTTGAGCAAATCTAACAACATCAAACTGTTGCAATTGCTTAATTTGATTAATTATTGTTTCTGCTTCATATACCCAAACTGGACCGTTATATTTTTGATATATAAATTTTAAATTTGAAGCATTTAAAGCACTTTTAGTATTATAGATATCACGTGGCATGAAAATTTCTCGTAAATTGAAATTTAAAAACAACAATTTAATTTAAATTATAAAATACGCATACATATATAAATTAAATAAAAACAAATTATATAAGATATTATCACTAATTTTTAAGATGACATAATCAATACTAAAAATTACAAAACTTACTACGTTAAATAAATTAAATCAACGTATGTTATTTAAAGTTCTTAAAATAATTAATTATAAATTATACCAACAACTAATAATTGTTTAAGATTTTCAAAATTATGACGAACATTAAATTCATACAACCATCATAGACTTAAAATAACTTTTATTATGAAATAACAATTAAAAACAAAATTATGACAATTTTATAAATTATGGATTTGATGGACGCATCACTGGAAATAAAATAACATCACGAATGCTATGAGTGTTTGTAAATAACATTACCAATCGATCAATACCTATCCCAACACCAGCAGTAGGTGGCAATCCATATTCTAATGCAGTAATATAATCTTTATCATAATTATTTACAAACTTACTCTGATTATTTTGATTATCATACATTTGTTGACAAAAACGCAATCTTTGATCATCTGCATCATTCAATTCTGAAAATCCATTACCTATCTCATGACCTCCAAAGAAAAGTTCAAAACGATCCGTTAATAAATAATTATCATCTTTACGCCGTGCTAAAGGAGATATTTCTACCGGATAGGATGTAATAAAAGTAGGTTGTATCAAATTACGTACTACCACTTTTTCAAATATACTTGCTTGTATACGCCCAGCACTCCATTTAGGATTAATTTTTACACCAAGAGAACAAGCAATAGAGGCAATAACCACAACATTATCTATGTCTTTAGATCTAATTTCCGGATTATAAAAATAAATAGCTTCTTTCATAGTCATTTGAATAAACGGTTTATTAAAATCAAAAATCCAATCTCCATATCTCACTATACTAGTACCTAAAATTCGGTGAGCAATAGTATAAAATAATTTTTCAATGAATAAAATTAAATACTGATAATCCACATATGCTATATAAAATTCCATCATAGTAAATTCAGGATTATGAAAACATGACAATCCCTCATTACGAAAATTACGATTAATTTCAAATACTTTTTCAAAGCCACCAATTATCAATTGCTTTAAATATAACTCTGGAGAAATACGCAAAAATAAATCTATATTCAATGCATTGTGAGTGGTGATAAATGGACGTGCAGAAGCTCCTCCTGGAATATTCTGTATCATGGGAGTTTCTACCTCCATAAAACCACTATCTGTCATGAATCGCCTAATTTCTGCTAAAATTAAAGAACGATATTCAAAAACCTTTCTAGATTTTTTATTAGCAATTAAATCTAAATATCTTCGACGATATTTAATTTCTTGATCCACTAAACCATGAAATTTATTCGGTAAAGGACGGACTGCCTTAGTCAACAAACGAATTACATCACAACAAATTGACAATTCTCCAGTACGAGTTTTAAATAATGTTCCAGTAGCACCTAAGATATCACCTAAATCCCATTTTTTAAATTGTTTTTCATAAATACCTATAGGTAATTTATTACATACAACATACAATTGAATACAACCGCCCATGTCCTGCAAAGTTACAAAAGATGCTTTTCCCATAAGACGCCTACTCATCATGCGACCAGCAACACTCACTCTAATATCTAAACTTATCAATTCTTCGTTATCCTTATTGCCATGTTGTTCATGTAATTGACTAGAAATTAAATCACGACGGAAATCATTAGGAAAAGCAATACCTTCTTCTCGTAATTTATTAAGTTTGCTTTTGCGCAAAAATATTTCATCATGAATATCCGTGTTACAAAATAACTCTTGCTTTAGATGCATTTTTTGTGTCATATTACGCAATATTTTATAACCCCGCCTTAATACTAGCTTCGATAAACTTATCTATATCACCATTTAATACTGACTTAACATCACATATTTCAACATTAGTACGTAAATCTCTAATCCTTGAACTATCTAAAACATAAGAACGAATTTGATTACCCCACCCTATTGTAGATTTACTATTTTCTAATTCTTTTTTTTCTAAATTCTTTTTCTGCAACATAAATTTATATAATTTAGCTCGAAGTTGTTTCATTGCATGTTCTTTATTCTTATGCTGTGAACGATTATTTTGACATTGCACAGTAATGTTCGTAGGAATATGAATAAGACGCACTGCAGACTCTGTTTTATTGACATGTTGTCCTCCAGCTCCAGATGAACGATAAACATCAAAACGTAAGTCAGCAGGATTTAATTTAACATCTATTATATCATTATTAATACTTGGATATACAAAAACCGAACTAAACGAGGTATGTCTTCGGCCACTAGAATCAAATGGACTTTTTCGTACTAATCGATGTATCCCAGTTTCAGTACGTAACCAACCATATGCATAATCACCACTTATCTTAAGAGTCACTGATTTCATGCCAGCTATCTCTCCTACAGACTCTTCAATAATTTCACTTTTAAATCTTTTCATGTCTACCCAACGTAAATACATTCGCAACAAAATAGAAACCCAATCTTGAGCATCTATTCCTCCTGAACCAGCTTGAATATCCATGTAACAATCAAAATTATCTTTTTTATGAGAAAATATACTTTGTACTTCCAATTGAAAAAAATTTTTTTCTAAATTAAGCAATTCCATTTCAATTTCAGAATATAGTTCTTTATCATTATCTTCTAAAGAACATTCAAACAGTTCAGTTAAATCTTCTAAATTTTCTGTTATTTTATTAAAATCTTTAATAATTCTTTCTAAATGAGAACGTTCTTTACTTAAATATTTTATTTTTTCAAAATTACTCCATACATTAGATTTCGCAAGCTCGCAGATAATTTGATCAAGACGCTTATTTTTAGACTTGTAGTCAGAAATGCTCCTTTAATACTCTTATTTTGTTTGAAAAATCTTCAATAGATTTCTTTATTATACTGGCTGCTAACATAAATTTAATGAACCTCATTTAAATTATCGCTTCTAAATTAGATAAATATTGTTTAAACCTTGTCTCTTTTCTTTACTTTTACACAAAACATGAAATATGAAATAAATTTTAAATTCATAACTTCATATATATATAATAATCACAATATATAAATATCCAAATCTATTTTTAAATTTTTATAAACAAATACATAAAATAGTCATCTGATTATAAAATATAATTAAATAAATTCTATTAATTAAAACAAAAATATGACTTCATAAACTCTAATTATAAAATTATATATAAATAATATTTATGATAAAAAAAATATTTACAAAAAAATAAGATCTATTTAAAATCATCAATAAAATTATTGATGCTAAACCAAAACTCTTGATAAGATATTTTATTAACATACAAACATTGTGAAAACACTTATAAAACTAAAAACTATAATCGTATGTATAATTTTAAAATAAAAATTTATAAAATTTTAAAACACTTTACATTTTTCGAAATAAGTTCTACATGACGTAATCATTTATATAGTCAAGCATTAAATTGCGCAACTATACTATGAATATATAAATATTAATTAACTCTTAAAATATATATGTTATTAATTAGTGACCCTTATCCATCAAATATAGCAACACCATCTTATAATTTATCTTTAACCATTTTCTTTTTAAAAAAATGGTCATTAATTAAATACACTGGAAATGACGTAATGCAATTTCTACAAGGACAACTTACTTATAATGTTAATCAACTAAAACAGAAACAATATAATTTTTCAGCATATTGTAATCCAAACGGTAAAGTAATAAGCAACCTATGCATCTTTCATTTACAAACAGGTATAGGATGTATTCAAAGAATGAGTATTTGTTCTAAACAAATAGAATTAATGAAAAAATACTCAATATTCTCCAGAATAAATATTAGCGTTGATAATGAAGCTATATTTTTGGGAATTGCAGGGAAAGGAGCACAAGATATATTAAAACCAATTTTCAATACTATACCAAACAACGAAAAAACAGTTATATCCTATACAGAAACATTATTACTATATTATAATTTTCCTATAGATAGGTTTTTAATAATTACTAATGAAAAAATCAAAAATGATTTATTAAAAAAAATAAGCAATATAAAAATTAACTTTAGTGATGATAATCAATGGGATTTACTCGATATTGAAGCAAAATATCCAATAATCGACTATAAAGTTAGTGAATTGTTTCTTCCACAAGAAACCAATATTCAGTCATTTGATGCTATTAGCTTTAATAAAGGATGTTATATCGGACAAGAAATAATTATGAAAACACAATTGAAAAACATCAAAAAACGAGAGCTACATACATTATATGGAAAAACAAACCACGTATCAATTCCAGGGGAAAAATTAGAATATAAAACAAAGAAAAATAATCATTGGTCAATAGCTGGTACGATATTAGCTTCTTGCCAATTAAAAAATGGAATTACATGGATACAAGCTATATTAAATAAATCCTCGAGACACGAAGCAACTAAATTTAGAATTTATAATTCAAAACAATCAAAATGAATCATTAAACTTCTTAAAATATATTTAAATAAGCATTATATCTCTAATAACTAAAATGCTTGTTACTTAATCTCATAACTTTACTAATCATCGATCGTAATTTAATATAATAGGATAATTTTTTATATCTATGACTACCGGAAAAAAGCATATAAATGATTTTGATTTCTAAAAGCAATTGAAAAATTTCTCGTTTATATCTTACATTACAAGAATTAAATAATAGAAAAGACTCAATATCTCCTAACAAAAGGATTTCTTCTAATATTTTTTTGATCTCCATGAGATATAAATTTATCTCGTATCCAAATAATAATGGATAAATACTATAACTAGAACGACCTACTAAAACAAATCTAGATATCACAGACTTATCCAACCACTGTATATTACATGTAAAATATCGTCGCATGCCTTGCAATCTACATTTACCAAAAAATGAATAAAAAATTGATATAATCTCCGCATTAAATTGTTCTACAGAATAATGTAATTTTTTTTGTAAAATATCAAAAGATAACAACCACATAACACAACCCACATTCGGATCTTGTAAAGGTAAAAAAACCAATAATCCACTGCTATGAAAAAGAACTCTAATAATATTAGAATGAAATATTTCTGTATTAATATTAACCCATAAAACGTAATTTTGATGATCTAAAAAAAATAAAGATGTATCACATTGAGAACGCAAAAAAGAATTAATACCATCAGCTATAAAAACTAATTTAGCAGATAGATTATAAAAATTATCAATACAAAACACTATTTCATCTTTATTTATAATTATATCGCGCAGAAATTTATATCTAATTAAGACAATATTCGGTAAATTTTCAATACGCTGCCACAATGTTTGATAAATAACTTTATTTTCGACAATATATCCAAAATTTTTAATATATAACCAAGAATTATCTAAAACAACCTTACCAAAATTATCATATCCCCAAAACTCAATTTCGCGATAAAAATGCAAAAATTGTATAATATCATCATTCCAAATTTGGAGATGCCTTAAAAAATCACTACTATCCATGTTAACAATCGAAAAACCAGTAGATTGAATTATATTACTTTCAAAACAATCATCATGCAAAATAGCTATCTTAAAATTGTCAGCAAGACCACAAGCTAATACTAAACCAGATACATCATTACCATTTATAACAATATCAAATCTTTGCATCTACATAACACTAAATTTTAAAATATTGATAACAATCTAACGTATAATCCATGAAAAAAGATATTTAACTAAAAGACTACGTAAAAATACACTATGTGACAAAACAAAAAACCCTAGATTTCTACTTATTATTAATGAATAATGTTTACTACTAAATAAACGAACCATTAAATCGATACAATTTGCTGTTATCTTTTGATCTAATTGTCTACTTTCCTGATATTCAAATAATACTGAATAATCCCCAATATCTTTACCACTTGAATTTGCTTTAGCTAATATTTTAGCTAAAGATATAACATCACGAAATCCAACATTTAAATTTTGTCCAGCAAAAGGATGCAAAGTTTGCGCTGCATTTCCTACTAATGCTAATCTATGAGAAATATGTCGTTCAACAATACATGAATATAAAGAATAAAAGCTATATTGACTGGCGCCAATTACATGACCTAAATGATATCCTAAAATATCTTGTAAAACATGACAAAATTGTGGAATAGTCCAGGAAGAAATTTCTTTTCTCCATTTTGATGAACAACACCATATCAACCCACTACGATTATGGGTAATTGGCAACAATGCTAACAACCCATATTTGGTAAATTTTTCAAAAGCACTGTGATAATGCGGGTATGTAGTAGTAATATTACTAGTTACCGCAATTTGTTGGTAATCATATATGTTCCAATTAATATTACACATAGCACCCAAGGATGAAGGGGATCCATCTGCCGCTACCAATAACCGAGCACTAATTTCACAACCATTATCAAGTACAACTAAATTCATATTTTTTGTACGTTGTATTTTTTTTAAAGTAACTGGGCAATGTAATCTAATACTCAAAGAATCATTGAGCAATTTAAATAAATTAATTCCTAATTTATTCAATTCAACTACATATCCCAAACACGACAATCTATAATCATTAGCCGTAATGATAATTTTATTACAACATTGTAAATAACTACTAATTTCTATTTTTTTTATAATCGTAACATGAGGTGATAAAACGGACCATATTCCCATTGCAACTAATGCACGACAGGTGCCCCAAGTTAATGCAACAACGCGTGAATCAAAGCTTGGATGAATTTTACCTTCTTCAAATACATGAGAGGAAATCAAATCAATTTTTAATCTACCTTCTGTTAACTTAGATAACATTAACGCTAAAAAAATACCAGAAATACCACCACCATAAATAACCACTGACATTGAAATTGATTTATCTCATACCTCTAATATAAAATCACAGCTTGGTAAATTAAAACTAATAATTTACAAACAAATTTTATATAATTAATCAAAAATCAAACTCAAATACAATAAGATTTGATTTAAAACAACATTATTGCAAGAAAAACATACATAAGCTATTATATATTAGAGAGAAAAATATTCAACATCTTAATGAACGCCTATTTGAAGAAATAAGATTCCAATTATCTTGTCAATTTAATACAAACACTAATGATGATAAATATAATAAACAAGATATCTGGCAAACAATCATAATAATAAATAATTATACTAGAGTCTTCAAGAGTATCATTATAACTGTAAATATAATTAAATTTTAAAATTAAGAAGGTTAACAATGTCTTTACAACCGATAGAAATTCAGCTCTGTGGACGCACATTAAAAGTTAATTGTCCTATTCATCAAAAAGTTGCTTTATCTAAAGCCGTTGATAATATCAACAATCGTCTGAATACCCTTAAAGAACGCAGCAAAGTAACTAATACTGAACATTTAGCATTTATCACAGCATTAAACATATGCTATGAACTAGAAGAAGAAAAAAATAAAACAAAAGCTTATGCTAATAACATGGAAAAACATATTCGTTTGCTTCAAAAAACAATAGAACAATTGTTAATTGAACACCATTCCATAACTGAACAAACCAACACATTTGATTTAAATAACAATATAGTATAAATCTCTTGCATAGTTCAATTATTAACCATTTAATCATTTTAATTCTATAGACTAAATAATTTTAATAATTATTTTAAATTATATTAATTTTAATTTATTTGAATATATATAAAATATTCAACCAAACTAAATACCTGATTTTAAATTCTTCTACGATAAAAACGAAAAAAGAATCAATTCAAATAAAATGGAAATTTATTTTATGAATAAACAGCTAATACGTAAAATTCTAAGGAAAAAATTTCGTAATTTAAGAAAAAAACAAACATTGCAACAACAATGCATGGCGGAGCAAAAAATAATAAAATATATTATAAATGACCCTTATATTAAGAAAATAAAAAAAATTGCATTATTTATTTCTTTCGATGGTGAGATACAAACAAGATTGCTAATTAAAAAGTTGCTACAAAAGAATAAAGAAATATATTTACCAATAATTCAATACTCAAAAATATCTAAATATTTAATTTTTTCTAAATATACATACTCTACACCATTATTAATTAATAAATTTCATATACAAGAACCAGAATGGGATATCAATACACTAATTCCAGTAGAAGAAATCGATATTTTATTTATACCATTAGTAGCATTTGATAAATGTGGCAATAGGTTAGGTACAGGGGGCGGTTTTTATGATAGAATACTAGCACATTGGTTTCATAAACAAAAATTTCTTCCTATAGGCTTAGCTTATGATTGTCAATTAAGCAAAAAAAACATACCCATAGAACCATGGGATGTTTCCTTGCCAGAGATTATTACACCATCACGTCATTGGATATGGTAAGCTTAGTCTCTAACTTATTAAGCGCATAAATAAAATTTTTAAATGAATTAAATCAACTTTTCACTTATAACAAAATATTTAAAAATTATAGTAATAAAACTATCATCAAATTAAATCGCATTTTAAAATAATAAACACAATATAAGATTTCATTCAATTATTTGTACTCCTTGTTCACTACCAACTAATACAACATCTGCGCCACGACGTGCAAACATTCCCACCGTTACTACTCCAGGAATATTATTAATTTTCTCTTCCAATGAAACAGCATCAAAAATTTTTAAATTATAAACATCTAATATATTATTACCATTATCTGTTACTGTACCACAACGATATT
The DNA here is from genome assembly GCF_014857065.1 of Blochmannia endosymbiont of Colobopsis nipponica. Classification (GTDB taxonomy): domain Bacteria; phylum Pseudomonadota; class Gammaproteobacteria; order Enterobacterales; family Enterobacteriaceae; genus Blochmanniella. The sequence continues at coordinate 211,675 of NZ_CP046533.1, forward strand.
TAGGTTGACCACCCAAACATCTTAACTCACGAGATACCAAAGAACGACCCATCGGAATAACTTCTACTGGTAATGGAAATTTCTTACCTAAAATATCCACTTGCTTTCTTATATCTATAATACAAACAAATTTACGCGCTACAGCGGCAATTATTTTTTCTCTAGTTAAAGCCCCACCACCACCTTTAATCATCTGCATATGTCTATTAATCTCGTCAGCACTATCTACATAAACATCCAATGAATCTATGTCATTTAAATCAAATAAAGGAATTCCTAATTGCTTTAATTTAATTGACGAAAAATCAGAACTAGAAATTGCTCCTTTAATAAAATTTTTAACAGTAGCCAAAGCCTCAATGAAATATGCAACAGTGGAGCCACTCCCCACGCCTACTATACCTCCATCTTGAACATAATTCAATGCAGCCCAACCAACTAATCTTTTAAACTCATTTATTATCATAAATAATATTCCTGCATAATTAATTATTAAATTTTAAATTAATGTATTAACTCAGACATAAACATATAGATAGAACAACATACATAGAACAATTTCACTTAATAAATCAATATTAAGTATTTATAATCCAAATACAGAATATAGGTCCATTATTTAAAATATCTAAAATAAAAGTTTATTAAAATCAACATATTAAAATGTTAAACAACTATCCGATGTTTAATAAAATTTAAAATTTTAATGTTCCAAATATTCAAATGACAAAAACAACATCAAACATGTTCTACATCTATTAAAATTTGTATATTAAAATAATAAGTTTTATCAAAAAAGACGAAAATTAAAATAAAATAGATAACAATAACTATCAACTATAAAATATTAACAGCATTCAAACTTTGAAAAATTAATTCTAAACGGTTTATCACTGACAATTGTGAGGCACGCATCCAAATACGTGGATCATAAAATTTTTTATTCGGCAAATTAACACCTTTGGGATTGCCTAATTGACTATGTAAAAAAAATTTGTTTTTCTTATAATACTTTAAAACACCTTCCCAAGCAGCCCATTGTAGATCAGTATCAACATTCATTTTTACAACACCATAATTAATCGCTTGATGAATTTCTTCTAGTGTAGATCCAGAACCACCGTGAAAAACTAAATTTAAATGATTTTTAGGTACATTAAATTGAGTAGAAATATATTTTTGTGAAAAATCGAGAATTTCCGGTTTTAATTTTACATTACCAGATTTATATACACCATGTACATTGCCAAAAGATGCTGCAATAATAAACCTAGGACTAACTACATGTAACTTATCATATGCATAAGCAACATCTTCTGGACTAGTATACAACTTATTCTGATCTATATGGATATTATCTACTCCATCCTCTTCCCCTCCAGTGCAACCTAATTCTATTTCTAAAGTAAGATTTAATTTGGTCATACGAATAAAATAATCTACACTAATTCTCAAATTCTCTTCTAAAGACTCTCCAGATAAATCAAGCATATGGGAAGAAAACAAAGTTTTACCAGTCATAAATAAGTGTTTTTCATTTGCATCTAACAAACCATTTATCCAAGATAATTTATTCTTAGTACAGTGATCCGTATGTAAAATGACAGGAACTTCATAATAACTAGATACATAATGAACATGTAAGGCGCCAGTGACAGCACCAAGTACAGCAGCAGTTTGATTTTTTAAATTTAAACCCTCACCAGCCATAAAGGCAGATCCACCATTCGAAAATTGTATAATAATAGGAGATCTAACTTTAGCTGCAGTCTCTAATGCAGCATTAATAGAATCCATGCTTATACAATTAATTGCAGGTATAGCAAAAGAATTTTCTTTAGCAAAAGCAAAAATCTTTTGAACATCATCACCTGTAACAACACCAGGACCTACAAAATCAAAAACCCTAGACATAAAATAACCAAAAGAATATTATCAATTTTTATAATATCTACAATATAGAAATTAAACATAACAAAATAAAAATAAGAACAAAATAACTAATTGTAAATTTTACCGTAATCTTCAAGTATAGATATTGACGGTAATCTTTTCCCTTCAATAAATTCTAAAAATGCACCACCCCCAGTAGAAACACACGAAATTTGATCTGCAATTCCAAACAAATTAATGGCCATTAAAGTGTCCCCACCTCCAGCTATAGAAAAGGCATCGCTCTGGGCAATAGCTCGAGCAATACTTTCTGTACCTCTACGAAAATTAGGAAACTCAAATACTCCAACTGGACCATTCCAAAGAATAGTTTTAGCACTTTTAATAATCTCCATAATTCGTTTTATAGAAACATCACCTAAATCCAAAATTTGTTCATTATCCTTAACATCATTAATAGATTTCAAAACCCCGCAAGCTGTCTCAGAGAATTCCGTAGATACACGCACATCCACTGGCATAGGTACATCACAATTTTCTAATAATTGTCTAGCTGTTGATAATAGTTCCTCTTCGTATAAAGATTTTCCAACATTATTACCTTGAGCTGCAATAAAAGTATTAGCGATACCACCTCCTATCACCAAATAATCAGCAACTTGCGATAATGAATCTAAAACAGTTAGTTTAGTAGATACTTTAGATCCACCTACTATGGCAACCATCGGACGAAGAGGATCCTTTAATGCTGCACTTAATGTTTCCAATTCACTTATCAATAAGCGTCCTCCACAAGATATCGGAGCAAATTTAGCTAATGCATGAGTAGAAGCCTGCGTACGATGAGCTACACCAAAAGCATCCATAACAAATACATCACATAATTCAGCATATTTTTTCGCTAGCAATTCATCATCTTTTCTTTCACCCTTATTAAATCTTACATTTTCTAAAATTACCAATTCCTCAGGTGCAATCATCAATCCATTAAGGTAATCATTAACAAAACGTATATTTTTTGCTTTACCAGCTAATTTAATTTTTAAATATTCAGCTACTGGTCCTAAAGAATATTTACTATCATACTCACCTTCTGTTGGACGCCCAAGATGTGAAGCAACCATTACACATGCTCTCTGCTTCAATGCAGATAAAATAGTAGGTAACGATGCACGTATTCGTATGTCTGATACAATAACTCCCTCTTTTATTGGGACATTTAAATCAGAACGAATTAAAACACGCTTGCCCATTAAATCTAAATCACTCATCTTGATAATATCCATGGTTAATACCCAATACATATGTATGAAATGCCTAAAAACATTTAAATGAATAACAATTTACATTTTTCATTAAATTTTAAAATACCGTTCTTGCGCACAAAAACCTATACACTCAATTACTTACAGAACGAATATCACTGAAATTTAAATTTATATACTTTATAAACAAAATGTAAAGACCTCGGCAAATATTTTACCAAATCAACTAATTAAGATACAGATTAATGTCAAAAATTCTTTATTTATTAAGCATATCAAGAATTGCGTTACATATACATCATCTGTCAATCCTTATCTACACTCACATGTACAAATTGCAACATTAAATTAAACTATACCAATCAACATCAAAAGAAGACAGAAAAAATAATATAACACGACTTTTACATATTCAACCATCTTGTACAAAACTCATAACAAATCCTTCAATAATAAACAATGCAATACTTAACATTATAACAAATCATAAAATGACACATGAAAATTACTAAAATACAAACATGAAACAAGACTCTGGTATTTTATTTTACTAAAAATAAAAAAATAATAAAGATGATCAAAAATTACGAAACATTTTAGACCTTGATGCTTGAATATATAACATTTCTAAAGCAATTGTAGCAGCTGTTAAGGCAGTAATTTGAGCATAATCATACGCTGGAGAAACTTCTACTAAATCCATTCCAACGATATTTAAATAACGTAATCCACGTAATAATTCAAGAACCGAATAAGAAGTTAAACCACCAATCACGGGAGTGCCAGTACCCGGTGCTACAGATGGATCCAAACAATCAATATCAAAAGTTAAATATACTGGTCTACTACCAAGCAATGCACCTACATAATTTACAATATAATCAATACCATGTTCATAAATTTGTTTCATATCTAATACAATAAATTTATTACTGTAATTACTCGTAGTACGAATACCAATTTGTATTGAATGATCGGGATCAATTAGATTTTCATGTAATGCATGGAAAAAAATAGTGCCATGATCATATTTATTTCCGCAAATATAAGCATCAGTATGAGCGTCAAAATGTAATAAAGACACTGTACCAAAAAATTGTGCATGAGCTCGTAACAATGGTAAAGTTATATAATGATCTCCACCAAATGAAAGCATGCGCTTTCCAGAAAACAATAACTGTTGTGCATGAATTTGTAACTTATCAGTTAAATCTTCAATATTACCGATTTCAAACACTAAATCTCCACAATCCACTATTTTTAATAACTGACGAATATCAAAATTCCATGGCCAACGACAACTTTCCCAAGCAAGATTACTAGATATCTGTCTAATAGCCGATGGTGCAAGTTTACTACCTGATCTACCAGAAGTAGTTATATCACACGGCACGCCTGTGATAACCCAGTCACAATCAAGCTTATAAGGGTTAAAATCTAACGGCAACCTTAAAAAACTAAACGTATTTGATATTAAAGATTCATCGTATTTATAACTTAAAATTTTCATCTTATATCTAAACAAATAAAAATTACGACTTGACAAAATTATTATATACAAACTTATATTCCACTAATAATCTCAATACCAATAGATGGCATTATGCAACAGTACTAGATATTAATTCAATAAATTTGACATTTTAAATATTAATAAAGAAATTACGTTCACTATATGTAGAACTTACAGAACCATTATACCATAATAATATCTTGATATATTCAACCCAACTTAAACTTATAGTTTTACTCTAAGTAAGAAAACACATTATATTTTAAAATTTTCAATTGTTCAAAGTGTTTCAACGAAATTAACTCATTAAAACTCCGCCTATTTTGTCAAGATCATTTACATATAACAAAATATACATCAAAATACTAAAAGATGAATTACTTATTTTAAAACAGCTATCATGGAAAATAAAAACTATAGATATTCACAAAGGTTACTATTACTCTACATAAAATTATTCAAACTTCTAAATTAAAAATATTATGATTAAACATTTATTCACATCCGAATCTGTTTCAGAGGGACATCCTGATAAAATTGCAGATCAAATCTCCGATTCCATATTGGATGCTATTATAACAAAAGATATTAAAGCACGAGTGGCATGTGAAACTTATATAAAAAATAATTTAGTTGTAATAGGTGGAGAAATTAATACTAATGCTAATATAAATATTGAAGACGTCGTAAGAAATACTATTCGTGATATTGGTTATACATATCCCGATATAGAATTTAATGCTGATTCTTGTAGTATTGTTAATACAATTAGCAAGCAATCATCAGATATTAGTAAAATAGTAAACTGCGAGAATCTATTAAAACAAAAAGCAGGTGATCAGGGATCAATGTTTGGATATGCTACTAACGAAACTAACGTACTAATGCCTGCGCCAATTACCTATGCACACCGTTTAATGATTCGTACATCAAAAATACGTAAAAACGGTATCTTACCTTGGTTACGTCCAGACGGTAAAAGTCAAATTACCTTCATGTATGAAAACTACAAAATCGTTGGAATAAAAACAGTTGTCCTATCCATTCAACATTCACAAGATGTTTTATTGTCCACTGTAAGAGAAGCAGCCATGGAGGAAATTATAAAACCTACTTTACCAAAAAAATGGTTATCCTCTCAAACTAAATTTTTTATTAATCCAGCTGGGCCTTTTACCGTAGGCGGACCTACAGGAGATTGTGGACTAACCGGGAGAAAAATTATTGTTGATACATATGGAGGAATGGCCAGACATGGAGGTGGATCTTTTTCAGGAAAAGATCCATCCAAAGTTGATCGTTCAGCATCTTATGGGGCAAGATATATCGCAAAAAATATAGTGGCTGCAAATTTAGCAGATCAATGTGAAATTCAAATATCCTATGCTATTGGGATGATACAACCAATTTCAATAAACATTGAAACTTTTGGTACAGAAAAAATACCAATAAAAAATTTAATAATATTAATAAATAGGTTTTTTGATTTACGACCATATGGATTGATTTCTATGTTAAAGCTACTGCAACCAATATATCGAACAACAGCTACATATGGGCATTTTGGTCGAGATTCTTTTCCTTGGGAAAAAATAGATAAAGTAACATTATTGAGAAATGCTGCTAATCCAAAATAAAATTTCAAATTTATAATGTAATTAAATTTAACATAAGCTTGAAAATAACTAAATTCAATTATAGCAAACTTTATGAATGCTAAAATAAATTGATAGTTCGTAAAAATTAATACATAAATTTTCAAGATTTTACGATTATTATTCAATTAGTAAATATGCTATCCTTAGGCTAACTTATTAAACTTTGTATGATTTATATATGTAATTTATTGTAATAAAATAACAGTTGACGTGATAAGTAACGTATTATAGACTCCCTGTGCTACATGTAAAATGTAATAAAATAAAAATAATTCAGTAAATTTAAATTTTAACATTAAAGATAAGTATTCATTAATATCAAAACTTTAATATCTGTTACAATTTTATCAAGATTAATATAGGAGGTTGCAGATGTATCAGTTCACTTAAATGTTACGATTTAAAATAAAATCAAGTAGATGTTTTGTTCTACAAAATTTCAGTAATTGCTATATGTATCTTAATATTAGGATTTATTTTCACAAATCCATTTGTGTTCGTGTTGTGCATTCTATTATTTAATTTTTAAAACCTACCATTAATGAAGTAGCTAAAATGAATTTACAAAATCACTTTCTTGTAGCCATGCCATCACTGCAAGATCCATTATTTAAACAATCAGTAGTGTATATTTGCGAACATAATAAATATGGAGCTATGGGCATAGTAATCAATAAACCAGTCGAAAAATTTACTATTGAAAATATATTAAACAATTTAAAAATTACTTCTACAAACCGTGATCCATCTATTACGTTAGACAAACCAGTTTTTTTTGGCGGTCCATTAGCAGATGATAGAGGTTTTATATTACATACCCCTTGCAAAGGATTCGGATCCAGTGTTGAAATTTCACCTCAAATGATGATTACAACATCAAAAGACGTACTAGAAACCTTAGGTACTACTGCACAACCAAAAAACATACTAATAGCACTTGGGTATTCCGGTTGGATAAAAGGACAACTAGAACAAGAACTTATAGAAAATACTTGGTTAACAGTTCCTGCTACTAAAGAAGTTCTATTTAATACTCCTGTTGCCGCTCGATGGCATGAAGCGGCAAAAATATTAGGAATTGATATGCGTAATATAATAAACAAAGCAGGACATGCTTGATGTGTCTATTAAATTACATGTCATTTGATTTTAACATCAAAAATATTGGAGTTACTAATGGACAATATGTTACTGTCACTTGTACTAGAAAACTATTAACTTCTTTAAAAAAAAATAATATGCCTAATTATAGCAAATATTGTTAATATCCTTAATGAATAACAATCTGTCATTTTGCATAGTAAAATAAATAAAATGGAACAGAGCAATCATTGATTAGTACAGCGCGTAAGTTCACTATTTATTTATACGAACTTTTTAATCTAAAAACAATGATGCACGATAAATAATTTACAAATACTACACCTCATGATTTTCTATACGAAAGCAATATAATCGTGCATTAAAAAACAGGTCCAATACGACGACGCGACGCGTCGTCGTATTGGAGATGAATCAAAATATCCTTTTAAAATACATATAAAATTATATGAACTTGGATTTCTGTATAAAATATTAATTGCAATCCTTTCTATCCAGTGATAAAACATAAATAAATACCTAAATAATGAAAATTTATATTCTATATATTTAAAAATTATATTAATTAGAGTGTTACACGTGTATATACGATGAAAATTTTTCGCAACTTAGCTTAATGGTGCTATTAAATAAGATGGATTTAAATAATAGCCAATGTAAGAAAATGTTTATTCTTAACTATTTAAACCTAGACTCATCATGTACAATGACATAAAAAATAATATCTGGCACGTAAAACAGGAAATTAATACCATCCAGAAACAACATAACAAGCTTCAAAAAAAAATCTCATTTGTTGCTGTTAGTAAAAATCAATCAATTGACACGATTAACAATGTTTTATCAACAGGTCAAAGAGAATTCGGAGAAAACTATGTACAAGAAAGTATAAAAAAAATACTTTGGTTTAAAAATAACAAAAAAATATACCCGAAACCTATTTGGCACTTTATCGGTCATATACAATCAAATAAAATAAAATTAATTGCAGAATATTTTGATTGGTGTCATACCATAACTAATAAAAATACAGCTTTTTATCTAAATAAACTAAGAAAAGAAGATGCTGCACCACTAAATATACTTATACAAATCAATATTAATCAAGCAAAAAACAAATCAGGTATCTATCCTGATGAATTAGTTAATTTATCTGAAAAAATTCTAATATATTCAAGATTGAAGCTGCGAGGATTAATGGCTATTCCAACGAGAGAAAGCGATTATTATAAACAACTTAAAGTATTTTTAAATATGAATAAATTATTTAAACAGTTGCAGAATATTTATCCTTCAATAGATACCTTATCTATAGGTATGTCTAACGATATGACTGCTGCTATAGCGGCAGGTGGTAACTTATTAAGAATAGGAACTGCAATTTTTGGTAATCGAACAAAAAATAAAAACCTAAAGATTCTAAATAATGGTATATAAATAAAACCTATTTCTTAAATAATTTTTATTTTCAGATTTAAATATAAAAAATATTGATTAATGATCTCAAATAGATATTAATAGCACAAGATGTTAAGATAACATTTATATATAATTGAATATTTTAATAATCTTCGTAATATAACAATATTCTAAAAATAATAAAAATCACTTTACTAAAATTATATTAACAATGAAGAGAATAATTTACTGCACTTTTTTAAAACGAAAAGCTGAAGGGTTAAAAATTAAATTATATCCTGGGAAAATTGGCGAAGAAATCTACCAAAAAATTTCACAAGAAGCATGGAATAAATGGCAAACAAAACAAACTATCATAATAAATGAAAAAAAACTCGATATGAGTAACCCGGCTCATCGTAACTTTCTAGAAAGCGAAATGATCAATTTTTTATTCTATTCCAAATAAAATTGTGAATAAAACTTAATTTAAGAATTGCTAATCAATATTGGCTTTGATTTACCAAATACAACGTTTTCATCAATTATAACCTTTACTATATTGTTTTGTGAAGGTAGTTCATACATGGTATCTAATAAAATATCTTCAACAATAGAACGGAGACCTCTTGCTCCAGTTTCAAGTAACAAAGTTTTTTTTGCAATAGCAATTAAAGAGTCATCACGAAACTCCAACTCTACACCATCTAAATTAAACAAAATTTTGTATTGTTTTATCAAAGCATTTTTAGGTTCGTACAAAATTTTTACTAAAGTTGCCTCTTCTAATTCATGTAATATTGTAAAAATTGGTAAACGACCAACAAATTCAGGAATTAAGCCAAATTTAATTAAATCCTTCGGCTGTACTTGCGATAATAATTCAAATCTAGAAACAAATTTTATAGTATTATTTTGAAAACTAGTACCAAAACCGATACCTCTACTATTAACATTACGTCGTTCTATAATTTTACTTAAGCCAAAAAAAGTTCCCCCACAAATAAAAAGAATTTTAGAGGTATCAATATATAAAAACTCTTGTTGTGGATGTTTACGTCCTCCCTTAGGCGGGACTGCAGCAATAGTGCCCTCAATTATCTTTAAAAGAGCTTGTTGAACTCCTTCTCCAGAAACATCACGAGTGATAGATAGATTAGCCGATTTTTTAGATATTTTATCTATTTCGTCTATATACACAATCCCCTGTTGTGCTTTACAAACATCATAATTACATGTTTGTAATAATTTTTGAATAACATTTTCTACATCTTCTCCAACATAACCGGCTTCAGTCAAAGTAGTTGCATCTGCTATGGCAAAAGGTACATTAAGAAATTTTGCCAAAGTTTCTGCTAATAAAGTTTTACCACTACCTGTAGGTCCAATTAATAATATATTAGTTTTACCTAAATCTACATTACTATCATTACGAAATTTATCATAATAACGCAAACGTTTATAATGATTATATACCGCTACTGCAAGGACTTTTTTTGCTTTATCTTGAGCAACAACATAATTATTTAGATAATTATAAATTTCGCAAGGTGTGGGCAGTATATCTAATTCACGATGTATCTTAAATTCTTGATCATCTTTACTTAAAAGATCATTACACAAAAATACACATTCATTACAGATATAAACTGAAGGACCAATAATAATTTTACCAACCTTATTCTGTTCTTTTTTACAAAAAGAACAGAATAAGGATCTATTTGAATCATTTTTATAATTTTCTATCATTAAAACCCCTATAATACAAATGTACTAAACTAATAAATTACATCGGTTAAATAATTAAAATATAAAATTATAATATACAAAAATAGTTTAATATTTATATCACGAAAATGAGATAAAGTTCTAAAAAATTTAATAGTAATTTTAATAGAATTTACTTTTAATATCTACGTTTTAAAATATAATCTACCAGACCATAAGTTACTGCTTCATCAGCAGAAAGAAAACAATCACGTTCTGTATCTTTGCTTACAACATCAATAGATTGTCCTGTATGTTGAGCCATCAATTCATTCATACGTCGTTTAATTTTTAAGATTTCTCTTGTATGAATTTCAATGTCGCTAGCTTGACCACATATTTTACCTAAAGGTTGATGAATTAAAACACGCGCATTGGGCAAACAAAATCTTTTGCCCTTAGTACCAGAAGCCAACAAAAAAGCACTCATTGAAGCAGCTTGACCCATACAAAATGTACTCACATCAGGTTTAACAAATTGCATCGTATCATAAATTGACATACCAGCAGTTATCGAACCACCTGGAGAATTAATATATAAATAAATATCTTTATTTGGATTTTCAGATTCTAGGAACATAATTTGCGCAATTATTAAATTAGCCATGTAGTCTTCTATTGTTCCAGTCATAAAAATAATACGCTCTTTCAATAACAACGAAAAAATATCATATGTTCTTTCGCCACGCACAGTCCGCTCCACTACCGTAGGTACTAAAAGCATACGATAAAAATCAAATTTTTCTTTACATAACATGTTATCAGCCTAAATTATCAAAATTCTGAAAGTATTATAATATACAAAATAATTTATTTATTTCAATTTTTCATGATTACATTAAAATAAAAACATAATTGGAATCAAATACGACTAAAATCTTAAACAATTAAAATTCACATTAAGTCATTTTAAATAAGATTAATTGAATCATAATTTAAATTTAAAAACTCACAGAAATAAATAATATAAATAATATATATATTTACGTTAATAAAATAAGCAACCCTCTAATTCACATTTAAGAACACATTCATTTGCCTTTGCAAAATTAAAATTAAGAAAATGAAACGCTTTTAAGATAAATAATTTAAACAATTAAAGAATATAATTTGGTCAATTAAACAGCTCATGCATGGATATAAATAATAAAAGACTATATTAATTTAAACCACCCCAAATTTAAATAACTCAATATAAGATATAATACAACATATCTGTGCAACTCCTACTCGTTCATTTATTAAAATAAACGAAATCTAATCAAAACATAAATTACATTAACAATTGAAAGATACACTGAACCGATCCTAAAATAAAAACATAAATAACCCACGTGGATATCAAAATTATTTTATACATAACCTTAACATTATCAATAAAATAAGAGATACTAAGATTCCTACAAAAAACAATTAACAAAAAATAAACAATCCTAAACTACTATAATGAAATATTACAAATATGCAAAAAAAACAAAAATATTACTAACATATACTGTAGCAACGTTACTAAGTAGCTGTAATAATCTGGTACTAATGCATCCTAAAGGACAGATTGGAATAGAACAGCGAACATTAATATTAACTGCATTAGGAATGATGTTAATCATAATAATACCTGTTCTAATTATGACCATCATTTTTTCTATTAAATATCGCGCATCAAATAAAGAAAAAAAATACAGCCCTGATTGGTCTCACTCTAAAAAAATAGAAATAATAATTTGGTCCCTGCCAATAACAATAGTTACTATCCTAAGCATAATCACCTGGCAATCAACTCATAAATTAGACCCTAACAATCCAATTGTATCTAATATAAAACCAATAATTATTGAAGTCATTGCTCTTGATTGGAAATGGCTATTTATCTATCCAAATTACAAGATAGCAATAGTAAATGAAATAGTTTTTCCGAAGAATACGCCAATTGAATTTAGAATTACTTCTAATTCCGTAATGAATTCTTTTTTTATCCCTCAATTAGGTGGACAAATTTACGCTATGGCAGGTATGAAATCTACTCTCAATCTGATTGCTAATACGCAAGGAATATATAAAGGTATTTCCTCTAATTTTAGTGGAAGAGGGTTCTCCAATATGAAATTTAATGTTATAACAACTAATAATCAAGAAGAATTTCACACGTGGATAAAAAAGGTTAAAACATCAAGTAAACAAATTGAAACAATTTTTGATTATGAAAATTTAGCCATACCAAGCGAAAACTATCCAGTCACATACTTTTCTAATGTGAAAAACGGCCTATTTTATGATATTATAAATAAATTCATGCAATAAAACTTAAAAGCGGCAATATACATGTTAATCAATATTGTATCATATAATCATCAGTAATAAAATAATTGCAGGTATAGATAAATGTTTGGCAGACTAACAATTGATGCTATTCCGTATAAAGAACCAATAACAATGACTACTATTATTGCCTTAATCCTAATCGCACTGATGGTAATAGTTATGATAACTCGCCATAAAAAATGGCAATACCTATGGAAAGAGTGGTTAACCTCTGTAGATCATAAAAAAATAGGTATTATGTATATCATCATATCAATTCTAATGTTATTACGTGGATTAGCTGATGCAATTATGATGCGTATGCATCAAACATTAGTATCTGGAGGAGAAATAGGATTTTTAACTCCATACCACTATGACCAAATCGTCACTGCCCATGGCGTCATCATGATAATATTTATGGCAACACCATTTATTATTGGACTAATGAATTTGATTGTACCACTACAAATAGGTTCAAGAGATATGGCATTTCCCTTTTTAAACTCTCTAAGTTTCTGGTTATTCATGGTGGGAGTAATTCTTATAAATCTTTCTTTAGGGATTGGAGAATTTGCTCAAACAGGATGGGCCGCTTATCCACCTCTATCAAATAAAATATATAGCCCAGGAGTTGGAGTGGATTATTGGATATGGAGTATTCAAATTTCTGGCATAGGCACTACCTTAACAGGTGTGAATTTCTTAACTACTATTTTGCGCATGCGTGCTCCAGGAATGCCAATGATGAAAATGCCAGTTTTTACTTGGACAACATTATGTACAAATATACTAATTTTATCTGCATTTCCTATTTTAACCGTAACAATTACTCTTCTAACTCTAGATCGTTATTTAGGAACTCATTTTTTTACTAACGATTTAGGTGGAAACGTAATGATGTATATTAGTTTATTTTGGGCTTGGGGACATCCTGAAGTATATATTCTCATTCTACCTGCATTCGGAATCTTTTCTGAAATTGTCACTACTTTTTCACAAAAAAGATTATTTGGTTACAATTCGTTAATATGGGCTACTATAGCTATTACTATCATGTCCTTTTGTGTATGGTTACATCATTTTTTTACAATGGGATCAGGCGCTAATGTTAATGCTTTTTTTGGAATAACAACAATGATAATTGCCATTCCAACAGGAGTAAAAATTTTTAATTGGATATTCACTATGTATCAAAGTCGAATTATATTACATTCAGCTATGTTATGGACAATTGGATTTATCATTACTTTTTCTATTGGAGGTATGACAGGAGTGTTATTAGCAATTCCAGGAATAGATTTTTTACTACACAACAGTCTGTTTTTGATTGCTCATTTTCATAATGTCATTATTGGCGGAGTCTTATTTGGCTGTTTTGCTGCAATGACCTATTGGTTTCCAAAAGCATTTGGTTTTACTTTAGATGAAAAATGGGGAAAGAGAGCTTTTTGGCTATGGATAATTGGATTCTATATAGCATTTATGCCATTATACATCCTTGGATTTATGGGTATGACACGTCGTTTAAACCAACAAATAGATTCAATATTTCACATACCATTAAAAATTGCTCTATTGGGTGTATCTATAATTTTACTTGGTATTTTATGCCAAATTATTCAATTTTTAGTAAGCATCAAGAACCGAAATAAGAACCGTGATCTTACAGGAGATCCATGGAATGGTCGTACCTTAGAATGGTCTACATCTTCACCCCCACCATTTTATAATTTTGCGATAATACCTGAAATAAATAATCATCTCGATGTATTTTGGTATATGAAAAAAAATCGTATATCATACGACAAAACAAAAAAATATCAAACTATTCATATTCCCAAGAACACTAGTGCAGGTATCATTATTTCTATATGTATTTTAATATTTAGTTTTGCTATGATTTGGTATATCTGGTGGTTAGCTACCATTAGCCTAATATCTACTGTTGTAGCATGGATAACACGTACTTTTAATGAAAATATAGAAATTCAGATTCCAGTTAAAATAATTAAACATATAGAAAAAACTAAAGACGATTTAAATAAAATTAAAACGTAGCCTATTCGCATGATATCTAATTTAAAACTTAATAAAATTACTAACATAAATGACAAAAAGATAGAAGATATAAAAATATTTGGTTTTTGGATATACTTAATGAGCGATTGTATTTTATTCGCCGCTTTATTTGCAAGTTATGTAGTATTGAAAAACAATATAATAAACGGACCATTAAGTGAAGATATCTTTAAACTACCATTAGTATTTGCCGAGACGTATTGTTTATTGTTTAGCAGTCTAACATATGATATTGCTATTTTAAATATGAATAACAATAAAACAAAAAAAACTATCTTTTGGTTAAATGTTACTTTTTTATTTGGTTTTAGTTTTATATTAATGGAATATTATGAGTTTAATCATCTAATCAATGAAGGATATGGTCCATGGCGTAATGCATTTTTTTCTGGATTTTTTGCCTTAATAGGCACTCATGGATTACATGTTATTTCTGGACTTATTTGGATTATCGTAATGATACTACATATTTTATATAGAGGTCTAAATTATACTAACAGAATACGACTGGAGTGCTTAAGTCTATTTTGGCATTTTCTTGATATAATATGGATCTTAATATTTACTGCAGTGTATTTAATAGGATTAATATAATAATGAATCATGTTAAACACCAATCTTATCTAATTGGGTTTATTTTTTCCCTTATTCTCACAACTATTCCCTTCCTTATAGCGACATTTTTAAACTATAATAGAAGTATATCAATCGCCCTATTAATACTTTGTGCAATAATACAAATTACCATTCATCTCATTTGTTTTCTTCATTTAAATAAACCAAAAAAACAAAAATGGAACTTTATTTCATTAATTTTTACGATATTAATAACAACAATATTAATCACAGGTTCTTTATGGATTATGAACCATTTAAGTCATAATTTAATGCACCATTAAAATCATGATAATTAAACAATATATACAAATAACGAAACCAAAAATTATTTTCGGTAACCTAACTTCAGTAATTAGTGGATTTTTCTTAGCTTCACAAAAAGAAATTGATTATCTATCATTGACCATATTACTAATCTCTATAGCGATAATAATTGCATCTAGTTGTATATTAAATAATCTCATAGACAAAGATATCGATAAAAACATGTATCGCACAAAAAATAGGACCCTAATTACTGGAAATATTACAAACAAAAAATGTTTGATTTATGCTACAATGTTAGGCGTATTAGGTTTTAGCTTATTATCTAATACTATAAATACTTTAACTGTAAACCTCACAATTTTAGGATACGTGGTATACGTTGTAATATATTCAATGTATTTAAAACGTACGTCAGCTTACAGCACTATTATAGGAAGTATCTCAGGTGCAACACCACCAGTCATCGGTTACTGTGCAAATAGCAATAACTTCGATTCTTCTGCCTTGATACTATGGATAATATTCAGCGTATGGCAAATACCTCATTTTTACTCTCTAGCTCTTTTATATATAGAAGACTATCAAACTGTTTCCATCCCAGTATTTCCAATAAAAAATAGTATTCTGCTTACTAAAAAACACATTATTTTTTATATTATAATTTTTATCATTACGACCTTACTACTTACTTTAACAAATCATATTAATTATACATTTTCGACTATCATTGAACTAATGAACAGTTATTGGTTACTTATATCCTTAAAAGGATATAATATTAAGGATATTAAGAATAATAAAATTTGGGCTAAAAAAATGTTTCTACTTTCGATTTTTGCCATCATAATTTTTAATCTTGTAATACCCATTGATCGTATTACACAACTGAACGTAAAATAACATTTTGCTTTCATAAAATTAATTCATTATAAAAATTAATAAAAATGAAATTTCATCAAATAAGCATTATAGAAATAAAATCAATTTTAGGATTAAGTTTGATCTTCTCGTTGCGTATATTTGGTATATTCATAATCTTACCAACACTAAGTACATTCGGCATGATGCTAAATGGAGCAAACGAATTTCTGATTGGATTAGCAATTGGTATTTACGGAGTAACACAAGCAATATTTCAAATTCCTTGGGGAATAGCATCTGATAAAATAGGACGCAAACCAATTATTATAAGTAATCTAATAATATTTAGCGTCGGTAGTATTATTGCAGCAGCGACCAACAATATTTGGAATGTAATTATTGGTCGAGCAATACAGGGAATAGGTGGGGTTAGTTCTCCAGTCATGGCTTTATTATGCGACCTAACACAAAAGCAGAATCGTACTAAAGCAATGTCTTTTTTAGGCGCAATTATAGGTATTGTTTTTGCTATTTCTTTAATATTGGGACCCTATCTTGCGCATAAAATAGGGATAAACGGTCTATTCTGGATAGTTACTATAATAGCACTGTTAAATATATTATTTACCTTATTTTTTATTTGCCATTTAGAGAAAAACTGTGGCGTGAACACTAATTCATACATTGTTACAAAAAACAGCATTAAAAAAATTCTATATAATAAAGAACTGATAAAAATAAATGTAAATGCATTTTTTTTACATACTATATTAATATTAAATTTCATATCTCTACCCATTCAAATAATTTCTATGGGTATTCTTAATAAAAACCAATGGAAAATATACTTAATTATTATGATTATTTCTTTCATGGTAGTTATCCCATTTTTACTTCATATAGAAAAAAAACAACATACACAAAAAAATATATATATACTACTACTCATTACAATCATATTTTTTTCAGAAATACTTTTGCTTAATACTACGACACAAATATATAAATTACTATTTGGCATGCAGTTATTTTTCATAGGATTTAGTATAATGGAAGCAATTTTACCTTCAATGCTAAGTAAAATATCTCCCTGTGGATATCAAGGAACTAGTATGGGGATATATTCTACTATTCAGTTTCTTGGTATGGCCTGTGGAAGTTTATCAGGAGGTTATCTATTGGTAACATTACAAAATAACCAATTAATATTTTTGGCAGGAAGTATTTTATCTATATTATGGCTATTAATTATCTTGTTAATAAATCAAAAAACATATAAGAAACAACCAAAAGAAAACAATCAAATATCACAACCTTCATAAACATGCTTATTAATTTATTTTAATATTATTTGATCATTCTTATAGGACGATATATTTTAACATTTCTGAATCCTTGTTCATATAAATAATTTGCTTGAATTCTACTCATTATACCATGATCACAATAAAGTAAGTAAAACTTATTAGCATCCAAATTACCAAATTGACTAGCTAATTTGTAAAACGGTAATTTTTGTATCTTTATATTGACTAAATCAAGTGGATTATTTTCTTGTTCTTCTTCTCTACGTATATCTAAAACTATTTCTTCACAACCTACTTTACTTGTAATTTCAATATCTAATAGATCATCTTTAGAATAAGATAATATATCTTTGATATTAAAAACTTGTATCTGTGTAAAAATTTCATCAAATACTAAATAATTAATTTTTTTTTCCTGTAGCTCTATTTTAAAACGATCTCCTGCTATAGTGGGATGATTAGAAAAAAAACCACAATATTCTGGAACAGAATCAACAATTTTCTCAACGCCGATCTTTCTGGCAATCGAAATAATTTGTTCTTTATCATAAGAAATCAAAGGACGTAAAACCAAAACATCAGAAGCTATATCAATTAAATGTAAATTAATTAAAGTTTGACTAGATACTTGCCCTACCGATTCTCCTGTTATCAACGCTTGCATATTATGACGTACAGCTATAGATGCTGAAATGCGTAGCATCATCCGCTTTAGCACTATCATTACATTACGAATATCTATTTTTTGAATAATTTCGTTTACTAATGGTAAAAAATTAACAACAAAAAACAATACTTTATGCGAACTACCAAATTGAGTCCATAAAGAATAAGCTATTTTTTTTATAGCAACTACATGTAAAGAATCACCAAAATTAAAAAAACAATAATTTACTTTACAACCTCTTCTCATTAACATATAACTAGAAACAGCTGAATCAAAGCCTCCAGAAAGCAAAGACAACACATTACCTTGCGTACCCAATGGGAAACCTCCTATTCCCTGATAACGTTCAATTATCAAAAAAAAACGATTTTTATTAATTTCTAGAAATACTGTTATTTCTGGATTTTTTAAATTAACACGAGTACCCCTAATATTCTTAATTATAAAAGCACCAATATAACATTCAATATCTTGAGAAGTAAAAATATGTTCTCCATGACGCTTTACTCGAACACAAAAAGCCTTACCTACAAGTTTATTATAATTTACTGATATAGTTTTTAACCCGATATCATGAATAGAAGCAAACAAATATTCTTCAACCAACCAAATTCTAGAAATACCGGGAATATTAATTAACAAATTCACAACTCCTAAAAAAAAATTATTATCCTTTATTTGTAATTCAATATAATCCCAATAACGTGTTAAAAATACTAAATAATTATGTTGCTTTAAAACTATTCGAATATTCTGAACAAGGGATCTCGAAAAAGATAATCTTACAAAACGACTCTTTATTGTAATTTCAGGAGATAATTTTAGTATTAATTTCATAAATTCTGTGACACTATTACAATAATATATAATTTATTAATATTTCTATATACTTTACTATATTATAAAGAGAATACTCAAATTAACTACAAAATTACAAAAAACCTAAATATACATCTAAACATAACTTACAACCAAAATCTTCCATAAAATAAAACATATTTACGATTATCCCCTAACTAATAACAATTCATTAACACCAAGCAAAATATTCTAAAAAATAAGATACTCATCGATCTTAAATTAAGTAGATCCAAAAAAATTAGATAAATAAATACATTAAATACTATATTAGCTAATTAATTTAATATAATTAATAAAATATATTGATACACAACAAAATAATGAAACCAAAAATAACTTTTGTAATAATTTTATCCTAAAAATAAATAAAGTATATCTCAATGAATCTTAAATATATTATTAAAAATTAACAAATACCCTATAATTATTTAAAATATAAATTTTTAAGGATTAGTATATCCTTAAAAACAATTTATATAAAAATTAACGTAAGAAAAAGTTTAAAACATCAAAATCACTTAATAATTACGTTACAACAATCGAAATAACTTTTAAAATAAAATAGCATTGCAAATAATATTTGAAATAGAATCTAAAAACATCACAATTAAAATAAACAGTAAATAAAATTATTTTATTTAAAAGAAAATAAAGATAAAAAAAACTACATTATACATAGTTATAATCAAATTTAAAAAAATTTTCAAAACAAAATATAATACTATGATCTAATCAAAACTAGCACATTAAATTATTGAAGACAAATCATAAAATTATGATTACACATAAATAAAGTTAAACAATGAAATTTAATAATAAAAAATATCCAATTTTAGCCTTAATCAATAACCCTACAGACTTAAGACAACTATCCGAAAATTCTTTAATATCAGTATGTAATGAACTACGACAGTTTTTATTAGATATTGTAAGCCAATCTAGTGGACATTTTGCTTCTGGACTAGGTGTTATAGAACTCACAGTAGCTCTCCACTATATATATAATACCCCTTTTGACTATTTAATTTGGGATGTTGGACATCAAACATATCCTCATAAAATTATTACTGGAAGACGTGATGCTATATTTACAATTAGACAATACGGTGGATTACATCCATTTCCTTGTAGAGAAGAAAGTAAATATGACATTTTATCGGTTGGCCATTCTTCCACATCCATAAGCGCAGGAGTTGGTCTAGCAATGATTGAAAAACGAGAAATGTTAGGACGTAAAATTGTATCTATAATAGGTGATGGAGCAATATCATCTGGCATAGCATTTGAAGCTATGAATCATGCTGGAGATATCAAAAGCGATCTACTAATAATATTAAATGATAACGAAATGTCAATTTCAAAAAATGTAGGAGCTTTAAACAATCACTTAGCACAAATATTATCTGGAAAATTTTGTTCTAAAATGCACAAAAATAGCAAAAAAGTTCTATTAAAAACTCCATTTTTAAAAAAAATATTAAGATATATAGGAAAATATATTAAAAAGATGATATTTCCTAATACCTTATTTAAAGAATTAGGATTTAACTATATTGGTCCAATAGATGGTCATAATATATTTACATTAACCAAAACACTAAAAAATATAAAAAATATGAAGGGACCTCAATTCCTACATATAACAACAAAAAAAGGTTATGGTTATAAGCCAGCTGAAAAAGATCCAATTACTTGGCATGCTGTTCCCAAATTTAATCCTATAACCGGTCAAATGCAAAAAAATCATAATCAAAATTTGACTTATTCTGAAATTTTTGGCAATTGGTTATGTAATGTTGCATCTAATGATAAAAAATTAATAGTCATTACGCCAGCAATGCGTGAAGGATCTGGATTAAACACATTTTCACAACAATATCCTGATCAATATTTCGATGTAGCAATTGCTGAACAACATGCAGTGACTTTTGCTGCAGGTTTAGCTATCGGTGGATATAAACCAATCGTTGCCATATATTCTACTTTTTTACAAAGAGCATATGATCAAGTAATTCATGATATCGCTCTTCAAAATTTGCCTGTACTATTTGCTGTAGATAGAGCTGGAATTGTTGGACATGATGGACAAACACATCAAGGAGCATTCGATATTTCTTATTTACGCTGTATTCCAAATATAATAATAATGACTCCAAGTGATGAAAACGAGTGTAGACTTATGTTACATACTGGATATCACTATAAACACGGACCAACAGTGGTGCGTTATCCTAGAGAGATAGGTACAGGAGTAACATTTAGTAATCTCTGTGAACTGCCAATAAGTAAAGGAATAATATGTAGAAAAGGTGAAAATGTTGCAATACTTAATTTTGGTACTCTTTTATCACAAATAAAGAATGTAGCAACAAATTTTAATGCAACTCTAATAGACATGAGATTTGTTAAACCTTTAGATGAAAATTTACTAATAGAAACTGTTAACAAGCACAAAGCATTAGTAACAATAGAAGAAAACGTCATTTTAGGTGGTGCAGGAAGTGGAGTCAATGAGTTTTTGATGGAAAAAAAACTACTATTACCAGTTCTAAATATCGGACTACCAGATCATTTTATCACTCATGGATCTAGACAAGAAATTCTTTCAAACTTGGGACTTGATACTATAGGTATTTATAAAAAAATCAAATCATGGTTAAAAACCATACATTTACTCCAAATACAATAGCATTGTCATTCAAGCAAACTAAATAGAATCCAAGCTATATTAAGAATATTAACAATTTTATAATCATACCTGAACTATTAGATTATTTATTTTCTACAAATTACAAGATAACATATAAAATAACAGAAGTTAACATTCCTGCTGCTATATCATCAATCATAATCCCAATACCACCTTTCATTACTTTATCTAACCAATTAATTGGCCAAGGTTTACATATATCCAAAATTCTAAATAAAAAAAAACTTAATGCTAAACAATACCAATGACTTGTTGGCACTCCTGCTAATGCAATCCACATACCAATAAATTCATCCAAAACAATACTTTGATGATCATGAACACCAATATGTTTAGAAGTTTTATGACAACAGTAACAACCAAAAATTAAGAAAAAGATTAATGTAAATAAATATAAATAATAAGAATATGAAATCAAAGATAACCAAACAAAAATAGCTAACAATGAAGCTATTGATCCTGGCATATATGGTATCTTACCTATCCCAAATACAGTAGCTAATAAATGAAATAAACTAAATAACTGAATTTTTTTCTTCATACTAATAAAATATTTACTCAATTCTTTATATAAACCTCAATAAAATTTCAATTATCTGAATAAATTATTTGCTATTTGTACGTATTTGCAAAGCAACTTTATCAAGAACACCATTTACAAATTTATGACTTTTTTCTGCACCAAAAATTTTAGCCAATTCTATTGCTTCATTAATTATTACTTTATATGGAACATCTAGACATTCACTTAATTCAAACAACGCAATACGTAAAATAATTCTTTCAATACAACCTAATTGATTTATCTTACGAGATAAATAAGGCGACATTAATTCATCAAGTTCCTGTGTATGATTAGTCACGCCAATATACAGTTTTTGAAAATAAAAAATATTAACATTATTCATGTTCTGATCTATTACAAAATTAACTTCAATATCCTTAATATCATAATTGGATATCTCCCATGAATACAGAATTTGCAAAGCACGTTCACGAGCTAAACGTCTATTAGAATAAATTTTCCCAAAAACTTTTTTATTTATATTCATTTTCAATGTGAATAGCTTTTAATACATTAATCATCTCTAACACGGTCATTGCTGCTGCTGCTCCCTTATTATTACCTTTTATACCAACACGCTCAATAGCTTGATCAATATTATCAGTAGTCAATACCCCGAAAGCAATAGGTAATAAACTATTCATAGCAATTTTAGATAAAGATATACTACAAGTATTAGAGATAAATTCAAAATGTGCAGTATCACCTCTAATAACTGTCCCCAAAGCTATTATTGCATCATATTTATGAGTATTTACTAATGCTAACACCGCAACAGGTAGTTCGTAAGTACCAGGAACCCAAACAACAACAATATTATTATCCTGAACGTGACCAATACGCTTCAAAACATCAATAGCACCTTCAAGTAAACTATTATTAATAAATTTATTAAATCGAACAACAACAATCGCAACACATGCACTAGGTGATGTAACAATACCTTGAATAATTTTCATAATATTCCTCATTTATATAGATTGTACATGCTTATCATTAAATTATTTTATTAAGATTCGTGCATTAAAATTACAAAAAATTATCTTTTTTTATTGGTCTTAATTGTAAACATAAATCTGGCCCAATCTGCCGAACATTAAGTAATCTAAAAGACATTGCTTCACTAAGATGTTGTATCTTAGGTAAAATACACAATGGTCTTGCATCAGCACCAAGTAATTTAGGAGTTTGATAAATTACTAATTCATCAACTAAACCTGCACTCAATAAAGCTCCAGAAAGGCTAGCGCCAGCTTCTACCAAAAGATTGTTTATCTCACGATAAGCAAGTTGTTTCATCAATGCAAATAAATTTAATCTTTTTATGCCATTATAATATACTGAAGGCAAAATTAACTGCTCAACACAAGATGGCCAAGTATAATTGTCTTTACATAAGCGAGCCAGCCATACTTTTCTTGAGCCTTGAATAATTTTACAAGAAGGAGTAATTCGGTTAGCAGTATCTATAATCACTTTTATTGGTTGTCGAAAATGTTTAAAATTATAAATATTTCTTATTTTTTCTGGTAAAGCAGTCCAACGAACATTTAGTAAAGCATTATCTGTCAATACAGTAACAGCACTTGAAAGTACTGCATCACTTTCAGCACGTAATATTTGAACATCTTGACGAGATAAATCGGATGTAATCCATTGACTTACTCCATTTTTCATGGCAGTACGGCCATCTAAAGTCATAGCTAATTTTAACTTTACCCATGGGAAACCTGTACGCATACGCTTAAAAAAACCTTTATTTATTTTTTCTCCTGTAGATAACATTAAACCATGACGTACTTTAATACCAACTTTACTTAAATAAGTTATTCCGTTTCCTTTTACATAAGGATTAGGATCTAATGTTGATATTACAACTTCTGATACTCCTGCTTTTAATAATGCAATTGTACAAGGAGGTGTACGTCCATAATGATTACATGGCTCAAGAGTGACATATACGGTTGAACCACAAGCATTGCTACCTGCCGAACCTAATGCTATCACTTCTGCATGATCTTCTCCTATCCGAAGATGATAACCTTCACCAACAATTTTATTATTTAAAATTACAACACATCCAACATTAGGATTTGGTGAAGTAGTAAAACGACCACGTAAAGCTAAAGTAAAAGCACGAGACAAAAATATTTCATCATTTAACATAAAAATAAATTAATTATTTTAATAATTTATTATCAATTTGAATACAAAGATTAACCACATAAAACATAATTATTAAATTTTACTAAAACATATAATTATCTTGTAAAAGACATAACATGCTAATTTTCTTCACAAAATGTAAAACAATTAATTACTTAATTAAGCAAAGCCACCACATAAATAAATCATTAAAGTAATCAAAATTACTTATTAACATGAAATAATAATTTATCAATCATAATAATCCAATGAACAAACTTATTATAAGATAATAAAATATTTTATATACAAAACAAAATAATAAAACAAATTCAACATACTTACTTTTAAAATATGAATATTTTATTATCTAAGTATAATACAGTTTATCTATTATTAAATTTACTTATTGTCACTAAATATAATATAAAGATAGATAAATTTTCATCTAATAGTTAATAAGATGATTATTATCAAATATACAACAAAAATAAAAAAACACCAATTTTATTACTCGAAGTAATAACCAAGATTTTAATTAAAGATTCTTATTATACCTCGTTAAACAACAAGAAAATAATATTATCGATATCAGCAATTTAAATCATTTATTTAATAAATAAATTACTTAAAACACTATAACTTTCTAAAATTAGAATAACTTTCTTAATTTGAAGTAATAAAATTTATAATTTTTTTATCGTACCTTTTGGCAAGATAGCCGTGATACAATCTTGTTTAACAATAATTTCATCAGATTTATTAAAAGAAATAAAAATATATCCAGAATCTGTAATTTTAATCACTCTACCAACTAAACCTCCGCTAGTAAGCACTTCATCGCCTTTACAAATAGCATTTATTAATTCTCTATGTACTTTATTACGTTTTTGTTGGGGGCGAAAGATAATAAAATAAAAAATTAAAATAAACAATATTAATACAATAATAAAAGAATAAGGACTACTTTGAGATGAAGAATCATTAAACGCAATAGCGTTAGTAACAAAAAGACTCATTTAAAATACCCCGCACTGTTCTTATATAATACAAACTCATTTATCAAACAACAAATAAAAAAATAGACAAATAAACTACCTTAATTTTCTAAATATATCTCTACGATAATAAATCTTCCTATGCATATGGAATAACAAGGTCTAACAAAAATAGATTGAAAACATTATTAAATATAATAAATATTTATATTACAATTAGACTGTCGATAACTTAATTTACCATTTAATGAAATAAATATTACACAGATTTTGCATAAATACTCTCATAATAATAGACAAAATTCAGGCCATTGATCAACTGTAACCAAGATCATTAAAAATATAAAGTAAAATAAAATCTTTACCGATATTAATTATTTAATTTATTACAAAATGAAATAAAATACTTCCAAACATACTGATAAAATTAATATTTAATATTAAAATTCCTAAATGATATAAAATGTATTATATGTCATTTAGGAATGATCTAATATTTACATCACCCTAAACTTAATATCTTAATCAAAATTTAAAATAACATCATAACAAATATGAAGCAACTAAATTTAATTTAGTTAATGACTAAATAAAACAATTTATATATACTTATTAAAGTAGTTTCTAATCAAATTTATTTATTTCAAGGAGTAAGTTATGATGTTAGTATCTAGACCAGCCCCAGACTTTACCGCTCCTGCAGTATTACCAGATAATCAAATAATTGACAATTTTAATCTAAAAAAATATATTAAAGATAGCCCGGCTGTTCTTTTCTTTTGGCCAATGGATTTTACTTTCGTTTGCCCTTCTGAATTAATTGCCTGTGATAAACGTTATATGAAATTTAAAAAACGAGGCGTAAAAATTATAGGCGTATCCTGTGATTCACAATTTACACACTATGCCTGGAAACAAGTCCCTATTAACAAAGGAGGCATTGGAAATATACAGTATCCCATAGTAGCTGATATAAAACACGAAATTATAACTACATACGGAATTGAACACCCTTCATTAGGTGTCGCATTACGTAGTTCTTTTTTAATTGACAAAACAGGCTATATACGTCATCAATCTACTAACGATTTAGCTTTAGGAAGAAATTTTGATGAAATGATTCGCATAATTGATGCAATGCAATTCCACGAAGAAAACGGTTTAGTTTGTCCAGCCCAATGGGAAAGGAATAAAGAAGGCATAGAAGCTTCACCTAAAGGAATTGCAAACTTTTTAGATAAAAATTTCAAAGAATTATAAAACTCGATTTATTTAAGAAATATACCTCCAACCAATAAATACGCTTATGCATAAGCGTATTTATTGGTTGGAGGTAGAACCTAATTCATAAAATTTAATTCCAATTAAATAACCATAACAATGAAAAAATAATTATCAAAGCATACATTAAAACAAAATACTTTACTTCCAAATGTTTTAAAATGCCGATAATAGGATTTGAACCCATCACCTTCGCATTACGAGTGCGCTGCTCTACCCACTGAGCTATATCGGCATAAACATATATCATAGGCTCGATTAGCTTTCCACTTCATCTAACAAAAAAATAGAAATACTGAATTGAAAATCATAATTTTACCTTTCCACATACCAAAATATTTACTACATATTTATTTGTACAAACTAAACAATATTAAAAACTATAATAACTAACTAAATAAAATATAAAACAAACAGTAATAATTAAACTATCATAAATAAAATATATAAATTTAAATATCTTACCTACTTTAAAAAACATTTAACAATCTTCAAAAATTCAACATAAAGACATACCTTTCTCAATAAGCAAAACTAAAACATGAATAAATTTAATGTGAATTTCTTGAACACGATCTGCATATTGAAAATGAGGAGTACAAATTTCTACATCAACTACACTGTTATTTATTTTTCCAATATTTGTACCAGTCAAAGCAATAATTCTCATATTTTTGATAAATGCAGATTCAATGGCATATAATATATTAAGTGATTTGCCAGAAGTAGTAATAGCTAATAAAACATCATTATGATTAGCTAAAGATTCTATATAACGCGAAAATACATATTCATATCCAAAATCATTACTTGCACAAGAAATATAACTTGGATCAGAAATAGCAATAGCTGGGTAACCTAATCTATTATTCCGATATCGACCAGTTAACTCTTCAGCAAAATGCATCGCATTACAATGCGAACCACCATTACCACATGTTAAAATTTTTCCACCCTTTTTAAAAGAACTTATAACAATATGAGCTGCTGACTCTATTAATCTCATGTAAGACTTATCATTAATAACAGAATCCCAAGCTTTTTTCATATCGTTAAATTCGTCAAAAATTAATTTATGATACATTTAAACCTCTTAATAAAATAAAGATTCTATATCATTACGAAATAAGTTATATAACTAAAAACATTAACTTCAATACTATTTCATTTACACAATTAAGATTATGTATTCGAATCTTTACATTTGGAATACCACATACAATATGCACTTTGTTTTTGGATTAAATCTAATATATTTTTATGTTGTATTATTTCTTCTCTATTAGCATAAATAACCTTTAAATCACAATTTTTATTAGACGCTATTTCATAATTTCCTATTACCTTTACATTTGACAATGTATATCTATCTTTTTTTATAAATTGCATCGTAGTCTGACCGCCGGTCATCAAAAGAAAAATAGAAGCCAAAATCTTTGCATCAATCATAGCATTATGTAAAGCACGACGACTTCTATCTATTGAATAACGTTCACATAATGCATCTAAACTATTACGTCTGCCAGGAAATTTTTTTCTAGCCAAAAACAAAGTATCAATTACTGAACATAAAGACTCAATATTTACTAAAAAATTATCAATCATACTTAATTCGTAATTTAAAAAACCTATATCAAATTGAGCGTTATGAATAATTAATTCACTTCCGCGGACAAAATTTATAAATTCATTCACAATATCTGAAAAAATTGGTTTTTTAGAAAGGAAAATATCACTAATTCCGTGAATCTTAAAAGCTTCTGGATCAACCAAACGACCAGGATTAAGATAAACATGAAAATTTTTCCCTGTTAAACGACGATTAATTAATTCAACTGCGCCAATTTCAACAATACGGTGACCTTCATAATGAACACCAGATTTATTAAGACCTGTAGTTTCAGTATCAAGCACAATTTGTCGTAAATAGTTCAAAACAACACTAATCCAATCTATAATAAATTAATTTCTTAAAAAAATTACTTAAAATGTATAAACAGATCAAAATCTTTACTGATGGTTCTTGTCTTGGCAATCCAGGTCCAGGAGGGTATGGAGTAATTCTATGTTACAATCAATACATAAAAGAATTTAGTGCTGGATATCGATTAACTACCAATAACCGCATGGAACTAATGGCCGTAATTACAGCATTAGAAGCACTTAAAAATCCATGCGAAACTACCATATATACCGACAGCTTATACGTCCTTCAAGGAATTACTCAATGGATTAATTCCTGGAAAAAACAAAACTGGAAGTCAGTAAACAAAAAATTAATCAAAAACATCGACTTATGGCATAGATTAGATGCAGCTACTAAACCTCACATCATTTGTTGCAAATGGCTAAAGGCACATTCTGGCCAACCAGAAAATGAACGTTGTAATAAGCTAGCGCAAAAAGCAGCATCCTCTCCTTCATATGATGACCTGAAGGATTAAGATCACAAACACCACCATTTCTTCCCTCTAATGTCGAAAAATATTTTAATGTTATCACATAATACCTTAAGGTCAACACTAAATTATAATACAACACAATTTAAAAACTAAAATAAATTAAAAAAATAATTTTGATTACCTAAAGGTATCAATTGAAAAGGCATTGTTCGTTTACGTGCAATAATTATATTTAAACAACCTAAAGAAAACAAATAGCTTAATAAACAATAAAAATTGTCATTTTTTTCACGTAACAATGATTTTAAATGACTTTTATACATAATTTCAAAATTTAAAGACTGCAACCAATACAATAACCTCATTTGAGTATATAAACGCATCTTAAAAGCTTTACGAAAAAAAAAATATGCAATTCTAAATAGCCCTAATATACTTATTAAATTAAATGTAGTAATTATCAACCAACCATCATCACTTAATATTCTATCTACTTCCTGCAATAAACTATAAGGATGAGCTATATAGGATAAAGTATGAGCTAACAAACAGATATCAACAGATCTATTAGCAAATGGTAATTTATATATATCAACAATTACTTGAAACTGTTCTCCTTCAGGGCCAACATTAATTTGATGCAAAACAGCACACTCATTAATATTCAGATCTATACTTAAAGCTCCGATTTTTAACATATTAAACCCACGCATTTTAGGCAACCAATTCTTTAATTCCTTTTCCAAAATTTTTCTGTAATATATTCCATTAGGAACATCTTCCCAAACATTAGGCATAAAAATCAATTTTTCATTTTGCAATGATTTCATATTTATTTTATTTTATACTTAAATATATAAAACATGAGGTTAAAAATGAATATTATTAATATACCTGCATTAAAAGACAATTATATTTGGATATTGTATAATGCAAAAAAAGAATGTTTAATAATTGATCCTGGAGAATATATATCAATAATACAAATTATTCAAAAATTAAAATTAAAAATAACAGCCATTTTACTTACACATCATCATAAAGACCATACTGCTGGAGTACGAAAATTACTTAAACTATTTCCAGTTAAAGTTTATGGACCACTGGAAACTGTAAATGCAGGAACAAATCATATTGTATCAGAAAATGATATCCTAACTTTGTTAGGATATCATTTTAAAGTACTATTCTTACCAGGACATACTTTAGGACACGTAGCTTTTTACAGTAAACCCTGGTTATTTTGTGGAGATGCCTTATTTTCTGCAGGTTGCGGAAGATTATTTGAAGGAACAGCGAAACAAATGTACGAATCTCTCCAAAAAATCAAACAACTACCAGGAGATACTTTAATATATAGCGCTCATGAATACACCTGGAGTAATATTAACTTTGCAGCCTCTATCTTACCTAAAGATAACAATATTATTTCATATTTAAAAAATGTTAAAAAAAAACGCATTAAAAATGAATCCACCCTACCCACTTCTATAAATAAAGAATTAAAAATAAATCTTTTCTTTCGATGCAAAGATAAAGAAATTCAAAAAAAACTAAACACCTCTTCTAATAATGAGGAAGAATGGAAAATTTTTGCTAAACTACGAACAAAAAGAGATCTATTCACATAGATAAATGAAACGATATGCTATATAATAAATTTGTTTTTTAAAAATTATTATGATTGAGCAATAAGTTACAGGAATCGCACTTGCCTAATACACGGAAGCAGCGCGTAATTCAAAAATAAAACGTATCATTAACCATCGAAACTTTAGTAAAGATACAGCTCAACATAACTTAAAATATAACAATCTCTAATTCTGATAAAAGTACTTCCAAGTTTAAAATTGCTTGGCAGTCCCCTACTCTAACATAAGGATACCTTATACTACCATCGGTACTACGACATTTCACTTCTGAGTTCGGTATGGTTTCAGGTGGATCTATCGCGCTTATACCGCCAAGCAAAAACAATATAAACAAACTACCAACTGTAAAAATAAAAAATAATTCTACACTGAATCTCCGATCTAGAATACAACCATAAAATAAAAAATCAAGTAAAATAAAATAATTTAAAACGAAATAATTTTAAAAATTAAAACTTTAATCATTATAAATGATAACAAAAACAAAAAATTTCTTCATTAATCAAACTAAACATAAAAACAAACTTTATAATTCATGTAAAATAATTAAATACAAATCAAAACAATAACACATAAAAATAAAATGCATATTTTAAAATTGTTCAAATACAAAACCTAAAACACTTTACAAACCCACAAAACAACAAAACAAATTAAACATTTCGCTTAAAAATTTAATTATATTTAAAATAACAATTAAGTAAATAACATTATTAAAATCTTATCATTTTAAACGTATTCTAGATAATGCGGAAGAAATCGAAGGTAACGTATTATGCCAAAAAAGAAAGGAATATGCAGCCTGTCCAACTAACATTCCTAATCCATCAGAACAAAATTTTGCCCCATATTTCTTGCACCACATAATAAATGGCGTATCTATATCTTCCTTATAAAACAAATCATAACAATTAACAAAAGGATTAATCAAGGAGCTTGGTAAATCAGGTACATCTCCATACATTCCTGTAGTAGTTGCATTAATTATTAAATCAACTTTCTCTAAAGTCGATAATTGATCCAAAGATATAACGCTAATATCTCCCTTGTTAAAAAAATGATTAACTAATCTTTGAGCGCGTAAAAAAGTTCTATTGGTTAATAGAATTTGATGACCAAAATTTAACAAAGGAAATATAATTCCTCTTGCTGCTCCTCCAGCTCCAATTAATAATATCTTACTTTTAGTTCTACTATGCAACCAATTAAGATATTGTAAATGAACTAATAAACCAACTCCATCAGTATTATCTCCAGATAGGAACCCATCAGTATTTTTTTTTAATACATTTACAGACCCAGCAATAATAGCTCTCTCAGTACGATGTTTACATAAAGAATAAGCATATTCTTTAAAAGGAGCAGTAATATTGGCGCCTATTCCTCCATTTTTAAAAAATATACCCAACATCATTTCGAAATTTGAAAATGATGCTAATATTCGATCATAAGAAGATGAAATACCCATTTCTTCCGCAAAAATAGAATAAATATCAGGTGACTTACTATGTTTAATCGGATTACCAAAAACTGCAAAAGATGCCATAATAGAATAAATTAAGCTCAAAAAAATAATTAATCTAATAACGTAACCAAGCTCCAGTAATAATATCACGAATTCCAGATGGATTAGAACGTTTATTTACTATTTTCGTATTTAATACAGGAGGAACATAAACGTAATTCCCAAATTGTCGATAAATATCATCAAAAGTATATACAGGTGAATAACCCGATAAGTTTGCACTAGTAGAAATTAAAGCCTTGCCAAAAGACAAACAAAGCTCTTGCAGAGGCTTAAAAATACTCAATCTAACTGCTACAGAAGAGAATCGACCTGTCAACCAACATGGTGTAGTAAACCTAGCAGGTATAACCCAAGTAATTGGTTGTGAATAAACTGTTCTAATTTTCATACAATAATGATAAGTCAAATATGCTTCATCAATATACCTAAAAAACTGCGAACAATTTGCACCTACTAAAATAAAACCTTTCTTCCATGATCTTTGTTTAATTTTTAATAATCTCTTTACTGCATTGAAATTATCCGGATCACATCCTAAACTCAAAATTGTTTCAGTAGGATAAGCAATAACCTGCCCATTTTGCAAAGCCTCTAATACACTTCTAATATAATATTTATTATTCATAATAACACAGCAACATTCGCCTTTATCTTACAAAATATAGATACAGAACTAAAGCACATTGATTCACTAAAATAATAATGCCTATACAAAGTATATTAATTAATATCTAATAATACAAAAATATATCATATTTTATAAATTTCCAAAACTACAAAAATTAGTTCATATATTAAAAACTAAATAAATCTTTAACGACAAAAAATCATGATTAAAGACAAAACATCCTACTTTTATTTCAATTTTAATAGGATACCATCAAAATAATCAAATAAAAAATAATCAATCTAAAATAAAATTATTTACTTATCATGAACACTATCATTTAAAAAACAAACACAATATAATAATAAATTGTAACAACATATAGTAAAAATAAAATTATTCTTATCATTATTAATAATAAAATTATTATGTCACTATTACAAATTCTATACTATCCAGATAAACGATTGCGTAAAATAGCTGCTCCAGTAATTAACATCAATAATAATATTAAATGTATTATACATGATATGCTTGAAACCATGTATGCAAAAAAAGGTATAGGTTTAGCTGCAACACAAGTAAATATTCATAAACAAATTATTGTTGTTGATATTTCAACAAAATCTAAAGAACCATTAATTTTAATAAATCCATGTTTAATAGAAAAAAAAGGGGGTACTAGTGTTCTTGAAGGATGTTTATCAATACCGGAACAATATCACTTTATACCAAGAGCAGCTATAATAAAAATACATGCCTTAAATCAAAATGGAACGCTTTTAAAAATAGAGGCTAATAATTTATTGGCTATATGTATTCAACATGAAATGGATCATTTAATTGGAAAATTATTTATAGATTATCTTAAATGAGATATAATCTCTATAATTACTGTAAATATAAAACATTAATTAAAAACTATATACTTAAAATAAACTAAAATGTCATGTTCTTTACGTATTATTTTTGCAGGAACACCAGATTACTCGGCGTGTTTCTTGCGCATGTTATTTCATTCTCCACACCAAGTAATAGCAATACTAACAAAAAAAAACAATAAAAAAATAACAATTGGAAAAAAAAATAAATTATCGTCGAATAATTTAGTTCTAAATTTTGCAAAAGAGCATAATATACCAATTTTTCAACCAAAATCACTAAATGCATTAGAAACCTTTCAAATAATTAAAAATCTGGATGCAGATATTATAATTGTTGTAGCATATAGTTTAATAATACCTCAAAAATTCTTACATTTACCACGCTTAGGATGTATAAATATACATTACTCATTATTACCACGTTGGCGTGGACCCGCCCCTATTCAAAGAGCTATAGAAGCTGGAGATTATGAAACAGGTATTAGCGTCATACAAATGGATGAAGGATTAGACACAGGTAATATTCTACATCAAGTAACCTGTAATATTTCAATTTATGATACTTATTTAACATTATCTGACAAATTAACAAAAATTGGCGCAAAAGCACTAATTGAAATATTAAATAAAATAAATTACAATGAATACACAGCAATCCCACAGAATGAGACATTTGCTTCTTACGCAAAAAAACTAAGTAAAAAAGAAGGAAAAATAAATTGGAACCTACCTGCTATTCAAATAGAAAGACGCATACGAGCTTTCAGTACATGGCCGACCAGTTATTTTCAAATTTCAGAACATATGATCAAGATATGGAATGCAACCACAATATCGCCGTATAAAAAACAACAAAAATTTGAATGTAATATACCGGGCACTATTCTTGCATCAAAGAAAACTGGTATTGACATCCTGACTGGAGATGGAATTTTAACAATACAGTCCCTACAACCAGAAGGTAAAAGAACAATGACAGTGCAGGACTTTCTTGCGTCTCGCGGAACCTGGTTCAGACCGGGTCTAGTATTATCTTAATTTAACAAAACTAACAAACTATCAAAAGAAAACGATTAATAAACAACTGATTAAGACTTAGTTAACAAGCATCCTATTCATATTCTAATATCTTATTTAACTTATATATAAATAATTAAATAAAATAAAACATATATCAAAAAGTTCGCTAATGTTATGTTACACGTTCAACAAATTCAATGTAAGCCATCATCGCCTTATCTCCCATTCGATAATTACACTTCAAAATACGTGTATATCCACCTTGACGACTTATAAATCTAGGCCCCAATTCATTAAAAATCTTTGCTACAATTTTATTATTACGTATTTTAGAGAAAACGAATCGTCGATTTGCAACACTATCTATTTTAGCTTTAGTAATTATAGGTTCTACTATACTACGTAATTCTTTTGCTTTAGGCAAAGTTGTCCTAATAATTTCATTCATAATTAATGAACTTACCATATTATAAAACATCGCCTTGCGATGAGCTGTATTACGATTCAATTTACGACCATTTTTACAATGACGCATCTAAACATATCCCAATTTAAATTAATTTAAATTTACCTTTCATCAATAAGACTAGAAGGAGGCCAATTATCGAAATGCATGCCTAAAGTTAATCCACGAGAAGCTAATACATCTTTAATTTCAGTGAGTGATTTTTTACCTAAATTAGGTGTTTTTAACAATTCAACCTCTGTACGTTGAACTAAATCGCCAATATAATGAATTGCCTCCGCCTTAAGACAATTAGCAGAACGTACAGTTAACTCTAGATCATCTACAGGACGTAATAATATAGGATCAAATTCTGGTTTTTCTTCTTTTAATTCTGGTTGTCTTACATCACGTAAATCAACAAAAGCTTCCAATTGTTCAGATAAAATGGTTGCTGCCCGCCGAATAGCTTCTTCAGGATCAATAGTTCCGTTAGTTTCCATATCTATAATTAATTTATCTAAATCAGTACGCTGCTCAACACGTGCTGCTTCTACATTATATGCTATGCGTTCTACTGGACTATAACATGCATCTATTAATAAACGACCAATAGAAGAAGAGGAGATATTATTATTCCCTTCCGTATATATTCTAGTTGCAGCAGGAACATAACCACGACCACGCTCAACTTTAATTTGCATATTAATTTCTGCATTTTTATCAGTTAAATGACACAATATATGTTGTGGTTTTACTATCTCAACATTTTCATCATGAGTAATATCAGCAGCTATTACTGGGCCAATACCAGACTTATACAAAGTTAAAAGAATACTATCTTTACCTTGAACTTTCAAAGCTAATCCTTTTAAATTAAGTAAAATTTCCAATATATCTTCTTGCACACCCTCTTTGGTGCTATACTCATGCAGAATACCATCAATTTTTACTTCTGTAACTGCATATCCAGGCATTGACGAAAGTAAAATACGACGTAGTGCGTTACCTAATGTATGACCAAAACCACGTTCCAAAGGTTCAAGCGTAACTTTGGTATGTGTTGCACTAATTTGTTCAATATTCACCAAACGTGGCTTTAAAAATTCCGTTACCAAATTATGCATCATATTTCTCCATAAATTTCATATTATTTAGAATATAATTCAACAATCAAGTGTTCATCGATATCCGCTGACAAATCAGAACGTTCTGGAATGTTTCTTAAAACGCCTTCCATCTTTGTTAAATCAACAGAAATCCATGATAATTTTTCACGCTGTTCAAATAATTCTAATGCTGATTTAATTCTAAGTTGATTCTTTGCTTTATTACACAAAGATATAACATCTTTAGAACTGATACTATAAGAAGGAATATTAACAATATGATAATTCACCATGATTGCTTTGTGACTCACCAACTGTCGAGCTTCTGCACGAGTAACAGCAAAACCCATACGATACACAATATTATCTAATCTAGTTTCTAATAATTGTAATAAATTATCACCAGTATTCCCCTTAAGTTTAATAGCTTTCTTATAATAATTACGAAATTGGCATTCTAATATTCCATAAATACGCTTTACTTTTTGCTTTTCACGTAATTGAATTCCATAATCTGATAATCTAGATTTACGTACACCATGATGACCAGGCAATCGTTCAATTTTGCATTTAGATTCAAGCGAACGAATACCAGATTTCAAAAAAAGATCAGTACCTTCACGTCGAATAATCCTAAGCTTAGGACCCAAATATCTTGCCATATTTCAATATTCCTAATTTAAATATATTACTAAAACTATCTTTTATTTATACGCGACGCCTTTTAGGAGGACGACATCCATTATGAGGAATGGGGGTAACGTCAGTAATATTAATAATGTGAAATCCTGCTGCATTTAAAGCTCGTACAGTAGATTCTCGTCCTGGACCAGGACCTTTAATCATAACTTCTAAATTTTTAATACCATATTCTTTTGCAATTTCAGCACAATACTCCGCTGCCGTTTGCGCAGCAAACGGCGTAGATTTACGAGAACCACGAAAACCAGAACCACCGGCTGTTGCCCAACCTAAAGTATTACCCTGACGAT
This sequence comes from Blochmannia endosymbiont of Colobopsis nipponica, assembly GCF_014857065.1. GTDB lineage: Bacteria > Pseudomonadota > Gammaproteobacteria > Enterobacterales > Enterobacteriaceae > Blochmanniella. The sequence goes on from NZ_CP046533.1 coordinate 249,572, forward strand.
CCGTAATGGTCACAATAGTATTATTAAAAGATGCATGTATATGAACTATACCATCTAAAATTTGTTTTTTCACACGTTTACGTACACGAACATTGGATGACTTCATCATACCTATACTCAACTCTCTATCTTTATGTTTATATATCTATCTATTAATTATCTTACGTGGCCCCTTACAAGTCCTCGCATTAGTCCTAGTTCTCTGTCCACGAACAGGAAGACCACGTCGATGACGTAAACCACGATAAGTACCTAAATCTATTAAACGTTTAATACTCAAAGTAACCTCACGCCGTAAATCACCCTCTATAACATATTTAAGAACAGCATCGCGTATACTATCAATTTGACTAATAGACAATTCACTTAATTTAACATGTTCAGGAATCCTCGTAATCGAACAAATAGAACGTGACCTTGATTTTCCAATGCCATAAATTGACATTAATGCAATTACCAAATGTTTGTTACCAGGAACATTTATACCAGCTATCCGTACCACTATCTCAACTCCAAAACATAAATTTTAAATCGCCATTATATATAAGACATAAGCACATACGTTACAATTCAATACCATAACATTAAGAAACATCCCTTACAAAACCAATTTTTAACCCTGTCGCTGTTTATGTTTTGGTTCAACATGACAAATAACACGCACAACACCACTACGTTTTATTATTTTACAATGACGACACAACTTCTTTACTGAGGTGCGCACTTTCATTATGAACTCCATCTAATATATAAATATGATATAACTATTAATTACTATTAATCACGACTTTTTAAATGAGCTTTTCTTAATACAGATTCATATTGACTAGACATCATTAAAGCTTGGATCTGATTCATAAAATCCATAATTACTACAACAACAATAAGCAATGATGTACCTCCAAAATAAAACGGAACTTTCATTGCAATACGCATAAATTCTGGTATTAAACAAATAAAAGTTATATAAACCGATCCTACTAAAGTTAATCTAGTCATTACTTTATTAATATATCTTGCAGTTTGTTCTCCGGGACGAATTCCTGGTATAAAAGCACCAGATTTTTTTAAATTATCAGCAGTTTCACGTGGATTAAAAATTAACGAAGTATAAAAAAAACAAAAAAATATAATGGATGAAGCATAAAGTAATAAATATAAAAATTTACCAGGTTGTAAATAAAATGAGACTAATGCTAACCAATTACATTTGGCATTGTAAGTAAACCAAGATGAAAGAGTAGCAGGAAATAAAATAATACTAGAAGCAAAAATAGCTGGAATAACTCCTGACATATTAATTTTTAATGGCAAATGAGTACTTTGTGTTGAATATGCACGATATCCATATTGATGTTTAGCATAATTAACTATTATACGACGTTGCCCACGTTCCATAAATACAACAAAAAATGTCACTATTAAAACAATAAACAAAATAGAAACCAATAGAAAAAGGTGCAACTTCCCCTGCCTAGATTCCTCTATAATCTGTGCTATAGCCGACGGTAAACCTGCTACTATGCCTGAAAAAATAATTACCGAAATACCGTTACCCACTCCTTTATTAGTAATTTGCTCACCTAACCACATCAAGAAAATAGTTCCACAAACTAAACTTATTACTGCAACGAAATAAAAAGATACACCAGGATTAATAACCAATCCCTGCATACCCGTCATATTAGGCAATCCTATTGCAATACCAACTGATTGAAAAAGCGCCAAAAACAACGTACCATATCTGGTATATTGATTAATTTTACGCCTCCCATCTTCACCCTCTTTTTTCAACTCTGCTAAAGATGGGTGCATTACCGTTAATAATTGTACTATAATTGACGAAGAAATATATGGCATAATCCCCAAAGTAAAAATAGATGCGCGACTAAGAGCACCTCCCGAAAACACATTAAATATTTCAATAATAGTTCCTCGCTGTTGTTCCAATAATTGAGCTATAACATTGGTATTAATGCCAGGTATTGGGATAAAAGAACCAACTCGGAAAATAATTAACGACCAAAAAACAAAAAAAATCCTTTCCCTTAACTCACCGAAACTACTTTTAGTACCACACAAAGAAGACAAGATTGACCGAGTAAACATATTAGGACTTATTCCTCTATCTTTCCGCCAAGAGATCTAATAATAGAACAAACGCTCTTACTGACACATACACCACGTAATACAACGGCACGACTTATTGTCCCATGCAATATAATTTTGACAAACTTAACATTTTTTTTAACAATATTCTCTCTTTTTAATAAATCTAAAGTTATAGATTCATTTTGAATACGTGATAAATCTGATAATCGTACTTCTGTAGTAACTAAAGACTTGCGAGATGTAAAACCAAATTTCGGCAAACGACGGTACAACGGCGTTTGACCACCCTCAAAACCAAGACGTAGCTTTCCGCCAGAACGAGATTTTTGACCTTTATGGCCGCGACCACTAGTTTTACCTAAACCTGAACCAATACCCCTACCCAAACGCTTGGCAACAAACCTTGAGCCTTTAGTAGGTATTAAAGCATTAAGCTTCATTATTATTATAACAACACCCTGATTGTATAAGAGACTCTAATTGTATCACAAACTTCGAATACGTCCACATATTTATAACCTACATTTATACTTGTATCAATCTAAATACTAACCTAAACATAAATTCACAAAATTTGAATAAAACACCACTCATTTTATAACTTTAATATTTTCAAAACAACAATCCACAATGTTCTAATTATATCTAATAATTTCTTCAATAGATTTACCACGTTTAGCAGCGATAATCTCAGGAGATTTCATATTAAGAAGAGCATTCATTGTTGCTCGAACTACGTTAATAGGATTAGTAGAACCATAAGTTTTGGCCAAAACATTATGAACACCAGCTACCTCCAAAATAGCACGTATCGCGCCTCCAGCTATAATCCCAGTACCTTCAGAAGCCGGCTTAATAAATACGTAAGAACCGGTATACGTACCTTCGATGACATGCTGCAAAGTACCATTCTTTAATATAATACTAATCATACTACGGCGAGCTTTTTCCATAGACTTTTGGATAGCTGATGGGACTTCACGTGCTTTGCCATAACCAAATCCTACACGCCCATTATTATCGCCAACAACAGTCAATGCTGTAAAGCTAAAAACACGACCGCCTTTTACAGTTTTAGATACACGATTTACAGTAATTAATTTCTCTCGCAACTCACTAACTTGCTTTTCAGTAAATAAATAATCCATAACAACAATTCATTACCTCTAATTCTTATTTAAAAACATAAACCCACTTTTCGCGCAGCTTCCGCTAAAGCTTGAACACGACCATGATATTTAAATCCAGATCTGTCAAAAGATAATTTTGTGATACCTTTTTCCATTGCACGCTTTGCAATAACCTTGCCTACTAAAGAAGCTGCATTCTTATTGCTAGTAATTTTTAATTGTTTTGCAATACAATCTTCTAACGTAGAAGCTGAAACCAACGTAAAAGAAGCACAATCTATTACTTGAGCATAGATATGCCTCGAAGTACGATGTACGACCAAACGACAAGCTTTTAACTCACGAAATTTTTTCCTTAAACTCGTCGCCCTACGCATACGAGATATTTTCTTAATATTCATAAACCACATGTATCCTAATAAACAACTATAACTATCTTTTTTTAGTTTCTTTAATATATACAAACTCATCTACATAACGAATACCCTTTCCTTTAAAAGGTTCTGGAGGGCGTAACGAACGTAAATCGGCTGATACCTGACCAACAAGTTGTTTATCAATACCTTTTAATATAATTTCAGTTTGACCTGAACATTCCACGCTGATACCTGCTGGTAATTCATAATTAATAGAATGAGAAAAACCTACTGATAAAATAATTACTTTGTCATTAATTATAACTCGATAACCTATACCTACTAATTGTAACCTTTTAATAAATTGTTGACTAACACCAATCATCATATTTCTCAATAACGAACACATGGTACCTGCCAACGCTCTATATTTAGCTTGATTGCAATACGTAGAAAGAATGAGACTTTTATCACATCGATGCACATTTACATAATCATGCATAATTTGACTTAATTCCCCATAATTACCACAAACCTTAATAGATTTACCATTAATTTTTGTAATTACACCTTCAGGAATAAGAACTAATAATTTAGTAGCACGAGACATAATTTCCCCTGATCAAGCTACATAACAAATTATTTCACCACCAATACCAAATCGACGAGCCATCTTATCTGTAATTACTCCTTGAGATGTGGAAATAATAACAATACCCATTCCTGACATTACTTCTGGTATATCATGTTTCTTTTTGTAAACACGCAATCCTGGGCGACTAACACGACGAATGAACTCAATAACAGGTTTATCTTGAAAATATTTTAAAGTTAATACCAATATTGGCTTAGTATTATTTATTACATTATATTTTACAATATAACCTTCCTTAACTAATAAGTCAGCAATAGACCCCTTCATTTTAGAAAAAGGAGTAGATATTGAGTTTTTACTTGAAGATTGACCATTACGGATACAACTCAACATATCCGAAATTGGATCTTGCATACTCATTCTTCTTTTAAATTCCCTCAAAATTATAAAATTGATAAAACAAGAGAAACCAGTTACCAACTTGCCTTTCTTAAACCCGGTATTTCACCCCGCATAGCAGCTTCTCGCAATTTAATACGACTTAAACCAAACTTTCTTAAAAAAGCATGAGGCCTACCTGTTAAGCTACATCGATTACGACGACGAGACGGACTAGAATCACGCGGCAATTTCTGTAATCGTAAAATTGCTTGCCATCTTTTAGCATGCGAAACCTTACTATTAGAAATAATAGACTTCAATTTAGTACGTTGATTAAAAAACTTACTAACTAATGCAGCTCGTTTCAATTCACGAGCCACTACTGACTGTTTTGTCACATACTACTCCCAATAATATTTATTTTCTAAATGGAAACTGAAAAGCAGCTAATAAAGCATAACCCTCACTATTAGATTTTGCGGTGGTAGTAATTGCTATATCTACACCACAAGTCCTATCGACCTTATTATAATCAATTTCTGGAAAAACAATCTGTTCACGTATGCCAAAATTATAATTACCATACCTATCAAACGATTTATTAGACAAACCACGAAAATCCCTAATACGAGGTATAGCGACAAAAATTAATTTTTTTAAAAAATCCCACATACGTACATCACGTAATGTAACTTTACAACCAATAGAAAAACCTTGACGAATCTTAAAACTAGCAATTGACTTTTTTGCTTTGGTAATAAAAGGTTTTTGTCCTGAAATTGCAGCTAAATCCATCATAGCATTTTCTAATTTTTTTTTATCTGTTCCTAATATACCTAAACCCATATTTAAGGTAATTTTTCTAATCTTAGGTACTTCCATAACAGATCGATAATCAAAGTCACGCATTAATCGAGGAACTACCACGTCTCTATAAAAATCATATAAATCCGACATTCTAACTTACCGCAACTTAAACATTCTCTCCACTAGATTTAAAAACACGAACCTTTTTGCCATCTTTAATCTTAAAAACCACCTTATCTAATCTACCACATGTAACATTAAATATAGCAATATTAGAAATATCAATAGGCGACTCTTTCTCAAAGATACCACCAAGCTTTTTCATTGCTGGTACTGACTTCTGATGTTTTTTTACCAAGTTCAAACCTTCAATAAAAACCCTGCCAGAAGCTAAAATAAACTTGACTTTACCATGCTTGCCTTTATTCGCTCCCTTTAATACAATAACTTCATCGCCACAACGAATTTTTGCTGACATAAATTACCTTTTAATACTACATATATTAAAGAACTTCTGGCGCTAAAGAAACAATCTTCATAAATTTTTCATTACGCAACTCTCTAGTAACAGGGCCAAAAACACGAGTACCAATAGGCTGTTCATTAACATCATTAAGCAAAACACAAGAATTAGTATCAAACCTTATCAAAGAACCATCTGAACGACGCACACCTTTCTTAGTACGTACTACTACAGCTTTCACAATATCACCCTTTTTAACTTTACCTCGAGGCATCGCATCCTTAATAGCTACTTTAATTATATCACCAATAGCCGCATATCGACGACGAGAACCACCAAGCACTTTAATACACATTACGAAACGAGCCCCAGAATTATCAGCTACGCTTAATATACTTTGTTCTTGAATCATAATAAATTACCTTCAATCCTTAAAGTTAAAACAAAACAAATCAAAACACAACCACTCTCTAAAAATTTTTTAAAATACATATTAAAAAACAGTCTTCTTAACGATCGAAACTAAAATCCAAGACTTAGTTTTAGAAATCGGACGACACTCTTTAATTTTAATAATATCTCCAATACGACTATCATTATTTTCATCATGCACATGCAATTTCGTTGTACGTCTTATAAATTTCCTATAAATAGGATGTTTAATAAACCTTTCTATCGATACGACAACTGATTTTTCCATTTTATCACTAATTACACGACCATGCAAAATATTAATTCTATTAGACATCATAAGACCTAGTTTTATTAGATAAATAAGTTTTAATTCGAGCAATATTACGACGTATCTCTTTTAATAAATGAGTTTGATTGACTTGACCCATTCTTATTTGCATACGAACATTTATTTGTGTATGTAAAAGGTTTAATAAATCAAAATTCAATTCTTCAACATTTTTCTTATGTAATTTTCGTAACTTCATATATTAACCAACTTTTGTAACAATAACAGTCTTAACAGGTAATTTTGAAGATGCCAACTTAAAAGCCATCCTCACTAAATCCTCAGGAACACCGGACATTTCATATAAAACCCTGCCAGGTTGTACTAAAGCTACCCAATATTCCACATTACCTTTACCCTTCCCCATACGAACTTCTAATGGTTTTTTAGTAATTGGCTTATCTGGAAAAATTCGAATCCAGATTTTTCCCTGACGCTTCACTGCGCGAGTCATGGCACGCCTCGCTGCTTCTATCTGATTAGAAGTTAATCGACCATGGCTAATAGCCTTTAAGCCAAAATCACCAAAATCAACAGAAATACCAACTGCTACACCACGATTTCTACCCTTGTGCATTTTTTGAAACTTTGTGCGTTTCGGTTGTAACATAAATTACCTTTCCTAAACATTATTTAATACGCCCCCTACGAGACGGTTTTTTAATTTGAGCAGATGTAGTTACAGTAACTGGAGTAATAATTGGCATACCACCTAAAATTTCACCTCTAAATACCCATACTTTTACACCAATAATTCCATAAGTAGTGCGTGCTTCAGACATACTATAATCTATATCAGCACGTAATGTATGTAATGGAACACGACCTTCACGATACCACTCAGTGCGTGCAATCTCAACTCCACCCAAACGACCACTTACCTCCACTTTTATTCCCTTAGCTCCCAAACGCATAGCACTTTGCACAACTCTCTTCATAGCCCTTCTAAACATCACTCTACGTTCTAATTGAGAAACAATATTATCAGCTAATAACTTGGCATCTATCTCTGGCTTACGAACTTCAGCAATATTAACCTGTGTAGGAACACCTGAAATATGCGCTACAACTCTTCGTAATCTTTCAACATCTTCTCCTTTTTTACCTATTACAATGCCAGGTCTAGCAGTATAAATAGTTACACGAATACTTTTAGCAGGACGTTCAATAACAATACGAGATATTAACGCTTTTGACAATTCTTTAAATAAAAAAGAACGCACTCTAAAATCGCTAAATAAATTGTTAGCAAAATCCTTAGTACCAGCATACCAAGTAGAATTCCAATACCTAATGATTCCTAAACGAATTATGTTAGGATGTACTTTTTGTCCCATTACCAAACCTTTAAGTTATCTAATTTTAATCAATAATAATCTAATATGTTACAATTACAGTAACATGACTAGTACGTTTCAAAATACGATCAGCACGACCTTTAGCACGTGGAACCATTCGTTTAGCAATCGGGCCGACATCAACAAAAATCTTAGCAACTTTTAAATCCTCAATGTTTAAACCAAAATTATGTTCAGCATTAGCAACGACAGATTTTAAAAGTTTCAAAAGCAAGAAAGCAGATTTCTTGTTAGAAAAATTTAAAATATTAATCGCTTGAAATACTTTCTTTCCTCTAATCATATCTACAACTAAACGTACTTTTTGAGGAGAAGATTGCATATAACGATATTTTGCAATAGCTTGTTGCATTTATTTTAACCTTAACCTAACGTTTTTTAACTTTTTTATCTGATATATAAGTATGACCTCTATAAGTACGAGTTGGAGAAAATTCTCCAAGCTTATGACCAACCATTTCTTCACTAATAAATACAGGTACATGTTGTCGACCATTATGAACAGAAATAGTTAAACCAATCATCTTTGGGAAAATAGTAGAACGCCTAGACCAAGTACGAATTGGTCTTTTATTACCACTTTCTACTGCTTTTTCCACTTTTCTTAATAGATGAGCATCAATAAATGGACCTTTTTTAAGAGAACGTGGCATAAAATTTTAATTATCCTCTAATTTATTTAACACTACGATGACGTATAATAAACTTATCAGTACGTTTGTTACTACGAGTTCTCTTACCTTTAGTTTTTAAACCCCAAGGAGAAACCGGATGTTTACCAAAATTACGACCCTCACCACCTCCATGAGGATGATCTACTGGATTCATAGCAGTACCTCTGACAGTTGGACGAATACCTCGCCATCTACTCGCACCTGCTTTACCAAACATACGTAACATATGCTCATTATTGCCAACTTCACCCAACGTTGCACGACATGTAGCTTGAATTTTACGCACTTCACCTGAACGAAGACGCAAAGTCACAAAAGAATCATCCCGAGCTATAATCTGAGCACATGCACCTGCAGAACGCGCTAATTGCCCTCCTTTACCAACTTTCATTTCTATATTATGTACAATAGAACCAATCGGAATAAATTGCATAGGCAAAGAATTACCAATTCTTACCGGCACATCAAGGCCAGATTGAATTTCATCTCCAATTTTTAGATTTTTTACTCCTAAAATATAACGACGCTCACCATCTTTATATAAAATTAAAGCAATATAAGTAGAACGATTAGGATCGTATTCCAAACGCTCTACTACACCTAAAATATTATCTTTATTCCTTTTAAAATCAAGCAATCGATAACACCTTTTATGTCTACCACCAATATGACGCACTGTAATACATCCACGATTATTACGCCCTCCTGATTTTCTTAATGGACGTAATAAAGCACTACAAGGACTACCTTTATGCAAACTATAGTTAACTACCTTAACTAAATGACGTCTACCAGGCGATGTAGACTTACACTTTACAATAGTCATAATCAAATAATCTTAATATTTTGATGTTCATTTATGCACTTTATTCAACTTGGTCTCGCTAATTAAATCTATTCTTTCACCTTCTTTTAAAGAAACATATGCCTTTTTCCAATCACTACGACGACCAAAATGCTTCTTACTGCGCTTTATTTTTCCTTTAACTACCAAAGTCCGTACATTTTGTACTTTAACGGAAAATAAATTTTGCACAGCAATCTTGATATCGATTTTTTTAGCAGATTTGACTGTTCTAAAAACAACAGTATTAAATTTATCCGTAGCAACTGACGTTTTTTCAGAAACGTAAGGAGATTGAAGTACATTTAATAAATACTCTCTATAAATTTTACGCACACATTTCCTCTATTTTTCTGATTGAATCACAAACCACAACTACCTTATCAAAAATAATCAAACTAATAGGATTAATATTAATCGTTTGAATAACTTTAATATTCTGCAAGTTACGAGCAGCTAAAAATAAATTATTTTCCCTATTGTTAACAATAATCAAAATTTTTTTCAGAATTTCTCTTTCAACTAATTTCATATCTTTTAACTTTTCTATTAAGGAACTGGTTCTTGGTTTGTTAATAGAAAAGTTATTAACAATAAACAAACGCTTCTGACGAACTAATTCAGATAGGATACTCCTTAATGCGCCCTTATACATCTTTTTATTAATTTTTTGGCTATAATCTCGAGGTTTAGAAGCAAAAGTAACACCGCCAGAACGCCAAATAGGACTTTTCACAGAACCAGCACGTGCTCGACCTGTCCCTTTCTGACGCCAAGGCTTCTTATTAGAACCAGTTACTAATGCTCGACTTTTCTGAGATTTTGTTCCTTGACGAGAACCAGCCGCATATGCAACAACAACCTGATGTATCAATGCTTTATTAAAAGGCCTATCAAATACAAAACTTGACACTTTTAACATAAGACCATTATCTTGTAACTGTAAATCCATAAAACACTCTCGAATCAAATACCTAAATCAAATTTACCTATATTTTATAAATCACCTTCTTAAACTTTATAGAAATCAATTTACCTAATAGAAGGCTTAATCAAAATATCATTTCCAATAGATCCCGGTATTGATCCTTTAATTAATAATAAATTACGGACTAAATCAACACGGACAAGATCCAAACTTTGTACAGTATTTTTCTTATTACCTAATTGTCCAGGCATCTTTTTACCTTTAAAAACTTTTCCTGGAGTTTGATTTTGTCCAATAGATCCTGGAGCTCGATGTGATAAAGAATTTCCATGACTAGCATCTTGTGAATGAAAATTCCAACGCTTAATGACACCTGCAAATCCCTTACCTTTTGATATACCAGTTACATCAACTCGTTTGATAGACATAAAAGACTCAACGTTAAACTTCTGACCTACTTTAACATTTAAGATTTCTTTTTCAGAAATACGAAACTCCCACAAACCACGCCCTGCCTTCACTCCTGCCTTTAAAAAATGACCTAATTCTGCCTTATTCAAGCGACTCTTCTTCCTACTACCAGTAGTAAATTGAATAGCAAAATACCCATCACTGTGTAGATTTTTAATTTGAGTGACACTATTAGGCTCTACGTAAACTACGGTAACTGGGGTAACAACACCATTTTCATTAAAAATCCTAGTCATACCCAATTTTTTACCAACTAAACCATACATTTACAAAAATCCTTGATAATATGAAAAATATAAAAAAGCAAATTAACCAAGACTAATTTGAACATCAACACCAGCAGCTAAGTCTAATCTCATTAAAGCGTCAACAGTTTTTTCAGTCGGCTCAACAATATCCACTAATCGTTTATGAGTACGTATTTCATATTGATCGCGGGCATCTTTATTAACATGAGGAGAAATTAAAACAGTAAAACGTTCTTTACGGGTAGGCAAAGGAATAGGGCCACGTACTTGAGCTCCAGTTCGTTTAGCAGTTTCTACAATTTCTGCAGTTGATTGATCAATTAATTTATGATCAAAAGCTTTCAACCTAATCCTAATTCTTTGATTTTGCATAATAACAAAGGCTCCACTACTCAACGTTTGCATATTTAGTTACATGCAAATAATTACTAATTCCATATTATAAAACACAAAAAAAAGAACAATAAAACCTATCCCCAAATCATGTAAATAATCAAATACAAGAACAACCCATATCAGTATAAACTATTATACCTATAAATAACAATAGATCAATAATAACTTAGAAAACCGAAATTGCAATTAAACAAGATACTAAATCAAATCAAAATACAATAAAATATAAATATAAATTTTAAAATACGGTAAATTAATCTCTCTACATAAGTAAGGATTAAATAGAATCTAAAAAATACAAAATACCAACTTCAAATTTAATAAACCAAAATTAAATTTCCACATAACATAAAGTAATTTCCATAGATAAATAATCTAATAATTATTAGCAACTTGTTGTGCTTATTTATCTATCCTGCCATTCAAATAATCATTTTTCATTTGTGACTGTAAATAATTACACATTCCAATTTTTGAAATGAAATACAACTCAGTTTCCAAAAAATCTACATGTTTTTCTTCATCAACAAGAATTTTTAACATTATATCTCTTGATACATAATCACTTGTTGAATCAATATAAGCAATACTTGCTCGTAAACTTTGTATATTACGTAATTCTAAATCTAAATCATTTTTTAAAATACTCTCAACATCATTACCGATACTCAATTTATCAAATCTGGATATATCTAATACTCCATCTAAAAATAAAATGCGCATAATACAAGAATCTGCATGCTTTTGTTCTTCCATAGATTCTTGATATTCCATTTGAAAAAGATGCACTAAACCCTGCTTCTTAAATATACTAGAATGTAAAAGATACTGATTTATAGCAACAAGTTCATTTTTTAATATATTATTAAAATGATTAACCACCTGATCATCAATTTTCATAAATTCACCTATTCATTCATATGATCAACATGATAACCCAAAAACACACAATCATATCTTTCATAATGATATTTGATCATAAAATACAAGAACTACACCAGTTATAATTAATTCATTATTTCATAATTTTATCCAACTGAATATAACAAGAGAGCATACCCAAAATAATTAGTTATACATACAAAATTAATTGAAATTTTAGATAAAAAATAATTAACACTAATTATACACAAAAAATTTATTTATAAAATAAACAAAAAAATTTTGGATGTAAATTAAATAACACAAAACATAAAATTTGCTGACAGGCAGATTTGAACTGCCGACCTCATCCTTACCAAGAATGTGCTCTAACCAACTGAGCTATGTCAGCAAAATTACGATTAAATAAAGCGGACAGTGGGAATTGAACCCACATCATCAACTTGGAAGGTTGAGGTAATATCCATTATACGATGCCCACCAAAACTAAAAAAAAGATAAAACTACATAAAAGCAAAACAGATGGTGGGGGAAGGATTCGAACCTTCGAAGTCTAAGACGACAGATTTACAGTCTGCTCCCTTTAGCCGCTCGGGAACCCCACCAAGACACAAACAAATGCCGGCAGAAGGACTTGAACCTTCGACCTACTGATTACAAATCAGTTGCTCTACCCACTGAGCTATACCGACCTCTACAAGATTAGAATACAAGATCTTAAAATAAAACATATCAAACCGATAAAATATTTATTTTAAATTATAAAAACTACAGATACTAATATGTTACACAACAACACACCAAGAAATAGAAAAAATTACGCAACCGAAACAAATCAAATACTAACAAGCCAAACATAATTTATTCATAGATTCATAGTATTTAACTATTAATATTTTTGCAAGAAATTATTTACAATTATTAATAAAACATACCAACATTTGTGGGAAATGACATGAATAATAATAAAATACAATTATCTTCAGTTCCTTATCTAGAATTTAATCGCACCCAATGGTCGAGATTAAGAAATTCGGTTCCGTTACTTTTAAACAAGAAAGAAATAAAAAAAATACAAGGAATTAATGAAGAACTTTCTTTACAAGAAGTCAAGAATATTTATCTACCTTTATCACGCCTTCTTAATTTCTATATTACATATAACATAAGACGTAAAATTGCAACAGAACAGTTTTTAGGAACTAATATTCAACCTGTTCCTTATATTATAGGAATAGCTGGAAGTGTCGCAGTTGGTAAAAGCACAACCGCTAGAGTATTAAAAACATTGCTAAGTAGATGGCCAGAACATCGTGTGGTAGAATTAGTAACTACAGATGGATTTCTACATTCTAATAAAATTTTAAAAAAAAGAAACATAATGAAAAAAAAAGGCTTTCCACAATCATATGATACACGAAGCCTAGTACACTTTCTTTCCAAAATAAAATCTGGAGAAAAAATAATAAAAGTTCCAATTTATTCTCACTTAATATACGATGTTATTTATAACAAAAAAAAAACAATATCAAAACCAGATATTTTAATCCTTGAAGGACTTAATGTACTACAAAGTAATTTAGACTATAAAGAAAACGCCTATAATATATTTGTATCAGATTTTCTCGATTTTTCTATTTATGTTGATGCTCAAGAGTGGCTATTGAAACGCTGGTATATTCAACGTTTTCTTAAATTACGCCAAAGCACTTTTTTAAACGCTAATTCCTTTTTCCATCACTATACTAAACTTTCCAATCAACAAACTATCAAAAACGCATCTAAAATATGGAAAGAAATTAATAGTCCAAATTTACGACAAAATATATTACCTACAAAAAAACGTGCGAACCTCATTTTAATTAAAAGCATAAATCACAAAATAAATAAAATTAAGGTAAGAACATAATCTAATTACTTTCTTTACCATTAAATAATAATCTAAATATTTTATAATATAAATAAGTCAACATTTAATAACAAATTTAATAACCTTATATTCGACAAATATTTAAAATAATCAAAACACGATTACTGAAATTATCTCATCCATTTGAAATAAACTCTATAATCATATGGTAAAGTAATAAAATAAATTTAATATCAACTAAAATAATTTTTAAACGTTCAACATAATGATACTAATTTTAAATAAAATAACTAATCGATGGACCCAAATAATACTATACACATTTAAATAAACAATTAACCTAACTAAAAAATATTAGCATTCAAATAAGAATATACTCTTCCGGATCTTTCTAATAGTAAAGCACCCTGTCTATTTATACCACGATTAATACCTTGTAATATTTTATTATTAACCAATAATTTTATTTTTTTATTATAAAAATTATCAAATAATGACCAACGCATAACAAAAGACCTAAAATCTCCATGCTCAAATTTTCGTAAAGTATCATGTAGAACACTAATTAATTCAAAAATTAGTAAATTACGATTGATATAAATATCAAATTCTTGTAAACTTGCCCAACTATTTTTATATACCATATTGCTATAATGTGCTGACATATGAAATGACGATAAATTGATGCCAATGCCAATTATCAAATGTAAAAAATCATCATTAATTTTATTTTTAATTTCTACTAATATTCCCGCTAATTTACGATTATTAAGATAAATGTCATTAGGCCACTTAATTCGTACCATACGTACACCTAATATCTTCAATGTTTCTGCCACCACAACAGCAACCATTGGGCTAAATATCGTATTAAATACTTTTCTCTTAACCATATGCCAATAAATAGAAAAATATAAATTACCACCAAGAAAAGATATCCATTTTCTACCCAACCTACCCATTCCTTGACTCTGATACTCTGCAATACAAACATCTCCAGATTTTAAATTAACAATATGATCTATCAAATATTTATTTGTTGAATCAATTATTAAAAATAAAAATAAATTATTATTCGAATAATCTTTTAAAATATCAGATAAAACATAAAATTCAGTAAAACTCCTATATTCATAATAATAACTAAATTTATTTGCTATATCATGTAATTCCCAATCACAAATTATATGCATATGTAACCAATTTTGAAATCCACATTAATAAAATACACTAACATAATTCATTAAATAATTTAATTGCATCGATTTCACCATGAGCATCAATAAATCTTACTTCTGGCTCTAACCAAATTGAAAACTTATCAGCAACTCTATTACGAATAAAACAAGCTAATTTAACAATCTCAATGCCTGTAGCACACTGATTACTGTTAATTAAAACTAAAGATTGCTTACTGTAAACTCCCGCATTACCTAGCCGATAACCTTTTAAATGACAACTATCTATTAACCAAGCTGCAAATAATTTCACTTTTCCATTACACTGAAAGGAACATGGCATATCAGGGTAACAATTAGATAAGTTATCAGCTATATTCCTATCAACAATTGGATTCTTAAAAAAACTGCCAGCGTTTCCAATTACCGAAGGATCAGGTATACTCCTGCAACGTAAATCATAAATAAAACGAAACAATTGAATAGGTGAAATTTCGCTAACATTTAAACTACGTAATGATCTATAATTAAGGACAGGATGCCAAATTTTAGAAATTTTTAATCCAACAGCAACAACAGCATATTTGTAGAATTTTTTTTTAAATATACTATCACGATATCCAAACTTACAATCAAAAGACATGAAGCGAATTTTTTCTCCATTATTTAACTGTAAAACATCTACATATTCACAAAATTGCTGTAATTCAACACCAAAAGCTCCAATATTATGAATAGGAGCAGCTCCCACATAACCAGGTATCCATGCTAAATTTTCCAAACCAGGCATGTTTCGAAATAAACTATAAACAACTAGCTGATGCCAAATCTCTCCTGCTCCGATATGCAAATGCCAAAAATTACTAGATTCATGCACTAATAATCCTTTTATACGATTCAACAACACAACACCATTATAATCTTCTAAAAATAAAACATTACAACCGCCCCCTAATAATAACACTGATTTATTATTCTGAGTAGCCTGCCGCCAATATATTAAAAGTTCACTTTCACTATAAACTTCCTTAATACTTTCGGCTGATACATCAATAGAAAAAGTATTAAAATATTTCAAAGTTACCTTATTAAATATACACATAACTTAATTCAAATATTAAAATTCATAATTATACCTATATTAAATAAATGCCAATATAGAATAAAACATTGAGTTAAATTTGATCGTCACACCTATTAATTATTTTATAATTAATAGGTGTGACGATCAAATATTCCAAAAATTTATTGAACAGCCACTATACGGTTATTTTGTAAAATTAATTTAATATTTTCTCCAGGTATTATAGAATTAGAAAGAATTTGTTGAGATAAAGGATTCTCAATCTCTTGTTGAATAGCTCTCTTTAATGGTCTAGCACCATAAACTGGATCAAAACCAATCTTGCCGAGAAATTCTAATACACTGTAATCTATTATAATTGAATAACCTTTTTCCTCCAAACGTTTACAAAGACTATTCAATTGAATTTCTGCTATCTTAATAATATGATCATTATTAAGAGGATGAAAAACTACTACTTCATCTATCCTGTTAACAAATTCTGGACGAAAATGAGAGTTAACTACATTAAATACTAAATTTTTCATTTCTTGATAATCAAATTGATCAAAACGTTCTTGAATAATATCTGAACCTAAATTAGAAGTCATAATAATTACAGTATTACGAAAATCTACCGTTCGGCCATGTCCATCAGTCAATCTACCATCATCTAATACTTGCAATAATATATTAAACACATCTGAATGTGCTTTTTCAATTTCATCTAATAAAATTACAGAATAAGGATGTCGACGTATAACTTCAGTCAAATATCCACCTTCTTCGTAACCAATATAACCAGGAGGTGCACCGAGTAATCTTGAAACAGAATGTTTTTCCATAAATTCAGACATATCTATTCGCAACATAGCGTTGTTAGTATCAAATAAAAAATATGCTAATACTTTGCACAATTCTGTCTTTCCAACACCAGTAGGGCCTAAAAACATAAATGAACCAATAGGTCTATTAGGATCAGCTAAACCAGCGCGACTACGTCTTATAGAATTTGAAACAGCTTCTACAGCTTCATTTTGACCAATTATTACTTTATGTAACGATTCTTCCATACGTAATAACTTATTTCTTTCGCTTTCTAACATTCTAGATACTGGTATTCCAGTCCAACGAGCTAACACTTCAGCTATTTCTACATCCGTTACTCGATTACGCAATAATTTCATATTTTTGTCTTTGGACTGTAAAATAACCGATAATTTTTTCTCTATTTCTGGAATTTTACCATATTGTAATTCAGACATACGAGCTAAATCGCCAACACGACGAGCTTTTTCCATTAAAATTTTCGCTTGTTCTATCTCAGATTTTAAAAATTGGGTACTTAATAAAGAATGCTTTTCTTCTTGCCAATCTTTTTCTAAAGCAAAAAAAGAACGTTGCTTATCCGTTAATTCATTATTAAGAATCTCCAAACGTTTCAAGCTAGCTTCATCCGATTCCTTTTTTAATGCTTGTTTTTCTAATTTCAATTGGATAATGCGTCTCTCTAATCTATCTAATTCTTCTGGCTTAGAATCCATCTGAATGCGAATACTGGAAGCAGCTTCATCAATAAGATCAATTGCTTTATCTGGTAATTGACGATCAGTAATGTAACGATAAGAAAGTGTCGCTGCAGCTACAATTGCTGGATCAGTGATTTGTACATGATGATGCAATTCATAACGTTCTTTTAATCCACGCAAAATGGCAATCGTATCTTCAATAGTAGGTTCGACTATAAATACTTTTTGAAAACGTCTTTCTAATGCAGCATCTTTTTCAATATATTTACGGTATTCATCAAGAGTTGTAGCCCCTACACAATGTAATTCGCCACGCGCCAATCTAGGTTTAAGCATATTACTAGCATCCATAGCTCCATCAACTTTACCAGCACCAACCATAGTATGTAATTCATCAATAAATAATATTATACTACCTTCTTGTTTGGACAAACTGTTTAAAACACCTTTCAAACGTTCCTCAAATTCACCTCGATATTTAGCTCCAGCTAATAAAGCTCCCATATCTAATGAAAGAACCCTATTATTTCTTAATCCTTCTGGCACTTCACCATTCACAATACGCTGAGCTAATCCTTCTACAATAGCCGTCTTTCCTACTCCAGGAGAACCAATAAGCACAGGGTTATTCTTTGTACGTCTTTGCAAAACCTGTACAGTACGTCTAATTTCTTCATCTCGACCAATTACTGGATCTAATTTACCCTGTTCTGCAAACTGAGTAAGATCAATAGTAAACATTTTTAATGCTTGACGTTGATCTTCTGCCCCTTGAAAATGTATACCCCCTTCATCACAACGTATCTTATCTATTCCTTGAAGGATTTTATCCCTAGTCACGCCATATTTTTTTAATAAATCAGATAAAATTCTTGAATCTTCAAATGAAGACAGCAAGAACAATTCAGAAGAAATAAAATTATCAGATCGTTTCTGAGCTAATTTATCACACATATTTAAAATTTTTATTAAATCAGAAGAAAATTGAACATCACCTCCTACACCTTCTACTTTTGGTAACTTTTGACATAATTGCTCAATTTGATTGCTAAATTTAAACACGTCCACTTTAACATACTGAAGCAAAGAACAAATACTACTATTATCTTGTCTAAGTAATGACGCCATTACATGTAGTTCATCAATAAATTGATTATCTAACCCAAGAGCCATAGACTGAGCATTAGAAAGAGCCGATTGAAATTTATTAGTAAAACGATCAAAACGCATATATCTCTCTCCATTCAAATTAAATTGTAACTACACACAACACAAATACACTCCTTTACAATTTAAAAAAATAAATACTTAAATAAAACAATATCAATTTAAAGCTTATATTTTAATAAATATCCAACAACTAACTTAATTAGTACATAAATCAACATCAAACAATATTTAACAATAAAATAAATCTTAATAAATTATTTTCCTTTAACATCACGATCATTTTTCAATTCATATATTAACTCTTCAAAATCTCTAGGTAATGAAGTTTCAAATTTTAAAGCATTATGAGTGATGGGATGATGAAACTGTAAACTAATAGCATGCAATGCTTGTCGATTAAAATTAAGTAAACATCTATTAAGTGAATCAGATGCATTTCTAATTGAAGAACACATTCTGCCATATTTTTGATCGCCTACTAAAGGATGATTAATATAAGACATATGAACACGAATCTGATGTGTTCTTCCAGTATTAGGATACAATCTAAGTCTAGTATGAAAACGAAAATTCTCCACAACGCGATAATTAGTAACCGCAAACTTACCCATACGATGAACCATCATACAAGTACGCTTAATTAAATGACGAGATATAGGTTGATCTATTGTTCCGTCAATACTCAAAATACCAAAAACTATAGCTTCATATTCTCTCTTAATATTGCGAGATTTAAACAATTCAATTAATTTATTTCTTACAGAATTTCTTTTAGCTATCACCATCAAACCTGTAGTATCTTTATCTAAACGATGAACAATTCCTGAACGCGGCACCTCAGATATATCCGGAAAATAATATAATAAAGCATTTAAAATAGTACCTGAAGGATTACCAGCACCAGGATGTACTACAAGATTACAAGGTTTATTTATTACCATAAGATAAGGATCTTCAAAAATAATATTTAACGCAATATTTTGAGCTTGTAATAACTTAGAATCTACATTAGCAACATGTATCTCAACTTGTTCCTTAAAAAAAACTTTTTTATCAGGTGTAAACACAATTTTTTTATTTAATTTGACATTGCCAGAAAGAATCATTTTCTTTATTTGTGAACGAGAATATGAAGGAAACAAACAAACCAAAGCCTGATCTAAACGCCTTCCAGACTGAGATTTATTAATTCTATTTATAAAATATTGGTTATTTTTACATACATCCATCTTTAAATGCAATATAAAAAATGATAATGTAAGGATTGTTATTTAATTATCTAGATCTAACTATTCAGTTATCACTTATAAGATCATAAATGCATGCTGTATATATATAAAATTTAACATAATTATGTTAATTTAGATTACTAAAAACAATATGTATATAAAACAGTGAAAATATATATAAAATATTTTTTTATAATAATTAATGTTTTTGTCCTTATCTTAATACATAGTAATAACGGTAGCTTAAATGCTAAAGTACATCATACAAATAACAAATTTCACAGCCTTAAATCAAGTAAATTTATAAAAAATAATAATAATAAAGAACTTACAAAACTAAAAAAAACAAACGATGAATGTTCAAATATTGAATGCGAACAACAAGCTCAACTTAATCTAATAGATTTCTATTATACATCTGATAACCCAGAATTAACAAAAAAAACCATAAACCAATTTTTATATCTATATCCCTATAATCCAAATTTAGATTACGTATTTTACATTAAAGGACTAACTAATTTATCTCTTGATAAAAACCACAACTATCTGTTATATAAATTATTAAACATTAATCCAAGCCACCATAATCCAATATACGCATACGAAGCGCTCCGTGATTTTACATATATTATAGAAAAATACCCTGATAGTAAATTTCGTTCTACAGTTAACGATCACATCTTATTTTTAAAAAATAGAATAGCTGAATACGAACTGCATATTGTAAAATTTTATAATACAAAAAAAGCATATATAGCCGTAATAAACAGGGTGAATAAAATAATAGACAATCTTCCGGATACCAGTATAACTTATCAATCACTCAACTACCTTTATATAGCTTATGAGCAACTTGGTTTAACTGAAATAGCTAACAAAATTAAACAACAAATCATAATTGCTAAAGAATCCTGAGCATAATGTTCTCAAATAAAATTAAACATCAAATGCAATAATTATTAAATAAAATAGATATCAATAATAATTATGTGTAAAAGTAAAATTTTATTGTCAAATCTACTAAAAATTTATAGAATTCTAGTACAAATAAATAAGAAATAAATTAAACTTTAAAAAATAATTTAAGATAGGTCTTAAATGAGTTTTTTAAATAATGTAAAACTCAACCTTTAAAAACAAACAAGCTAAGACTATCACAATAAATCATTATCTACAAAATTTTGTTAAAATTTAATTACGATAGAAACATTTAAGTAATTTCAAATTTTGGATAATAAACATATGCTAAAAAAGTACAATAAACATAAAACTCGTATAGCATTTCTTGGCCCCCAAGGATCTTATTCCCATATAGCTGCTAAAAAATATGGAATATATCATTTTGGTGATATCATAGAATGTAGTTGTAAAAAATTTATTGATATTGTACAAGCAATAAGAAATGAAAATGCAGAATACGGTATTTTACCCATCGAAAATTCTACTTCAGGCCCAATTAACGAAGTATACGATATTCTGAAAAATAACACCTACATTTCTTTAATAGGAGAAATAACGCTCCCTATCCAACATTGCATGCTAGTTAATGATAATAAAATTACATTTAAAGCGATCAAAACAATATATAGTCATCCCCAACCCCTTCTACAATGTAGCCATTTTATAACTCATTTTCCTCAATGGCATATTGTATATTGCAAAAGCACATCAGTCGCAATGCAAACAGTGGCGACACTTAAAAAACCGACTATTGCTGCCGTGGGGAGTAAATTTGGAAGTATTCTTTACGGACTACAAATATTGAAATTTAATTTAGCTAATTACAAACATAATATAACCCGCTTCGTAGTAATTGGATACAAAAATAAAATAACCAAATTTTAAATAATTAATAATAATAATACAAAAGTACAAAATCAAAATTTAGAAAAATTCAAAATTCGAAACGTATCAAATATACATAAACTATTCTTTAAAATCATCTATATATTTTAGCAAAATTTGACTTTCTTTTAAAAAAAGCTTAGTGTATCCCCCGAACCAACATTTAATCTTATCAAAACAATCATTGAGATCCTGCATTTTATTGTTTTCTAATAAAAACAGTATTTCACCCACACGTTGGTAATAACTCTTAATCATCAATAAATTATTTTTAGAATTTATGATATCATCTATATAAAATTGAGAATCTTTAGCAAAAAACCTACCAGCCATTGCCAACTCCACACGAAACATAGAACAAGACAACAATAAGATTTGCTTCAAATCTACATCCTCATCTTTTAAATGCAAACCAAAAACAAAAAAAATGAAATACAAGAAAGACTGAATAGAAAAAATATTTTTGTCATGTTTAATGACATCCCAAGAATACAATTTTACACCCCAAACTCTAATTTGATCCAATAACCATTGACACATTTCTGACATACGACCCTTATAATAAATTATAGCCTGTTTTATCATATTTTGTATATCGGAAGGAAACATGGGATGTAAAGTCAATACAGGACCACGATGAAAACCTAACATTATTTCCAATAATGCATGGTCTTTTATTGAAGATACATTTACTAAAATACAATCATTCATTAATTTTGGTAATTTACTAATCACTATTTTAGTAAAAGATATTGATGCAATAATTAATACTAAACAAGCACTTTGTAAATTTTTTTCTTCTAAATACAAATCTTCCTTTTCTAAAAACCTAACTTGATATCCTGAAAGAATAAACATTCTGTTAAATAACTTACCCATTCCAGCATCATTACTGATAATTATTACTGGACGTAAATATGGACATAAATTTTTAAATCCTTTTTCGTTTTCATTAAAATAAGACTCACGTATCACCCTACGTAATATATCCTCAATTAAATCTGGTGAAATGCCCAATTCTTCGGCTTCTTTTCGTCTAGAAGAAAACATCATTTCTTCCCTATCTGGAGCATGAACAGACAAACCGAAACGACTCTTTAATTCACCTATTTGAGAAACTAATAAAAGACGCTTTGCTAATATATTTAATAATGATTTATCTAATCGATCAATTTCATTACGTAAAAAATCTAACTTTTCCATTATACTAATTCAATAACATGAAACGATCATAAAGAATTGATCGCAGTTCTACATATAACGAACGCAACAACTTCTCAGTATCACTCCAATTAAGACAAGAATCAGTTACTGAAACGCCATAAAGTAACTTATTAACAAAAGGTAACTTCAAAATTTGATTGCCAGAATGGATATGACTTTCTAACATTAAACCAACAATAGAACGATTACCAGACTTAATTTGGTCTAATATAGATTGTACGACTTGTACTTGGTAACGATAATCTTTATTTGAATTTCCATGACTACAATCAACAATTACGAATAAAGGCAACCCAACTTTTAGTAACTGACCTTCACAATTTGCAACATCTTTCGGATAATAATTAGGTTTAGTCCCTCCACGAAGGATAATATGTCCATTCGGATTACCCTGTGTTCTTAGAATGCAAATTTTACCATTTCGATTAATGCCCATGAAACAATGAGACGCAGCAGCTGAACGTATAGCATTAATGGCATATATTAAATTACCATCAGTACTATTCTTAAAACCTACTGGCATCTGTAATCCAGAGGCTAATTCTCGATGAATTTGAGACTCAGTGGTCCGAGCTCCAATGGCAGACCAACTAAAAAATTCAGCAAGATATTGCGGTGTATTTAAATCTAAAGATTCACTAGCTAACGGTAAACCCATTTTTACTAATCTTAATAGTAAACTCCTTGAAATTTTCAGTCCATCAACTATATTACAAGATCCATCCATATGAGGATCATTAATCAAACCTTTCCATCCTAAAACAGTGCGTGGTTTTTCTAAATACACTCGCATAATAATATACAATTTATCTTGTAACTCAGAAAAAAGAACCTTTAAACGACAAGCATAATCAATTGCAGAATCTATATCATGAATAGAGCAAGGACCACAAATTATTAATAATCTCGGATCTTTACCATGTAAAATATCAGCAATAATTCGTCGAGAATTCAAAATGTTCTGACTTTCTTTTTCTCCCAAAGGCAATTCATCTTTTAATTCCTGCGGGGTAATTAATTCTTGAAAATTATATATTTTTTCTTGCATTTTACTAATCCAAAAAGAACAATCGAAATTATTTATTTGTATAATAAATAAATAATACTAATCCAAAATACACAGCGTAATTCTAGCATAGAATATTAAACTAATACATAAGAAATTTTAATAAAAAAAATTAAAAAAATAAAACATCACATTCCGATTAATCAAACATCCGATTTTAAGTTAAACGTTCTTTTATTCGAGCACTTCTACCACTACGCATACGCAAATAATACAATTTTGCATGTCGCACGACGCCTCGACGATTCACCGTAATATTTTCAATTGTCGGAGAATATTTTTGAAAAACTTTTTCAACGCCATCACCACTAGAAATTTTACGTACTGTAAATGTGGAATGTAAACCACGGTTACGAATAGCAATAACAACACCCTCAAAAATTTGTGACCGCTTCTTTGCCCCTTCTATTACCCAGGTTCTTACTGAAATAGTATCACCCGGTTTAAAAAAGTTCACTGTAACAAGTCGCATTTGATCTTGATCTAAAATTTTAATTATTTCATTCATTTCAACGAATCTTAAATTTTAATAAAATAACAAATAAAAATATTGTACTTAAATATCAACAATACAGGATTTATAACTATATAAGTTTCA
Source organism: Blochmannia endosymbiont of Colobopsis nipponica (assembly GCF_014857065.1). GTDB lineage: Bacteria > Pseudomonadota > Gammaproteobacteria > Enterobacterales > Enterobacteriaceae > Blochmanniella. Next base: position 274,734 of record NZ_CP046533.1, read on the forward strand.
AGATATTTATTTATATTCATGTTGAAACTCTCTTAACAAAACTTTCTGCTCCTGATTTAATTTTATAGACTTAAAAAGCTCAGGTCTTCTCAACCAAGTACGTCCTAAAGCTTGTTTTAAACGCCACCTACTAATTTCTTTATGATTGCCAGATAATAAAATTGAAGGAACTTCCATATCTTCTAATACCCTAGGCCGTGTATAATGTGGACAATCTAATATACCATTTACAAAAGAATCACTTACAGAAGACGATTGATTACCTAAAACACCAGGCAATAACCTTACCATAGCATCAATCAATACCATAGCTGCTAATTCACCACCACTTAATACATAATCTCCAATTGACCATTCTGAATCTACTTCACTTTTAATAAATCTCTCATCAATTCCTTCATAACGACCGCAAATCAAAATTAACTTAGAATTAAGTGATAACTCTTTTAATCTATGATAATCTAATTTTCGTCCTTGAGGAGATAAATAAATGACTTTAACGGGATTATTACCTATTTTAGTTTTAGCGTCTCTAATGGCTTGTTTTAAAGGATATGCCATCATCAACATACCAGGACCACCACCATAAGGGCGATCATCAACAGCTCGACGTCGACTATTAGTAAAACTACGAGGATTCCAACATTCCACATGCAAAAAACCACTTCTAATAGCCTTGCTCGTTATTCCAAAGTCAGTAATAGCACGAAACATCTCAGGAAATATACTTATTATACCAATCCACATAAGTTTATATACAATTGTTTTAATAAAATTAAATATAAAACATCCTCAACAAGCATAATCCCAATCTACACTAATAAAACGATTAATAATATCTACTTTTTTTATTACTTCATCTTCAATAAAAGGAATCAAACATTCTTTTACATTAAATAAATCCTTCATCATGTATTTTACTATTAAAACATCATTTGCGCCAGTTTCTATTAAATTTATAACCTTTCCTATTAAACCACCGTTTATAGATAATACTTTACATCCTATTAAATCTTTCCAATAATATGCTTCATTTTTAAGAACAGGTAACTGAGAAATATCGATATTTATTTTACGATTAATTAAAACAGTAGCTGCATCACGATCTTTAATGCTTTTAATCTTAACAATTAAATTTTTATCATGATAACGCCAATTTTCCAAATAAAAAGAACGCCAACTATGAAATAAATAAATAAACCACGGTTGATAATTAAAAATATTACAAATTTTTTCAGTAAACGAAATAACTTTTAGCCACCCCTTAACACCATAAACTTTACTAATTTTTCCTAATACTATAGGATGCTTGGGTGAATCAATAAAAAAATTATCATTTATTTGCATAACTACATCAATAAACTATTAGTAAACAATATCATTTCTTTTTACATATTTAATTAAAGTAGAAACTCTAGCAGAAATTACAGCTCCTTTACTTATCCAATAAGTAACCCTACGTGTATCTAAAAACAAACTTTTATTATCTTCATCTACAAGAATCGGATCAAAAAATCCAATTCGTTCAATAAACCGACCATTTCGTGCACTTCTACTATCAGTAACAACTACATGATAAAACGGACGCTTCTTAGCACCTCCACGAGACAATCGTATTACTACCATAATAAATATCCCATACCTTAAGAATTTCAAGTAAACAATCTTATTGCCATAAATTTATAAATCAACGTTTATTACCAAAAATAGAAAACATATTCTTTTGTAACATTTGTAATGTCTTTGAAGTGCTAAATTTATTAATTTTTTTTAACATATATTGCATATCAAAAAATTGCTGTAATAATTTATTAACGTCTTGAACATTTACACCTGCTCCATATGCTATGCGTCGCTTACGTGATCCTTTGATAATTTTAGGTTCATTACGTTCACGCATAGTCATAGAATTAATAACAATCTCCATACGATCAAAAAACTTATCATCTATCTTAGATTTTATATTTTCAGGTAAATAAGAAACACCTGGCAATCTGTTAATTATCTTGACTATACCACCTATATTACGTAATTGCTTTAATTGATTTGTAAAATCAATTAAATTAAAATCATTACCACTTTTAACTTTATCAACCAACTCTTTTGCTGATAACTCATCTACATTATCTTTAATATCTTCAACTAAAGAAAATATATCACCCATACCTAAAAGTCGACTAACTAAACGTTCGGGATAAAATGGTTCCAACTCATTAATACTTTCTCCAACTCCAATAAATTTTATTGGCTTTCTGGTTATATGATATACGGAAAAAGCTGCTCCACCTCGTGCATCACCATCTACTTTAGTAAGTATAATTCCGGTTAACGGTAACAATGAATTAAATGAACTAGCAATATTTGCAGCATCCTGACCAATCATAGAATCTACTACAAATAAAGTCTCTACAGGTTTAATAACCTTATGAATATTAACTATCTCAGATATTAAACCTCTGTTTATAGGTAAACAACCCGGAGTATCAACCAATAACACATCATACGAATTAGATTTAGCTGTATCTAAGGCCAAATTAACTATATCTATAGGTTTTTGCTCTAGATTGGAAGGAAAAAAATCAATACCACCTTTAAGAGCCAAAGTCTCTAATTGCTTAATACCTGCTGGACGGTACACATCGACGGATACTACTAGAACTCTCTTATCTTTTTTACTTTTTAAAAATTTACCTAACTTCGCTATAGTAGTGGTCTTTCCTACTCCTTGTAATCCTACAAGAAACATCACTCTTGGCAATTCTTTTCCAAATAAATTCAAACTCTTATCAATACTCTCCCCCCCCATCGCCGTTATCAAAGAAGAACGAATAATTCTAATTAATTCTTGACTGGGAGTGAACCCTTTACTAACTTTTTTCCCTACAGCATCCTTTTTAACCAATTTAAGAAAATTATATACTACTGGCAAAGCCACATCAGCATCTAATAATGCATTTCTTATTTCACGCAAAGTATCTTTAACATTATCTTCCGTAAGTAAAATAGGACTTCTAATTTTACGTAAAGAATTCAATAATCTATTAGATAAATTTTCAAACATAAAATCTACTCAAATCCACAATTAATTTACTAGATATTAACATGATAAATAAAAAACAGATACACCATCTAACCTTCTTCAATAAGAAGACCAAAAAGCACCCTAACTAAAATTACTCTGTATATAAAAGCCAGAATACATGAAAGAACTAAAAATAACAATAACACATTACGCCAATAAAATCATCTACCTAAAATGCATATACTACCTCTACTACTCGTAGAGTACAATAATATTATTTAAAGAACAATGAAATAATAAAATATAAGATATCTTAATTTCAACAAATAAACAAATAATAAATATTAATAATTTATTCAATTTTAAACGACGCACCCGAGAGGATTTGAACCCCCGACCACCCGGTTCGTAGCCGAGTACTCTATCCAAACTGAGCTACGGGTGCAAAACTTATACCAACAGTGAGGGAGGGATTCGAACCCTCGATACAGCTTCATACTATATACTCCCTTAGCAGAGGAGCGCCTTTAGCCTCTCGACCACCTCACCTAAACCTAACAATATTACATTAATATAAATTATTAATCAATAATTGATTCATGTTATATAATAAACATTAACCCTAAAAAATAAACAGAGAATTTATTATACAATATTCAAATATTAAATAAAATTACTACAAAAGAAACATATAAATATCACATAAACCTTAAAATGCCATAAACTATACTATATAAACGTTAAAGAGATTACACTTCTAATAAAAACTAACTAATAGAAAAACTATTATAACTTTTCAGCTTGAATTCTCTGATAAATTTCTTCTCGATGTATAGATACTTCCTTAGGGGCGTTTACACCAATACGTACCTGATTGCCCTTAACACCTAAAACAGTAACTGTAACTTCATCTCCAATCATAAGAGTTTCACCAATTCGTCGAGTAAGAATAAGCATACTTACACTCCTTGAAATATCAAAATATAATCAATCCTTCCAATTTGCTATTATCATAATAAAACCAAATCTTCATAAGTTTAAAATAAAAAAATCAAATAAAATAAAATAATGTGTTTTAGAATAACATAAATAATCTTATTTTACATACAAATAAAAATATAGAAATTTTAAAAAATTAATAATTAAGGATAATTTAAAACATAACCATTGAAGTTATCTTTTCATAAACTCATAGCTAACAAAGCATCTACAGCAATTAAAGTTGTTTGCAACAATTGCTTGTTGCTGTAACCACCACCTTGAGCGAAACCCGGACCTCCACCGCCTTTACCACCCATTTTACTAGATAAAAAGTCTATGATTCTTATAGCATCAATGCAGTGAAATAAATCTTCAGTTACTCCTACTATTACATGAACTTCACCGTGTTTATCTGTAACAGCAAGAACAATAATTACCGACTTTAACCGATGTTTAAGACGATTAACTATATTTCGCAATTCATCTAATGAAACATTATCTAGATGATAGAGTAATGTTTTTATGCCCTTAATATAACGTACATGATCCACTAAAAATATACTTTTCGCTGAATCATTTTCATCTTTCAATAACTTGATTTCTTTTTCTAATTGTAATGAGCGATACAATAAACCATCTATTTTTTTAACTATATTCTTATTATCTACTTTCAATATTTGAGATATCTTAAATAAAGTAATTCTATTTATATTTAAAAAAGACAACGCCACTTTGCCCGTTATTGCTTCTATTCTATGTATACCCGAAGCAATTGAACGTTCTTTTTTAATAATAAACAAACCAAGATCACCAGTACGAGAAGCATGTGTTCCACAACATAACTCAATAGAAAACTCCCCTATAATTAACACTCGTACTTGATCATTATATTTTTCATTTATTAAAATTTTGGCACCTTTATTAAGAGCTGCATCTAATGACATAATCTCAGTCACAATAGAAAGATTGCGCCTAATTTGTTGGTTAACAAGATCTTCTATTAAGTAAATTTGATCCTGATTAATTGCTTTATTATGAGAAAAATCAAAACGCAAATACTGACTATTAACAAATGAACCTTTTTGAAAAATACCATTACCTAATATACAACATAATGCAGAATGTAATAAATGTACTGCAGAATGATTTAAAGAAATATCCAATCTATATAATTTATCAATTTTAGCTGTTACCTTATTACCAACCTTTAAGGACCCATAAGTAACTCGACCTAAATGCCCAATTACCTGACCATATTTTTGAGTATTAATTACTAAAAAACAACCCAACAAAGATTTTAACTCACCACAATCCCCAATTTGACCGCCTGATTCACCATAAAAAGGCGTCCAATCAAGTACAATAAGAGCTTCCTCATTGACATTAATTTTTTCTACTGATTGATTATCTTTAAATAAAGCAACAATTTCAGCGACACATTCAGACTGATCATAACCAATAAACCTAGTAAATTGATTAATAACTGAAACATAATCTCTGTTAGGATGTAAAATATTAGCGCTACGTGTAGACTTTTGTTCCATTAACATAGCATTTTCAAATCCTAATGTATCAACCTTCAAACCACGCTCATGACAAACATCTACAGTAAATTCTAGAGGCAAGCCATAAGTACTATAAAAATAAAACGCCTTCTTGCCATCTAAAACATGACCATTTAATCTTGATAACTCAATATCTAGTACATCTAATCCTCGTCGTAACGTATTAGAAAACTGTTTTTCTTCATAAAATAGAACTTCTTTTATAAAATTTGTTTGAGCAAAAAACTCAGGTTCTAGATCGTTCATGATTGCAATAACAGGTTCAACTAATCTATGTAAAAAAATATTATTAATACATAATAATCTACCGTGACGAATAGCTCTTCTAATAATACGTCTTAAAACATATCCTCGTCCTTCATTAGAAGGAATAACTCCAATATGTATTAAAAAGATACACGCACGAATATGATCAGCAATTACACGTAAAGATACTCCATTTAAATCACTTACACCAATTATTTGAGATATAGCAATAATTAAATTTCTAAATAAATCAATTTTATAATTATTATCAACCGATTGTAAAACTGCAGAAATTCTTTCTAACCCCATACCAGTATCTACTGATGGTATAGGTAAAGGTAATAATTCTCCACTAATTTGACGATTAAATTGCATAAAAACTAAATTCCAAATTTCAACATAACGATCTCCCTTTTCTTCCGAACTTCCTGGTGGACCTCCTAAAATATGAGCTCCATGATCGTAAAAAATTTCCGAACAAGGACCACATGGACCAACATCACCCATATTCCAGAAATTATTAGAATCATATGTTCTATCTTTTCTTTTGTCACCAATACGAATAATTTGTTGAGGTAAAACATTTGTTTCATCTAACCATATTTTATAAGACTCATTATCAGAAACATGGACTGTGATCCACAATTTATCAATAGATAAATTGAACCAATGTTTACTAGTTAATAATTCCCATGCAAATTTGATTGCATCATATTTAAAATAATCACCAAAACTAAAATTACCTAACATCTCAAAAAATGTGTGGTGACAAGATGTATATCCTACATTATTTAAATCATTGTGTTTACCTCCAGCACGCATACAACGTTGGACAGTAACAACACGCTGATACAAGCTGCGTTCTAAACCTAAAAAAATATTTTTAAATTGATTCATACCAGCACTAGTAAACAATAAGGTTGGATCATTTATAGGTAATAACGAACCACCAGGTACTATTTTATGCCCTTTATCTTGGAAAAAATTCAAAAATTCTTGACGAATTTCAGTAGTGCTTTTGGTCATCTTAATCTCAATAAGACTAATAATCTTAAACCTTTGTTAAAGCAGATTCTATTTAAATTATCGCAAACAACAATTAAATATTATATTAATATGATAAACTCTTAATTTTCATTGAAACAACTATAATCATATATAACGCTTATCTTACGACCAACCTGTACTATAAAACCTACAGCTCTTAACATTTAAGAACATTTTAAAATAGACAAAAGCCAAGATGTAAGTACAATTTAAATTAAACATACAAATATCTGGTCGATTCTACAAAAACTAAGTCAGAAAAACAACTTTTAAATCATTTAATAAAACTGTAGTTTGAATTAAATATAATTTTAGATTATAAATAAAACAATAACATTTATATAATTTATTTAACCTTATCAATATTGAGCAATTTGCAATAATTCAACAATAAAAAGATTTTTACCTTATAAATTACGCTCACAATTTGTAGAATGTATTCACAAAATAAAATAATGAGAATAAATACTAAAATCTTAAAATAAGATCTAACAATTACTAACAAAATAAACAAACAACTAACAATAAAAATATAAAAAAAAGTTAAACATAAATATATCTAAAATATTTCCGAACTAATATAACTATAAATAAAACAAATAACATAAACTATTAATTTTAGTCATATCAAAACCATTAATTATCTAATAATGTTTAAACTCACAAAACCCCATCGTGTATAATCCAACTATACAAACAAATACATTTAAAGATTAAAATAAAATAATTTTCACAAACAAAACAATCATTAATTAAAAATTAATAAATAAAACCCTTCATAGTCTTATTGTAAAAATCAAAAATAAACATACATCAAGGAAGATAACACAAAGGATTAACGGACTTTCCTTTATATCTAATTTCAAAATGTAACTTTACTAAATCAGTTTCCGTACTACCCATAGTTGCTATCTTCTGTCCTACCTGAACTTTTTCCTGATCATTAACTAATATTGTATCATTATGAGCATAAGCACTAAGCCAATCATTATTATGTTGAATAATAACTAAATTACCATATCCTCTCAATGCGCTACCAGCATAAATGACCTTTCCGGCAGTAGTAGCTAATACAGGTTGACCTAAGAATCCAGAAATATCAATTCCTTTATTTCCTATTTCATTAGAAGAAAAATAATCAATAATTTTACCATGAGCAGGCCAACACCATTTATGAATATTAGTAATAGGCGGATTATCACTGCAATAGAATACTTTATCAATTACACCAGCTTTTTTACTCACATTTTGAGGCACTATACAATCTTTATCCTGAATAAAAAATGATACTTTTTTAATAGGTATTAAATATATGAAAAATATATCTTTACTATATCTTATATAGAAAGAATCATTTTTTAATTTAATTATTTCTTTCTTAAAAAAAGATAATGGAAAATACACAATATTCATAATTAAACTTACATAATTATTTATCTGTCGACAAACTGATAATAATTTATAATTCAAGTACATGTTAGGATATCCTATATATAAAATGTCTCCAATTTTTAATTTATCTATTTCTTTAATATTATTTTTTTTTGCCAAAACTTGAAAATCTTTTCCTGTAATCCAAGCAATATAAAATAAAGTATCACCGCTTTCCACTTTATAAGTAGAATAACGATAAAAACCTCTAGGAATTTTTTTATAATCACGATCTAGTTCTATTGAAGATATATTAAAATTGTTTAATTTTTTTATTTCATTATTAATTTTAATTACAGGCGACTTAAAATAATAATGTGAACAACCAAACAAATATATACAAGATGTAACAGAACACATTATTTTACATAAATATTTTATAAAACATTTTTTAAACATACATTACAAATTAAAAAAATAATTAAAAAAAAGAACAAAAAGCAACATTTAGACTATAAATAATTTAAATTTATTAATAATAAATAACATGAATAATTGTTATAAATGCCTAGTTCGATTGAAGAATAATAACTACACTAAAAAAGATATAGATTCACAAGCAATGCCTTCAATCCTTCCAACAAATCCTAATTTTTCAGTAGTTGCAGATTTGATATTTATTAAATCTGAATGACAGCATAAATCTGACACAAGATTTGTATGCATTTTTGAGATATAAGGCGCTACCTTTGGCACTTGAGCAATAATAGTAATATCTAAATTACCCAATTGATAACCTTTATTGAGAACTTTTTGCCACACAGCACGTAATAGATCACGACTATCTACATCTTTAAATCTTACATCCGTATTAGGAAACATTATACCAATATCACCAAGAGAAGTAGCACCAAGTAAAGAATTCATTACAGCATGTAACATAACATCCCCATCAGAATGAGCTATTAATCCTCTAAAAAAAGGAATTAATACACCGCCAATAATTAAAGGCTTACAACCTCCAAATCTATGCACATCAAAACCATGACCTACACGCACTTTAAAAATTCCTCATTCTCTCTAATTTGAGATAAATAAATACTTGCCAAAATTAAATCTTCCGGATAAGTAACTTTAATATTATCTGATCTACCAATAATTAATTGCGGATGATAGCCAAATAACTCCAATGCTGAAGACTCATCAGAAATTATATAACCTTTTTCTAAAACAGAAGAAAGAGAGCATTTCAAAAGACTAAAATTAAATAACTGAGGAGTAAGTGCACGCCACAAATTTTTACGATTCACCGTATAATCAATTAATCTGCTACTATTTACACATGCTTTTTTAATAGTATCTGCTACTGGTATTGCTAAAATGCCTCCCACGCACGAATAAACTGTTATTTCAAGTAAACGAAGAAGATCATCTTGATGTAAACAAGGACGAACTGCGTCATGGACAATAACCCAATCAACTTTATCCATATACTTAAGAGCAGCCATGACGGAATCGGTACGTGTTTTACCCCCAATTACAGTAGCCACTTTAGCATCATTAGAAATAGATAATTTACGAAACCAATGATCACTACTACTAATAACAACTATAATTTGTTTAATACATGACTGACACATTAAAGTACTTATTGAATATTCCAACAAAGTCTTATTACCAATCATAGAATATTGTTTAGGTACACGACACTTCATCCGTCTACCTATACCTGCTGCTGGCAATACAGCTATAATGTCCGGTAAATTTTTTTTTAAAAAAATCATAATACTATTTTATATCAATATACAAATTGATCATATGTTATTAGCAGTATTTGAAACTATACGATAATAAGTTTCACCCTTTTTAATCATACCTAAATTAACTCGTGAACGCTCTTCAATAGAATCATATCCAAAATACAAATCATTAATTTCGGCAAACAGAACATCATTACAAACTTTCCCTTTAACACTCATAGAAATATGCTCTTGATGATTAATGAAATCACTAATTAAATATAATTCACGTACACCATTTTTACCAAACCAAAGAGAATACTGTAAATAAGTTATCAATACAAAAAATACAAACTCGAACTTTATCATATTAAGATTTTAAAAAAACCGTAACTACCCTATTTTATAATAAATAATCACTTTATAACTAAATCCCAACTTACAAATTCGAAATATTCAAATATTAAAACAAACAAAAACAAAATTTTACTTCCTAAAAAGATATCTGTTAATTTCACTTAATATAGAATCCACAAGATGAACAATCAATTCACAACCATCAAGATGAATGTCTGGATGTAATGGCTCTTCATATATTCCATCGATTCCAGTAAAATTCTCTATACTACCATCACTAAATTTTTTATATAATCCTTTAGGATCTCTGTTCCTACAAACTGCTAACGGTGTATCAACAAATATTTCAATGAAACTGCCTACAGGAAATTTATTTCGTATTAATTGTCGTTCAATACGATAAGGAGAAATTAAAGCTGATAAAACAACTAAACCAGCATCAAACATTAATTTTGATAACTCTCCTACTCTACGCATATGTTCACATCTATCAAAATTACTAAAACCTAAATCATTACAAAGACCATGTCGTATATTATCGCCGTCTAATAAATAAGTGCTAACTAAGTCATCATATAATGTTTGTTCTAAAGCATTAGCTAAAGTAGATTTTCCAGATCCTGATAAACCGGTAAACCATAACACCATACTACGATGTTTATGTAATCGCTCACGATCTCGCCGTTGAATATAATGATGATGTAAAAAAATATTTTTATTATTAGAAATAATAATATTCTTGACCATTATTATTTACCCTTTAATAAATTACGTACTCCCCAATGAGGATAATAACGACATATTAATGAATTTAAAGCTAATTCAAAATCAGCATGAACATCATTTTTTTTGCCACAATTTTTTGTAGATAATTCACGCACCATACCTGCACCAACCGTATTATTACTTAATGTATCAATAAGAATAAAACTACCAGTTATCCTATTATCAAGATATTTATCAAGCATCAAAGGTTCATCAAATACTAGATCTACCAATCCAATAGAATTCAGTGACAAACTATCGGTGATACAACGATCAAAAGTACTAACATTTATTCGATATTGAATATTTTCCACTCGTGCTCGATTTTTTTTACCGGCGACTTTAATAGTAAATATCTGCCCTACCAATAATTCCGTTTCAGACATCCAAACTATATCAACCTGTGCGCTATATACTATATTTAACTCTTCATTAACATCTACTATTAAATCTCCACGAGAAATATCAATATCATCTGCTAATACTAAAGTAATCGATTCACCAACATATGCTTCTTGGCAATCTCCATTAAAAGTAACAATACGATCAATTTTTGAAATAATTCCAGAAGGAAAAATCTTTACTAATTGACCAACTTGTATCTTTCCTGAAGCTACAGTACCAGCATAACCTCTAAAATCCAAATCAGCATGTTTTATAATATATTGCACCGGAAAACGTAAAACATGTGATACTTCTAATTTATCTTTTAAATCCATTACATCAACATTCTCTAATATATCTAATAACGTTTTGCCATCATACCAAGACATATTTCTTGATCTCATTATAATATTATCTCCATTTAAAGCAGATAATGGTATAAAATAATTCTTCACATCCACTACAAATTTACTAATAAAAATAAGATAATCTTCCTGTATTTTTTTAAAAATATTATCGCTAAAATCAACCAAATCCATTTTATTTACTACAATTATAAAATAACGAATACCTAATAAAATGCATATAAAACTATGTCTTTTTGTTTGCTCTCGCACTCCTTTACGAGCATCAATCAATAAAATAGCTAAATCACTTGTAGAAGCACCAGTAACCATATTACGAGTATATTGTTCATGACCTGGAGCATCAGCAATAATAAACCTACGTTTTTGCGTAGAAAAATAACGATATGCAACATCAATAGTAATTCCTTGCTCACGTTCATCTTGTAAACCATCTACTAACAAAGCTAAGTTTAACTTATTACTAGAATGGCCAAAATATTTTTTACTATCATTACGTAATGTTAATAATTGATCATCACAAATCTGACTACTATCATGTAGCAGACGGCCTATTAAAGTACTTTTTCCATCATCAACACTACCGCATGTTAAAAACCGTAACGAACCAATATGCTGTTGAGCATCCAAGTATGCTTCAATACCACCTTTTTGTTCAATATATTCTGATGTTATTTTAATAATACACATAAAAATTACCTAAAAATAACCCTGTCGCTTTTTGAGCTCCATGGAAGAAGATTGATCAAAATCAATCACTCTACCTTGACGTTCGCTAGTAGAAAGAATAAGCATCTCTTTAATAACTTCTGGTATAGTCTTTGCCTGAGATTCAAACGCGCTAGTCAAGGGCCAACACCCAATAGTACGGAATCGTACCATACAATCTTGAATCTTTTCTCCTAATTTAAGATCAATACGATCATCATCAACCATCATTAACATGTCTTTACGCTTTAAAATAGGACGAATTTTTGCTAAATACAAAGATATAACATCTATGCGTTCCAAAAAAATATACTGCCAAATATCAAATTCAGTCCAATTAGACAAAGGAAATACACGAATACTTTCTCCTTTATTTATTTGACTATTATAATTACGCCATATTTCTGGACGTTGTTTTCTAGGGTCCCAACGATGAAATTGGTCACGAAAAGAATAAATCCGTTCCTTTGCTCGAGTAATTTCCTCATCACGTCTAGCACCTCCAAAAACAGCATCAAACTCATATTTATCTAATGCTTGTTTCAGGGCATTAGTCTTCATAATATCAGTATACTTAGCGCTTCCATGAATAAACGGGTTAATACCCATAGCAACACCATCTAAATTTTTATAAATTAACAAATTTAATTCAAGTCTTTTTACCATGTAATCACGAAATTTATAAGTTTCACGAAACTTCCAGCCAGTATCAATATGTAATAAAGGAAATGGCAATTTGCCAGGATAAAACGCTTTACATGCTAAGTGTAACATTACTGAAGAATCTTTACCAACTGAATACAACATTGCTGGATTTTTAAATTCAGCAGCAACCTCGCGAATAATGTAAATACTTTCAGACTCTAATTCTCGTAAAGAATTAATTTTTTTATTTTTCATAACAAATACTTAAACTCTCTAAACCAATTCGATAATTGAATCAAACTTATAAATTTCAAAACTCTGTTGACCAAACCAATGCATTCTAGAATAAAAACCAACAATCTCGCCGATAATTAATAATACTGGAAATATAGTTAATTGATCAATATGTTTTAATTGTTCTAACTCAACAATTAAAACATATTGATCAATATAAGTAGCACGGATAATAATTGCTACCGGCGTTTTTGAATCTAAACCATTCTCAATCAATAATCTACTAATTTTAAAAGCATTAATTATACCCATATAAACTACTAATGTTTGATATTTACAAGCTAACAGTTTCCAATTTAATTTATTGGGATTTCTATGCAAATAACCACTAATAAAAAGAACGCTATGAGAATAATTACGATGAGTTAATGGTATACCAACATACGCAGAAGCTCCAGAAGCTGCTGTTACACCCGGTACTATCTGAAAAGAAACACCTGCTCGCGCTATTTTTTCTAATTCTTCTCCGCCTCTCCCAAAAATAAACGGATCACCACCTTTAAGTCTCACTACTTGATTTCCTTGATTTGCTAATTCAATCAGTAAATTATTAATTTTATTTTGTGAAATAGAATGCAAACCAACATGTTTACCTACGCAAATACATTTAGCATCACGACGTGCTAAATCAAGAATTTCTTGATTAACCAAATAATCATATAAAATAACATCTGCTTGCTGAAGAAGATGCAAACCACGCAAGGTAAGTAGACCACAATCTCCAGGACCCGCTCCAACCAAAGAAACAGAACCTATTCGCGTTTGTTTTATAATTTTTTTTAAATTGAGAGACTCTAACAAAAATTTACTAGCTTCTTTTATTTGACCTTTACTTACTAAATCAGCAAAAACACCACGAAACATATTTTCCCAAAATTTACGACGTATCACAATATTAGGAATATGTTTTTCAACTACACCACGAAAAGACCCAGCTAAAGACGCCATAACGCCAAGAAAATTAGGTAATAAAGACTCAAATTTTTCCCGTAACATACGAGATAATACTGGAGCATGACCACAAGATGAAACAGCTACGACAATAGGATTACGATTAATAATAGAAGGAAAGATAAAAGAACATTTTGATTTATCATCTACAACATTCACTAAGACATAACGTTTTTCTGCGCTATTATAAACTAAAGTATTAAGAATTTTATTATTGGTCGCAACAATCACTAAAAAAATCTCATGTAACATTAATACATCAAAATTTTTACTTATCCATTTAATACTTTTATTTTTAGCAAGCAACAAAACTAATTCAGAACACAATCTATTTGCTACTATTTTAATTTCAGCCCCTACCCTACTTAACATATGCACTTTACGCGCAGCCACAACGCCACCACCAACAACTAGTACAGGGCGGTTCTTAAGATTTATCAAAACTGTCAAGTATTCCACACATATTATCCTACAAAATATTCTTATATTAGCAATAGTAAACAACAAGTAAAAATTTTTTCTAAAATTAAAATCATACTAATGAAATATAAATAATAAATATTATACTATACTAAACAAAATTTCCCTAAAACAAATTAGCTTTTGCAACATAAAAAAGAATTATACTATATGATTAAAATCAAACAAAACATAACCGTCACCATAATCTCAATATAGATTTACATATTTTATTTTATATTTTATAACGAAAATTTTAAAAAAATACTATACTGAATTTTATGATATTTGGATTCTATATATACTTTATAAAATAAAATATCAGAATATACTATTCTTCGATATGAAGACCGCACTCCCTTGTCAAACCAAAAAATCGAGTCTCTTCTTCACTGACGCCAGGAACTAATTTACTAGTGGTATGAACATCACCTACCGATAAATAATCTTTTTTAGACAAAGGATGACAAACCAATGAATAATGCTTAATATATTTAAGTATCTGATGATTACTCCAATCAACAATAGGTAATAATTTAAATATACGGTTTTGGAAAGACAATATTAATAAATCCTTTCGGCTATCTGACTGTTGTCGCCTTAGGCCAGCTATCCAAGTATTGACCTGAAGCTCTTTAAAAGAACGCTTCATAGGCTCTACTTTATTAAGATAATTATAATGTTTTATACCTTTTATACCTTTTTCCCATAACCTACCATAACGAGCCTCCTGCCACGCTGGAGATTCAATAGGACGGAAAACATGCAAATTCAATTTCAATAATTCAGTTAACTCGTCAATAAAACGATAAGTTTCTGGAAATAAATAGCCAGTGTCAATTAATATAACAGGAATATCAGGAAATTGACAAGTTACTAAGTGCAAACTCACGATAGATTGAATACCAAAACTAGAAGTAATAATAATCTCTTCAGGCAAATATTTTAACCCCCACCGAATTCTTTGTTCCGCTGTCAAATCTTTCAATTTTAAATTAATTTCATTTAAAAAAGAACAACGTTGTTCTTCGGCTAATAAAAACAGTTCATTTAAATTATAACGAATCATATCTATCAACCAGACGCTTTACATGCAACATAAAAATCTTTCGAGGAATCTAACACAGGTTTAACTATTTGAGCTCGTACTACATAATCACCATAAGATTCTCCTACGTAACGTTCATACGACCAACGTTTAATAGTATTACGCAAAACATCCAAAATTTTCTTTTCAGTAACATTTTCCAAATACAAACGTGGAATACGAGTACCTATGCGATCTCCACCCAAATATAAATTATAACGACCAATTGCCCTGCCTACTAAACCAATTTCTGATAACATCGCGCGAGCACAACCGTTAGGACAACCTGTGACACGTAAAATGATTGAATTATCTCTTAAACCATACTTTGTTAAAATTTTCTCTATTTTAGTAACAAATTTAGGTAAAAATCTTTCTGCTTCTGCCATTGCAAGGGGACAAGTAGGAAAAGATACACAAGCCATAGATGCTTTACGTTGTAAAGTAATACTATCCTCAATGAGATTATATTTTCTTGCTAAATCCTCAATAAAATCCTTATCTTCTTTTTGTATATCGGTAATAATCAAATTCTGATTAGCAGTCAAACGAAATGAACAACCTCTATGAATACGCGCAATTTCGGCCAAACCAGTTTTCAACAATCTATTAGAATAATCTAACACACGACCATTCTCTATAAAAAGTGTAAGATACCAATAATTATTAATACCCTTCACCCAACCAAAACGATCACCACGTTCCGAAAAAATATAAGGAACAACAGGTAAAAACTTAATTCCGGAACGAATTTCTACTTCTCTTCTGAATTTATCAATTCCCAAACGATCTAAAGTATATTTAGTCTTGGCATATTTTCTACAAACTCTATCCCCCCAATCTCGTTGAGTAGTAACCACAGCTTCAGCTACTTTTAGAGTATCATTTAGAGATATATAACCAAACTCAGTAGCCTTACGAGGATAAGTATTGGTATCACCATACGTCATCGCTAAACCACCACCAACTAACACATTAAATCCAATTAAATTTCCAGAATTACTAACAGCAACAAAATTTAAATCATTAGCATGTACATCAACATCATTTTGAGGTGGAATAGCTAAGGAAATTTTAAATTTACGAGGTAAATAAGTACAACCCAAAATAGGTTCACAATCGATAACTTCAGTTTTTTTATCATCTAACCAAATTTCTGCATAAGCACTACTTTTGGGCAACAAATATGAAGAAATATTTTTTGCCCAAACATATGTTTGATGATGTAACTCTGACTCCATTGGATTAGAAGTACACAAGACATTTCGATTCACATCACCCGCTGTAGCAATAGAATCTAATCCTAATTTATTCAGTAACTTATGTATATCTTTTAACTTAGGTTTTAATATACCATGCAATTGAAAAGTTTGTCTCGTAGTTAAACGTATACTACCATACAAAGTATGAGTTTTAGCAAAATTATCTATATTTAACCACTGATCTGCAGTAATAATTCCACCAGGTAATCTACAACGCAGCATAATATTGATCAAAGGCTCCAATTTCTGATTAAATCGTTCTATTCGTAAATCTCGATCATCTTGTTGATACATGCCATGAAATCTAATTAACTGAGCATTATCTTCACTAAATCCGCCAGTAAGTTTATTACCTAAATCTTCAACAATAGTTCCACGAAGAAAATTACTATCACGTTTTAAGCGTTCGTTACCAGATAATGTAACTTCTAATTTTTGACTACACATATTTAATAAATATCCCGTTGATAACGTTTTTCAATACGCATTTTATCTAAAAATTCACCTGCTTGTTGCAAATCCATCATACCATATCGCATAATAATATTTAACAACACTTTTTCAACTTCATAAGCCATTTGACGTGCATTTCCACAAATATAAACATATGCCCCATCATTTATCCAATTCCAAACCTCATCACTTTTTTCCTGCAACTTATCTTGCACATACACTTTATCAACTTGATCCCTAGACCAAGCTGTATCAATATGTGTCAATATACCACTTTTGAAATAACGTTGCCATTCTAATTGATAAAGAAAATCATCAATAAACCGAGGATTACCAAAAAACAACCAATTTTTACCTGACGCACC
Organism: Blochmannia endosymbiont of Colobopsis nipponica; assembly: GCF_014857065.1. GTDB lineage: Bacteria > Pseudomonadota > Gammaproteobacteria > Enterobacterales > Enterobacteriaceae > Blochmanniella. The sequence goes on from NZ_CP046533.1 coordinate 292,800, forward strand.
GCTCACTGAACGATGTTGCATAAAAGCGCGAAAAGGAGCGACACCAGTGCCAGAACCTATCATAATAATAGACGCACTTGAATCTTGAGGTAATCTAAAATTATTATTATATTCTATAAATACTTTTAGTTCATCATTTATATCTAATCTATCAACCAAATAGCTACTAGCACCACCTGTACGTAAAAAACCATTAATCTTATAACGCACTACACTCACAGTAATATGTACCTCTTCACCGACTTCTAATTGTGAAGATGAAATTGAATAAAAACGAGGTGTTAACGGTCTTAAAAACATTAACAATTGTTTAGTATTTAATTTAACAGGAAAACGACGTACAAAATCAACAATTGGCATAGAGGATACAATTTTTTTTAACTTTTCATTATCAGATATAAAAGATAATAACGTCAGATCATTTGATACCTTAATATAATTTTTAACAAAAAACAATGTATTCTGAGTTAATTCAAAATGTCTTTGAAGAATTAAACTAAGAGACAAAGATTGCGATTTGAAATCTATTATTTCTTCTCCTTTTAAATCCAAAACAGATACAAATTCATGAACTAACAACGGATCATTTTCATACCATACTCCTAATGCATCGCCGGGTTGATAGCACATATTTGCACCTGCAATATCAATCTCTAAATGATGTATATCTTTAATTGAATTTCGACTAGTAATTTTTTGTTTAGATATTAAAGAAGCGACTAATGGATTTTCTCTAGAATATGAAATGTTATCTGTTTTAACAATATTGTTATCTGATATAGGTTGTAATAATTTATAATCTGTTTCAAATTTCTGCTGCAATAAAGAAACAATCTTGCAACGCCAATCAACAGCCTGCTTTTGATAATCCAAATCAGCATCAATTCGATCATATAAGCGTTTGGCACCTAAAGCTTCGAATCTTTGATCAAAATCTTTTCCTGCTTTAGCAAAATATTCATATGAACTATCACCAAGAGAAAATACAGCAAAATATGTACTTTTCATCAAAGGCGCTTTTTTTGAAAACAAATACTTATACAAAATTATCGCATCTTCTGGAGGATCTCCCTCACCATGAGTAGAAGTAACAAGTAATAAGAATGTCTCTTTTGCAATTTTCCTAAAATTATATTCTCTAGCATTATAAATTACCGATTTTAATTGTACGCTTAGTAAATCACAATGTAATTGCTCAGCTAATCTTTGAGCATTACCAGTTTGAGAAGCATATATAATAGTAATACTACAAGCATCATTATTTAAATCACTAATTTCTGTTGACTGAACAATCGATTTAAGATTACTTTTAGATAAATTATTATCAATTAAGCCCCAAAAATAACCAGCTATCCAAGCTGCCTGTGTATAAGATAAATTTTTAGTTAATTTTTGTAAATTTTCTAATTGTTCATTATTCAATGGTAAAGATACATCAGATAATAATGATTTTATCATAATAAACCGCTGCTACGTTAACTACACTATTTAATAATAATTTCAGACTTATTTAAAAAATAATCAAATAAAACAAGACAAACTACAGCAATTCAGTAATAAATTAGCACCAAATTGATGACAATCTAAAACTATTTTACATAAGATAATGCTACTTCCTTTAGCCCACAAAATGGAGCCTTAAATTTTAAAGATTCCTCAATACGAATCAATTGATTATACTTAGCCAAACGATCCGAGCAACGCAAAGATCCAGTTTTTATCTGACCCGCGGCAGTGCCGACAGCTAAATCAGCAATAGTCGTATCTTCAGTCTCACCTGAACGATGGGAAATAATTGTACTATATCCAGCCTTTTTAGCCATCTTAATTACTGAAAAAGTTTCTGTTAATGAACCTATTTGGTTAGGTTTAATAAGAATAGCATTCGCAACTTTATTTGCTATCCCTTTTCTAAGTAAATTAATATTAGTGGCAAATAAATCATCACCAACCAACTGAATTTTATTACCTAATATTTGGGTCAAATAAATAAAACCTTCCCAATCTAGTTCACTTAACCCATCTTCAATAGATAAAATTCGATATCGTTGGGACAATATTTCTAAATAATGAACAAACTCCTTATAGTTAAAAATTTTGTCTTCATTTTTCATTATATATTTACCAGTAGATACATCAAATAATTCTGAAGCAGCACAATCTATAGCTAAAGTAACATCTTGACCAAATATATATCCTGCAGATTCTATAGCTTCCTTTATAAAATCTAATGCAACAATATTTGATCCTAAATTAGGGGCGAAACCTCCCTCATCACCAACCGTAATACTCATACCCTCTTTTTTTAAAATCATACCTAAATTATGAAATATTTCTACACCAATACGAATTGCTTCTTTAATACTGCTAGCACCCACTGGCTGAATCATAAATTCTTGAATATCAATATTATTATCAGCATGTTTGCCGCCATTAAGAATATTCATCATAGGTAATGGCATGGAAAATTGTTGTGCAGAACCATCATTACTAAGATCAGAAAAATGTTGATATAAAGGTACTTTTTTAAAAAAAGCTGCAGCTTTAGCAACAGCTAAAGATACACTAAGAATAGCATTAGCTCCAAATTTTGATTTATTATAGCTGCCGTCTAACTCAATCATAATTTGATCAACGGTATCTTGTTCTTCTGCATTCTGACCTATTAACGCATTCATAATAGGTCCATTTATTGCATTCACTGCTTTCATCACTCCTTTACCACAAAATCTATGGCAATCTTTGTCTCGTAATTCAAATGCTTCATGAGAACCAATGGATGTTCCCGATGGAACTGATGCTAAACCTATACAATCACTTTTTAAATGTACTTCCGCTTCTACTGTGGGATTACCTCGAGAATCAATAATCTCTCTACCAACTACTTTTATAATTTTAGACATAGAATTTTCCTTTATCATAAACATTTATTCATACTTCATATTATATTGTATGATAAAAATAAAAACAATTTAGACAGATAAATAATGACAATACAAAATTCATTTTTCCGTATGCTGATGATAATAAGTAGCAGCTTTTATAAAACTTATAAATAAAGGATGACCATCACGCAGAGTAGAAGTAAATTCCGGATGAAATTGACTAGCAATAAACCACGGATGATTAGAAAGTTCAATAATTTCTACTAAATTGGTATTTTCTGAAAAACCAACAAAATGCATTCCTGCTAATTCAATTTGTTTCAATAATAAATTATTAACTTCATATTTATGACGATGACGTTCTAATATAACTGATTTTCCATATATTTGATAAACTATACTATTTTGCATTAAATAACACAAATGACCACCAAGACGCATATTAGAAGAACTATCCTTTGTACTTAAAGTACCTAAATTACTACATGCACTTTGCCATTCAGAAATAAGCGCAACAACAGGATACTGACAATCTGGTACAAATTCAGTAGAATTAGCATCTTTCATTCCAACTACATGTCTAGCAAATTCAATTAAAGCTACTTGCATGCCCAAACATATACCTAAATATGGAATTTTATTTTCACGAGCATATTGGACGGCCATAATTTTACCTTCTATACCACGATAACCAAAACCACCAGGAATCAAGATAGCGTCTATTTTTTTTTTCATTACAGATATACCCTGATTTTCTATATCCTGAGAATCAATCAAACAAATATTCACTAAAGTACGATTCTTCAATCCAGCATGCTTTAATGCTTCAAAAATAGATTTATAAGCATCAGGTAAAATAACATACTTACCTACTAACCCAACAGTCACTTCATTTGTTGGATGATCTTCTTGATAAAGCGCTTCATTCCATATGGATAAATCAGGTTTACGACAATGTAAATTAAAAAAATTACAAATAAAATCATCAACACCTTGAAATCTTAATAAAATTGGTATTCTATAAATAGAACTGACATCCTCCAATGAAATTACAGCACGCGAAGATACATTGCAAAATAAAGCAATTTTTCTTCTTTCATTTTTTGAAACTACTTTGTTAGATCTACAAATTAAAATATCAGGCTGAATACCAATAGACAGCAATTCTTTCACAGAATGCTGAGTTGGTTTAGTTTTTAACTCGCCAGAAGCAGAAATATAAGGCAATAAAGTCAAATGTACATACAAAGTCCGTGCACGACCATTCTCTACTGCCATTTGACGTATAGCCTCCAAGAAAGGTAATGACTCAATGTCGCCAACAGTTCCGCCAATTTCGACTAAAATAACATCGTAACTTCCAGCACAATCTATAATATTTTTTTTTATCTCATTAGTAATATGAGGCACAACCTGCACTGTAGCCCCTGAATAATCTCCACGACGTTCTTTATACAAAACGTCAGCATATATACGCCCAGCCGTAAAATTATTACGACGAGTCATTTTAGTATGAATGAATCTTTCATAATGACCTAAATCTAAATCTGTTTCTGCACCATCTTCAGTTATAAAAACTTCCCCATGTTGAATAGGACTCATAGTACCTGGATCTACATTTATATACGGATCTAACTTCATTATAGTTACGTTAAGACCTCGTGCTTCAAGAATAGCTCCTAAAGATGCTGTAACAATACCCTTTCCTAAAGATGAAACCACTCCTCCAGTCACAAAAATATAATTAACCACCACATCGTAACCTAAAACTAAATAATCTAATTTAATATTTATCTATAAACACAAAAAATACCCCGCGAGTATACACCTAAATTAAACAATTTTCAATAAACATCAAAATCAACCAATTATATAATTATTTACGATATACAAGAATCATCAAAACAAAAAAACATTCTATAATTATAAATCTAAAAAATAATCTTAATTGTAACGTAATTAAAATTGAAATATCTAAATAACTAAAAAAATTTTAAATGATTTTAACTTTAAAATTTATAAATAAATTATTATAACTCTTGTACATAATTAAACATAATATAAGGAAAACAATAAATACCAGCTATTTAAGTTGATATTACAAATCCTTAAAAATCCAAAATCTTCCTAATAAAACATACATCACCATTAAAATAATTAAACATTTCCATTTAATTAAAATAATGAATCTAATTTTGAATTTGATTTAAGTATAATTATCATGTAATACTTTATTACAAATATAATTTTTATATATGTATGATAATCTTTTATTGTTATACTTTACATCAAGTTATTGAAAATAATTTTAATTAAAATTCAAAATAACCTATTATTTACAAATACTAAATTACTCAAATTTTGAGTATAATTTTATAAAATAAAACACCTTAATTCGACATTAAATATTTAAAAACTAGTTAAAACCACAAGTTAAACATTGAAGAATTATTAAACAAATAATAATATTTTAGATATTAAAAGATAACCCGCAGCTACAAGTTCTTTTAACATTAGGATTAATCACAACGAAACGGGAACCTTTTAATCCTTCATGATAATCAATTAAAGCGCCAGTTAGATATTGCAAACTTAAAGGATCAATAACTAATATAGCGCCATTTTTCTTGATACATAAATCTCCATCGTTAATATTTTCATCTAAAGTAAAACCATATTGAAATCCATTACATCCTCCACCGACAATATATATACGTAATTTTAAATTATCATTACCTTCGCTTAATACAAGATTATTAATTATTTTCGCGGCAAAATCAGTACACTCTAAAGGAAAATTAATCTTATTATTTATCATATCAATTAACCTCATAAATTCATGTATAAAATTTAGAATATTAAACATAATACTCTTTGTTTCTAAAGTCATAAAAATAAAACTATAAAACATAAATTACTATTGCGATAAAATAAAATTTTATTAACTACAATTTATACTTAAATTACTTATGAATAAAATCAAAAAATAACTTAGTAAAAGATAAAATATCAAAACAATAGTAAACCTCATCCATAAAAATTATATAATTGAATAATTTCAAACATCATATTCAATAAAACTATGCAATTTGTATTAAAACTTACAAATTAAATAAATTATGGATCCAATTAAAAAAATCATTTTCATTTTTTAAACTAAAAGAAAAATCTCCATCATTTTGAAATTGAGAATAACTAACAATTCGTTCACTCTGAAAAAACAATGACTGAGGATCATTTGTCCACACTGGCAAAACACGTGACGCATATAACTCATCAGATACAAAATTACCATAACAATCAATAAACATTTTGATAATACCATTAGGTGGTATCAAACTTAAAGGAAGAGGCGAATGATATTTTAAATAAAAATTGTACAAAGTTAAAGCTCCATTAGATCCGGTTAATTTAGTTGTACAATTGTTATCTCTACCTACCCAAATTGTAGTAACCTCTTTACCATCAATACCAACAAACCAACTATCACGCAAATCATTGGTAGTACCTGTTTTAGCAGCTAAATAGGTAAAAGGAAAATTTTTATAAAGAGGATAAGACGTCCCGCATGATACCACTTGTTGCATAGCATACAATATTAAATAAGCTGCTTCAGCGGGTATTACGCGAAATGCCTGTGGAAAACTGTGATATAAAACAATATCATCTTCATCTACAATCGAACGTACTGATGATAAAGGAGCATAATTACCACCACTAGCTATAGTTTGAAACTCTTGAACTACTTCTAATGGCGTTAAACTCAAAGCACCCAAAAGCATAGACGGAAAAGAAGTTAATGATGAGGAAGGAATTCCTAATTTTTTTAATAAATCAATAATATTTTTTAATCCAATAGATAAACCAAGATTTACAGTAGGTATATTTAAAGACTGAGTCAAGGCATCTATTAACATTACTTTTCCACGAAATTTTCTATCATAATTTTTAGGAGACCAAATTATACCATTTTTTTGCTTTATCATTAAAGGAGCATCTGCAATCCACGTATTTAATCGGTATTTATTAGGTTCACTAAGGGCAGCGAGGTAAGTAGCTGGTTTAGCTAAAGAACCAATAGAACGTCTGGCCTGCATTGCACGATTAAATCCAGCAAATTGAGGGTTACTCCCCCCTACCACAGCTCGTATTTCACCACTAAAACGATCTACTATTACTATAGCTCCTTCTAAATCGTTAATACAACGGCTAACGCGCAGTGCGTTAATACCTATATCCATTGCTTTTTCTGCTGCATTTTGTGACAAGGGATCTAAAGTAGTAAATATTTTTAAACCAAAATGATTATCAATAAGACTGCCAAATTTACTATATAGTTCCTCATAAACCATTTGAATAAATGCTGGGTGAGGAGTTAATACTTCACCTCTTAACTTCACACCTAATGGTAACGCGTTGAGCATAACATATAATTCACTAGATATAATCTTCTTGAGTTCTAATAACTTTAAAATCTTATTACGACGATCTAATACTATTTTAGGATTACGCCAAGGATTATATAATGACGCTCCTTTCACCATACCTACTAACATTGATTGCTGATCAATACTTAACTCACTTACTGGACGTCCGAAATAATACAAGCTAGCCAGTGGGAAGCCACGAATCTGATCATCGCCGTTTTGACCAAAATAAACTTCATTTAAATATAACTCAAGTATACGATCTTTACTACATCGATAATCAAGAATTAAAGACATATAAATTTCGTTAAATTTACGCCAAAACGATCGATCACTAGATAAAAATAAATTTTTTACTAATTGTTGCGTCAAAGTACTACCTCCTTGTACTGTATGTCCAGCTGATAAATTAGCCAATAAAGCTCGTCCTATAGAAAACAAATTTATTCCATCATGCTGATAAAAATATTGATCTTCAACGATAATTAACGTCTTAATCAACGTATCTGGAAAGCCAGATCTAGGAACAAATAACCTTTGTATTCTGTGCGACTGATTTACAACACCTATTAATTTAGGATCAAGACGAAAAATCCTAAAATCATATCCGGTATCTAAATTTGTAATTTTTAATAATTTACCTTCAGAAAAAGTAATACAAACACGAACCTCCTTTTCTTTACCATCTGGAAAACTAAAAGATCTACGCAATAATTCAATCACACAATTAGATTGTATAATAAATTCACCAGGACTAGTAATTTTAGATACTTGACGATAATGCATACTTTCTAATAAATCCACAATATCTTTACAAGTATACACCATATCTGGTTCTAAATTTATCATACGACTATAAATAGTCATGGGTAATTGCCATACTTTATTACCAACACGACTATGTATTTTAGCATTTAAATAAACACCATAACTAACTATCAACATAAACACTATCAAAATAATATAAAAAAATATTTTATATAAAAAAACTTTTGTAAAATATCGATTTGAAGATCTATAATAACTAATGGATTTCATATTTTTAGAATACGATTTAATTGTTTAAGATTAGTTAGTCAGAAACTCTTTTGTATAAAATTTAAATTTAAAATTTAAATCACTAATTATCATCAAAGATAACTAAAATAACAAAATAATAAAATACCAACTTAGCAAATATTACAAGTCAAAATAATTGACTTAAATTATAAGATATCTTAATAATACAATATTACACATTAGATAATATATTAATAAAATTATATGATATAGTGATATATTTACTATAAAATAAAAATCATAAACTATAAATATAATCAATTTTGTTTAATTTATGGTTATTATACTTATGTCATTATAAATAATTATTTACTTGAAATACTATTAACAAAACTAAATTTTGAACATCATGGGATTGCAAAAATTATGCAAAAACAAACAAAACGTAAAATATCTTCTCTAAGTATTCTATCAATGGCTGGAGTAAATCCTTATGAAGAAAAACAAAATGAAAAGTATATGAATGACGCACAACTTATACATTTTACACGAATTCTAAAAGCCTGGCATAATCAATTAGAAAATGAAATAAAGCGCACAACTTCAAATATGCAAAGTAAAGCGACTAATTTCCCTGATCCAATAGATCGCGCAGCACAAGAAGAAGAATTTAATCTTGTATTGCGCCATCGAGCTAGAGAGAGAAAACTTATAAAAAAAATAGAAAGTACTTTACATAAAATAAAAGAGAAAAAATTTGGTTTTTGTGAATCTTGTGATATTAAAATAGGTATTCGTCGATTAGAAGCCCGCCCAACAACTAATTTATGTATCGATTGTAAAACTTTGGCTGAAATTCGTAAAAACAAATAATAAGATAATGAAATTATAGTATCAATTCAGATTTAATTTAATATTAAATAATAAAATAAAAATTTTTCAAAATAAACATAAAACTATATGATCGAATATGTATGGATATCTTTAGGCAGTAATCTATCAAATCCTAAACAACAAATAACTAATGCTCTTCGTAAAATATCTGAAATTCCAGAAACTAAATTAATTGAGCATTCCTCTTATTATTCTAATCCTCCTCTATATTCATTAAATCAACCAGAATTTATTAATGCAGTAGCCAAACTACAAACTGCTCTTGATCCAAGATCATTACTTAATTATTTACAGATAATTGAATATAAACAAGGACGCGTTAGAACAACAAAATCACGTTGGACATCCAGAACATTAGATTTAGACATTATACTTTTTGGGAACTATATTGTTCACGCAACGAATCTAATAATACCCCATTATGATCTCTACAACAGAGAATTCATGCTATATCCATTAATTGAACTAGATCCTGAATTATATTTACCAGATAAAAAAAGAATCACACATCACTTAAATATTTTAAAAAAAAAACAATCTTGGAACTATATTAAATCTAATTTAAATTTTATATAGCATATTCAATTTTTAGCTACATGTAATTAGTGGAAAATTAAAATATAAACTCAATTTTTAACCTTATTTATAAAAACTGTCGTAGCACCTTTCTATAATAAACAACATATTCATCAAAAACTTAATTAACAAAATATAATCATATTTACATATACATACTACAATCAAAGAACTTATAATAGTAAAGTTTGAAAGTTTGTTATTACTCAACATAAATAACTAAACTAAAATAAGGCCTTCAATTCAATTCGATCTTGCTTTTATATTCAATATATCAGTAATTGAACCTTCATATATTGAAGCGGCTAATCCTATTGATTCATATAAGGTTGGATGAGCATGCATAGTCATAGAAATATCTTCAGCATCACATCCCATTTCAATTGCTAAACCTATTTCTCCTAATAATTCACTACTATTTGTACCTATTACTGTACCACCAATTATTTTATGAGTACTTTTATCAAAAAGCAACTTAGTCACACCTTGTTGATAATTAGAAGAAACAGCACGACCTGAAGCTAACCAGGGAAAAACAGCTGATTCATGAGAAATATTTTTTTCTTGAGCAATTTTTTCAGTTAAACCAACCCAAGCTAATTCTGGATCAGTATAAATCACAAAGGGAATTACTTTTGGGTCAAAATAACTATTTAGCCCAGCAATTACTTCAGCAGCTACATGTCCTTCATAAATACTTTTATGAGCTAACATAGGTTGACCAACAACATCACCCACTGCAAAAATATGAGATAAACTAGTACACATCTGTTTATTAACAACAATAAATCCATGAGAATCCAACTTTACTCCTAACAAATCAACTCCTAAAAATCTACTATTTGGCGTACGCCCAATAGCAACTAACAAGCCATCATATAATTTAACATCCGGTAATAAATTATCATTTTTTTTCATACTGACAAATATACCTTCTTTCTTACAACTAACCATTGTTATTTTAGTACCCAGAATTAAATTAAATTGACCCCTGATACATTTAGTAAATATTTTTATTATATCATCATCTAGTATTGGAATAAGATTTTCAGAAATTTCCACTAAATCAATTTTTGACCCTAAAGCACTATATATGGTAGCCATTTCCAAACCAATAACACCTGCACCAACAATTAATAATTTATCTGGTACTTTTTGTAATTTTAACGCATCAGTAGAATTCCAAATACGTGAATCATTATAAGAAATACAAGATAATTGCATGGATTGAGAACCAGTGGCAATAATTGCATAATCAAAATAAATTTCAAAAATATCAGAATTGCTTTCTACTCTTAAAACATTAGAATCAATGAATTTACCATACCCATGAATTATTCTTATCTTTCGCAAACTAGACATATTATTTAAACCAAATGCAAGCTTATCAATTATCTTCTTTTTCCAAGAAAGCAATTTATCAAAATTAATTTGAATTTTATCTATAGAAACAAGACCATAATTAGCAAATAATTTCATTTCTCTCAGTAATTTAGAAAAATGCAATAATGTTTTTGAAGGGATGCAACCAACATTAAGACACACGCCACCTAAATTAGAATAATTTTCTACAAGAATAACTTTTTTGCCCAAATCTGCGCATCTAAAAGCTGCAGAATAACCTCCAGGACCCGCTCCTAATACTACAACTTGCGTTTTTATTTTTTGAGCAACTATCATAAAAATTAACCTCTTAGTTTATTAAAATTAATAAATTAATAATCTCTGACAATTCAAAATTTAATATTATTAAAATTATCTTATTAATTTTTAAGCTATTTAAAAATTAATAAGTCTACATTATTAGATAGCGAATGTCAGACATAATCTGATTAATTAAGGTAATAAAACGCGCACCATCTGCACCATCTATAACACGATGATCATATGATAACGATAATGGTAGCATTAATCTAGGAATAAATTTTTTACCATTCCATACTGGTTTAACCAAAGATCTAGAAACACCCAAAATAGCTACTTCCGGTGCATTAATAATAGGTGTAAACGATGCGCCACCTATTCCACCTAAATTAGATATAGTAAAAGAACTACCTTGTAAATCCAAAGCAGTAAATTTACCACCAGACTGAGTCTTTTTAGAAATTTCTGCAAGTTCACGAGAAAGAACAATTACACCTTTTTTATTAACATCACGTAAAACTGGAACATATAATCCACTAGAAGTATCCACTGCTATACCAATATTAATATATTCTTTTAAAATCAACATTTTACCATCTTTTGATAAAGAACTATTAAAACGTGGCAATTTTTCTAATGCTTTAGCTACCGCTTTCATAATAAATATTAAAATAGTAATTTTTATAGATATTTTTTTTTTCTCAAAATCAGAATTTTGCTGTTTACGAAATTTTTCTACTTCAGTAATATCAACTTCATCAAATTGTGTAACATGGGGAATCATTATCCAATTACGATATAAATTAGCTCCAGAAATTTTCTGAACACGATTTAATTTCACTTCCTGTACATTGCCAAATTTTCGAAAATTTATATCAGGTGAAGATGATATATCATGTAAAATATTCGCTACACAATTTAAATCAGAATTAAAAATAAAACGATTACAATCTAAGGAATTTTTAATATAACTTTGAACATCTTCTCTTAAAATCCTACCTTTATGCCCGCTACCTTTAACATGAGATAGATTAATCCCAAACTCTCGCGCCATACGACGAATCAATGGCGTTGCATGTATATAGGACGAACCACGATAATCAATATTCATCAATTTATCTTGATTATTCTTTTGAGAAAACGTAGATACCAAATTATTTTTATTATTGTCAGACATAGATTTAGTTATATTATCTTTAATATCAAAAAACATAATTAAAGAACCAGTTTTAATTTTATCTCCTACACTGATAGGAATAGATTCAATAACACCAGTAAACGTAGATGGAACATCCATAGATGCTTTATCACTTTCTACTACCATAAGTGATTGACCAACTTTAATAAAATCACCTACTTTCACCATAATTTCAATTATTTCTACTTCATTAACACCAACATCTGGCATATTCATTGCTATCGCCATATTTTACTCTACCTCAAGCGCTTATTCTAAACGAGGATTAATCCTATCAACATCAATATTAAAAATATTAATGGCATTTATTACCTGATCTACACTAATTTTACCAATCTTTACTAACCTATTTAAAGACGCTACAACTATATAACCAGCATCTATTTCAAAATAATGCCGTAAATTTTCTCTACTATCTGAACGTCCGAAACCATCTGTTCCTAAAACAAAGAAATTTTGAGAAGGAATAAATCCACGAATCTGTTCAGCAAATAACTTCATATAATCAGTAGATACAATTACAGGTGCATCATTCAACACAGTAGATACATAAGGAATTCTAGGCTTCTTTTTAGGATGAAGCATATTCCAACGTTCACAATCTTGTCCATCTCGAGCTAACTCAGTAAATGAAGTGACACTATATACATCAGAACCTATTCCATATTCTCTAGATAAAATTTTTGCTGCTTTACGTACACATTGTAAAATAGCACCTGATCCCATTAACTGAATATTACTTATATCACCTGGAAAAGATTCCAATTTATAAATACCTCTTTTAATACCTTCTTCTACTCCTTCTGGTATAGCAGGCATAAAATATTTTTCGTTTGTAATGGTTATGTAGTAATATATATTTTCTGCTCGTTTACCATACATACGAATTAATCCATCATAAATAATGACGGCAACTTCATAAGCAAAAGCAGGATCATATGAAATACAATTAGGAACAATCAATGATTGAATATGACTATGACCATCAGCATGTTGTAATCCTTCCCCATTTAATGTAGTACGACCAGAAGTCCCTCCAATTAAAAAACCTCGTGCTTGTTGATCAGCAGCAACCCAACATAAATCTCCCGTCCTCTGAAAACCAAACATAGAATAAAAAATATAAAATGGAATCATAGGATAATCATTAGTAGCATAAGAAGTTGCTGCAGCTAACCAAGAAGAAAGAGCACCAAGTTCACTTATACCTTCTTGCAAAATTTGTCCTTTTAAATCTTCACGATAATAAGCTAAATGTCCGTAATCTTGTGGCGTATAACATTGACCTGTTGAACTATAAATACCAATTTTACGAAATAAACCTTCCATACCAAATGTACGAGCTTCATCTGCAATAATAGGCACTAACCTATTTTGAATCCCTTTATTTTCCAATAAAATATTTAATACACGAATAAATGCAATAGTAGTAGAAATCTTTTTTTCTTGTATTCCTAACAATGGTTGAAAATCTTCAAAACGAGGTAATTCCAATGAACCAGTAAAATTTTTTAATCTTTTAGGTAAAAATCCATGCAAAATCCTACGTCTTTCATGCAAATATCTATATTCATCAGAATCACTGCGTAAAGTAATATAAGATAAGGATTCAATCTGATCATTACCAATATTTTCTAACCTAAAACGATCACGAAAATAACGCATTCCTTCTGTAGTTATTGTTTTTACTTGATGAGCAATATTCATACCTTCTGCAAATACACCCATACCATAACCTTTAACAGTATGAGCTAAAATAACAACTGGTTTTCCAATTGTTTTCTTAGCTTTTTGTAAAGCAGCAAAAATTTTTTTAGCATCATGACCGCCACGATTTAATGACCATATTTCATCATCACTCATATTTTTCACTAAATCTTTTGTTTCTGGATATTTACCAAAAAAATGTTCACGTATATAAGCACCATTTTTAGACTTAAAAGTTTGGTAATCTCCATCAACTGTTTCATTCATTAACTGAATTAATTTTCCGCTATAATCTCTACGAAATAAATCATCCCATAAACTACCCCAAATAACTTTAATCACCTCCCATCCTGATCCAATAAACAAATTTTCTAATTCATTAATAATCTTACCATTACCAATGACAGGACCATCTAAACGTTGCAAATTACAATTGATTACAAATATAAGGTTATCTAATTTTTCCCGAGTTGCAATATTAAGAGCGCCTTTAGATTCAGGTTCATCCATCTCTCCATCTCCTAAAAAAGCATAAACTGTTTGATTACTGGTGTCTTTCAAACCACGATGATCTAAATATTTTAAAAATTTGGCCTGATAAATAGCAGCAATAGAACTAAGACCCATTGAAACAGTAGGGAATTGCCAAAATTCCGGCATCAACTTTGGATGCGGATAAGAAGATAAGCCATTTTGATATACTTCTTGACGAAAACTATCTAACTGATCTTCAGTTAATCTTCCCTCAAGAAAAGCACGAGCATATATACCAGGTGCAATATGACCCTGAAAATATACCAAATCACCGGTGTCATATTCATTTTGAGCTCTAAAAAAATGATTAAAACAAACCTCATAAATGGTAGCAGCTGATTGAAAAGAAGCTATATGACCACCTAAATCCAATTTTTTTTTTGATGCTCGTAACACCATAATAAGAGCATTCCAACGAACAGCAGAACATATCCTATGCTCTAATTTTAAATTACCGGGATATTTTGGTTCATCATCAACAGAGATAGTATTAATATAATCTTTATTTACTGTTTTATCGTAAAATTTTACACCATTCTTATTTGCTGTAATTATAACTTGATCAATCAAAAACCGTGCTCGCTCGATCCCCTCTTCACGAACGACTGCAACAATCGCTTGAAGCCACTCACTTGTTTCGATCGGATCCACGTCATCAATTAAATACTCAGACATGGTATATTCCTTCATGTGTTCTAAATTAATTAAAATTTGTCTGTAAACAAAAAAACAAAATAACCTTATAAAATATAATTTATCATAAATCAAAATTTATGTTTATATTTTAATAATTTTGAATACTTGTCATTAATGAAAATAAAACTGATCTATCAAGTATCACGTAAACAAATTATCATAAATTATAAAATAAACACGAAATAGTAAAAATCTTACTGATAAAATATAATATAATTAAATTTTATTATAAAGATGCTATCATCAACAAATTAAAATTCAAGCAATTTAAGTAAAATAAATAAACCTTCAATGTAAAAATTACTCCCCATTTAATAAATATTTATTTGTTTAATCAAGTCAAAACATACATTATAATAAACGAACATTATTAAACAAAACTAAATAATGCTAATTCTTGAATAATAAACATTTATTAAATAAACGCATATCCAACTATTAATCCAACCCAAATTTTATTAAACCCTTCATTCTGAAATGAATAATATAAATATTAAATTTTCAAAAATAAAACACACATTTACTTATACATCTTATTAATTTGGATAAAAACAAAAACAACACCCACCTCATTATTAAACCTATGAATAATGACAAATAAAATACAACAAAACACGACTGCTATAATTAAATTTTATTTATATCATAATAACAAAATAAAGATTATATAAAAATCTTGCTATAAATAAATATCTTCAAAATTAAACATCAGATTATATTATAAAAATTCAAAAAAAATAAAAACACAAATAAATTAAAATAAAACATAATAATACTCAATTCGTTCTTTATATTATAAAATAAACATAACATCATTTACACAAAAACATAAACATTAACATAAAATTAGATAAGAACTCCAATAAACTCAATCTATTGAAGTTAACAAATACACTTTAAATAACTTTAACCTATTATATCATTTATTATTTAATATTGACTAATTGATCAAAACTAAATTATAACATTGTCATAAGAAACTAAACTTAAATTTTGTAGAACGAAATTATTACAATACAAATGAAAATAAATCATGAACTTCATTATTGCTCTTACAGGAGGTATTTGTAGTGGGAAAAGTACAATATCAAATATCTTTTCTCATTTAGGTATCACTGTAATAGATGCTGATTGTATTGCTAGAAAAATTTTACAACCGAAAAGTCAAAATATACTTAGTATTACTGAAAGATTTGGTATGTCTATACTAAATCAAAATGGAACATTAAACAGAAAAATTCTTAGAAAAAAAATTTTTAATAATACTACAGATAGGATATGGCTTAACAAGCTTCTCCATCCATTAATTCGTAAAGAAACTAAAAAACAATTTAAATCAACAAAATCACCATATATAATCTGGAATATACCTCTTCTTGTCGAAAATAATTTAAAAAAAATAGCAAATCGCATTTTAGTAATAGATACAAATCCTGACAACCAAATCATCAGAATCATAAATAGAGATAATATCTGTAAAACCCAAGCCAAAAAAATATTAGATTCACAAACAAATCGTCAATCTCGTTTAAATATAGCACATGATCTTATTCAGAATGACAGATTAAAGAAAATAGATATAATAAACAACATTATCGATTTACATAAATTTTATCTTAAGATAAGTAAATAAAATATTTAACTAAAATAAGACTATTATAATTTACCATGACATTGTTTAAACCTTTTACCAGATTTACAAGGACAATCCTCATTCCTACTTATTTCTTTAGCTGTTAAAGAAGAATTAAATAAAAATTTACTAATTTTACTTATAACTTCATATTTTAAAGTCTCTAACATATTTGCAAACATCTTAAAAGCTTCTTTTTTATATTCTTGTTTAGGATCTTTTTGTGCATAACCACGCAAATGAATACCTTGACGCAAATAATCCATAGCAGCTAAATGCTCTTTCCATAAATAATCAAAAACCTGTAACATAATACCTTTCTCAATACTACGCACTATATTATAACCAATATTTTCTTTTTTAAGTTGATGATAACTTCTAAATTCTACTAATACACGCTTATATAATTCTTTTCCTTTAGTATACAAATCAGGTTCTTTATCTAACCATTTTAAAATATAAATATTAAAATAAAAATCATCACGAAAACGTCTTTCTAATAAACTAATATTCCATTTTTTTTCTAAAAAAGGTAACGGCATATAAACCATTAATAATTTAGTAACAACATCATCACGAATTCTAGCCACTAAATCACCAATATCATCCATATCTAATAAACTATTACGCTGCGTATAAATAACACGTCGTTGATCATTAGAAACATCATCATATTCTAAGAGTTGCTTACGAATATCAAAATTTCTATTTTCTACTTTCCGCTGAGCATGAGAAATAGTTTTACTAATCCAAGAATGTTCAATAGCTTCTCCAACTTTCAATCCTAATTTACGCATAACATCTGTTACTTTATCAGAAACAAAAATTCTCATTAAAGAATCGTCCATAGATAAATAAAAACGAGAAGAACCAACATCTCCTTGTCTACCAGAACGACCACGCAACTGATTATCAATACGTCGAGATTCATGTCGTTCAGTACCTATAATGTGTAAGCCACCAACGTCTAATACTGCATCATGAGATCTTTTCCATGAAGATTTCATATGTAATAATGACTGCTCGTCAATATTATCTAAAGAAGATAACTCTGAACGCCAATTACCACCTAATATAATATCAGTACCACGACCAGCCATATTAGTAGCTATAGTCACTGCACCAAGCTTACCAGCTTGAGAAATAATTTCTGCTTCTGTAGCATGAAACTTAGCATTTAAAACTTTATGCACAATCCCTGCACTTTTTAAAGCATTAGAAATAACTTCAGATTTTTCAATTGAAATTGTTCCAACTAAAACCGGTTGACCACGTTTATTACAAGATTTAATATCTTGGATGATAGCGTCAATTTTTTCATTTTCCGTCATATAAATTAAATCAGGTAAATCATTGCGAATCATCGGGCAATTTGTAGGAATTACAATAGTATCCATTTTATATATATCCTTAAATTCAAAAGATTCAGTATAGGCAGTACCAGTCATTCCTGCTAACTTTTCATACAAACGAAAATAATTTTGAAAAGTAATCGAAGCCAATGTTTGATTTTCATTTTGAATAATTAAATTTTCTTTAGCTTCTATTGCCTGATGTAATCCATCAGACCAACGACGACCAGGCATAACTCTCCCTGTATGTTCATCTACAATTAATACATTACCATTTTTAATAATATAATCTACTTCACGCATAAACAGTACATGGGCGCGTAAAGCAGCATTAACATGATGCATTAATATAATATTAGAAGACGAATACAAAGATTCTCCTATATTCATAATACCAGCATCAACCATTAATTTTTCAATCAATACTAAACCACGCTCTGTAAGTATCACCTGACGAGTTTTTTCATCTACTACAAAATGCCCTTTACCTTGAAATTTATCTGAATCCTCCTTATCTTGACGAATCAAATAAGGAATAAGCTTATTTACTAAATAATATAATTTAGAAGTACCTTCCATTGGACCTGAAATAATCAAAGGAGTTCTGGCTTCATCAATTAAAATAGAATCAACCTCATCTATTAAAGCATAATATAACGAACGCTGAACTCTATCTTCTGAATTAAAAACCATATTATCACGCAAATAATCAAATCCATATTCATTATTTGTACCATAAGTAATATCTGCAGCATACGCAGACTTTTTTTCAGACAAAGATTGACCTGGTAAATTTATACCTACTTTTAAACCTAAAAATTCAAATAAAGGACGATTATTACTTGCATCACGCTGCGCTAAATAATCATTCACTGTTACTATGTGAACTCCTCGACCACTTAAAGCATTCAAATATGCAGGTAAAGTAGCGGTAAGCGTTTTACCCTCTCCAGTACGCATTTCAGCTACACAACGGTTATTTAATACCATACCACCTAATAATTGAACATCAAAATGACGCATACCAAAAACACGGATACTAGCTTCACGCACTACTGCAAAAGCTTGAGGTAAAAGATCATTAATATTTATACCGTGCGAAAGATTCATCCGAAATTCATTAGTTTTAGCAGATAACTGTTTATCACTTAATTTCTTTATATCAAACTCCATCTCATTAATAATTGAAACTATCTTTTTCATACGACGTAAAACACGTTCATTATGATTGCCAAAAAATTTAGTGAATAACCTTACCAACATAATAAACTCTATATTACATAAATATAACTAACAAAAATTCAAAATTAAAAACAAAATATAAATAAAATTCATTTAAATATTACGTAATTTCAATAAAAATGGTCTCAATTCACGCCATCATAAATACAATAAAATATAATTTTATTCTAATCTAAATATTGTTTATGTATAAAAATTAAATGAAAATAATTCTCCTAACTCTAGTAATTATATTATATAAATTTAAATACAAGAAATTTTTTACAAAACTGAGTATTTTGCTATGAGCTAAATACCAAATTAAAATAATTTAAAAACAAACTTTAACTAATTACTTATGTTTTAGTTATTGCATTTAAATACAAGTGATATCCATAGTTAAATTAATCAATATGTACCTAATTAACATTTGAAAATTCATTTTCTTAAATTAAAATACATAAATTTAATTAAAAGAAATTTATCATTAATTCAACTGATCATGCCATAACAAATGTGAATATTTAAACATTAGCGGTAATTTAGATTCATTATCATCAAAGGTAACAACTTCCCATGCCTCTCTGGTTTGCAAAACAGCCTGCAGCAATTTGTTATTTAAAGCATGTCCAGATTTAAAAGCAGTAAAAGAACCTATTAAATTATAACCACAAATAAATAAATCACCAATAGCGTCAAGCATCTTATGCCTGACTAATTCATTATTAAACCGTAACCCATCTTGATTTAAAATCTTATCGTCATCCATTACAACAGCACAATCAAAACTACCGCCTAACAAAAGACCACGAGATCGCAATTTTTTTATATCACGTATAAAACCAAATGTACGTGCTCTGCTAATTTGTTTTACAAAAGATTCAGCTGAAAAATTAAAAAAATAACGCTGTAAATTTATATCAATGACAGGATGTTGATAATCAATAGTAAAATCTAATTGAAAGCCGTCAAATGGAGCAAGCGCAGCCCATTTATCTCCATCTTCAACACGGATTACTTGTTTAAGACGTAAAAATTTTTTTGCACTATTCAATTCCTCAATACCAGCATCTAAAAACAAATAAACAAAAGGACTTGCACTACCATCCATAATAGGAATTTCAGGCGCATCAACTTCTATAATAACATTATCAATTCCCAAAGCAGCCTGAGCTGCATTTAAATGTTCTACAGTAGAAACACGTACACCTAATTCATTAACCAAACAAGTACACAATGTAGTATCACGTACTGCAGTAACGTTCATCTGAAAATCTACAGGTGGTGTTAGATCTATGCGACGATAAATAATTCCAGTATTCGCTTCTGCAGGACGCAATGTTAAAGTTACTTCTTTCCCAGTATGTAGTCCTATGCCGGTAATTTGTACAATACGTCTTAATGTCCTTTGTTTAATCATTGTTGCTATCTCAAAAATTTTCACTAATACCCTAAATAAATACATAATGATGACTTTCAACTAAAATATACCAAAGCATTATTTTAAAAATTGAAAATTTAATATATTATTTTCTTAAAAAAGTAGGTATATCTAGATAATCAGGTTCTTTATTAATTTGCATGTCTTCCTTGTTATTTACTTGAGTTGATGTTGCCTTGCCTTGTTCTTGTAAAAAACTGGACATGCTAGAAGATCCACAATAACGATTATTGATACTATTTGAAACATCTTGTTTATCTGTAACTAACATTATTTCTGAACGTTTATCCATACCGATCCCAGTTGCAACTACAGTTACACGTATTTCATTGTTAATTTCCGGATCCAAAGATGTTCCAATTACAACAGTAGCATTATCAGAAGCAAAAGAACGAATAGTATTACCTACAGTTTCAAATTCATCTAAACGTAAATCAAAACCAGAAGTAATATTCACTAACACACCACGAGCCCCAGACAAATCTATATCCTCTAATAAGGGGCTAGAAATAGCAATTTCGGCTGCCTCTTCAGCACGATCATCACCGCAAGCAATTCCTGATCCCATCATAGCATAACCCATTTCAGACATAACTGTACGCACATCAGCAAAATCTACATTCATTAATCCAGGACATGTGATTAACTCTGCAATACCTTGTACAGCACCTTTTAATACATCATTAGCTGCGGCAAAAGCATCTAATAAAGAAACTCCTCTACCTAACACTTTAAGTAATTTATCATTTGGAATAATAATTAAAGAATCAACATACTTAGCAAGTTTAGCAATCCCTTGTTCAGCAAACGCCATACGTTTCTTACCTTCAAAACTGAAGGGCTTAGTGACTACAGCTACAGTTAAAACACCTAGTTCCTTTGCCATCTCCGCTACTACCGGAGCTGCACCAGTACCAGTGCCACCACCCATCCCGGCAGCAATAAACACCATATCAGCTTTCTCTAATGCGACTCTCAATATATCTCGATCTTCTTCTGCTGCAGTACGACCTATCTCTGGATTAGAACCTGCACCTAAACCCTTTGTAATATTACTACCTATCTGAATTGTTTGCCCCACAGACATCTTTCTCAATGCTTGTGCATCAGTGTTAATTACAAAAAAATCTACACCTTCAATATGTTCACGTACCATATGTTCAACAGCATTACCACCTCCACCACCTACTCCAACTACTTTAATAACTGCATCGCTAGTTAACTCCATAGGCTCAAACATAATACATATCTCCATCATCTTTATGATTTTAAAAATTAAATTATTAATAAACTGAATATATACACTAAAAATTCCTTTCTAAACCAACTACTGATATGTCTAAACCAAGCAATAAATGAAGTACGTCTATCTATTTCAAGATCATTATTTAAATGAGAAACCTTACCATAATGCAATAAACCAACAACAGTAGAATAATAAGGTTTCTGTACATGACCTATTAATCCGGTAATATTTAATGGGGACCCAATGCGTACTTGAGTATTGAAGACTTTTTGTGCACAAGAAACCAACCCATCAATTTGAGATCCACCACCAGTTAACACAACACCTGCCGCTAAATGATTCTTTACTCCCTGTTGATGAAGTTGAGCTTGCAATCGTAAAATTTCATCATTTACTAAATTTAACAATTCAATATATCTAGGTTCAATTACTTCTGCTAAAATTTGACGCTGTAAACTACGTGATGGACGGCCACCCACACTGGGTACATCAATACTTTCTTCTTTACCAACGATAGAATGCAAAGCACAACCATAACGAATTTTTATAATTTCAGCTTCATGAAAAGGAGTCCCAAAAGCATATGCAATATCACTAGTTACTACTTTACCAGCATAAGGAATAACTTTGATATGACGTAATGCTCCATCTGTATAAATTGCTATATCCATAGTACCACCCCCAATATCTACAACACACACACCTAATTCACGTTCATCATCAGTCAAAACTGCATATCCAGTAGCTAATCCAGCAAAAATTAATTGATCCACTTTTAATCCACATCGTTCTACTGCTTTAACGATATTTTTTGCCATATCATTATGACACGTAATTAAATGCACTTTAGCCTGCATTCTTATTCCAGATAAACCTAAAGGATTTTTAATACCTTCTTGATAATCAATAGCATAATCCTGGGGGATAACATGCAAAATACGATGTTCATCACATACACGCACTGACTTAGCTGTATGTACTACATTATCTACATCTTCCTGTGTAACCTCTTCCTCTGAAATAGGAACAATACCAATTTCATTTTGACAAGTAATATGTTTTCCTGATAATGCAAGATATACAGATGAAATTTGACAATCTGCCATTGCTTCAGCATCATCAACGGCACGCTGTATACACTTGATTACCGACTCTAAATCATTTACACCACCTTTATCCACTCCACGAGACGGATAACTACCAAATCCAATAATATTTACCATACTATCAGGTAATATTTCACCAACTAACGTAACAACTTTAGCTGTACCAATTTCTAATCCCACTACTAATCTTTTATCTAATACTTTGATCATTATTGACCTTTGATTATTATCTTTATTATCTGGTAAAATTATACTATATTATTTATTAATTATTGGAAGATATCCAACCTACAGCAAAACCATGATCGTACCGCAAATCTATATAACTAATATATTTAGCTTTATCTTTAAGGCTTTCAAGAAAAAAGGGATAAATCTTAATAAAGTTTTGTAATTTTTTTACCTTATTTTTTCTACCTAATTTCAATATAATATTATCTTGTAATATTATTTGCCATGAATAACGATTATCCAGTTTTATAGATTTTATTTTAAAATTGCTGAACGTTACAATCTCATTAAGCAAATAATAACCGGTTAACAAATCTAGTACATCTCTAGTAGATCCATATAACATAGGCAAAAAATATTTATGCATTCTTTCCGTTGGAATTTGAAAAATAACACCGTTACTATCTAACATATAAACATCATTCCAATATGCCACTGGTTCATATTCCACAATTCTGATCTTTAATATATTAGGCCATTGTTTACGTACACTAACTTCTTTAATCCATGATAATTCTTTGAGATATTTATGAATAGCAAATACATCACATTGCATAAAATTTGGATTTGAACCGGCAACAGAAATAGCATAATTAATATCCTTATCAATTGTATAATTTAAATGACCATTAATAAATAATTGATAATCTTCCAAATGAGAAACATCTCTCATCCATAAAATTACTTTAAATGAACTCCAAATAATAACAAAAAAAACTAATATAAAAAAAAATAAACCAATATAATAATTATTGTATTTTATAATAGAATATATAAAATATTTATTTAGCTTATGTATTCGTGTATTTGTAACATCCCGAAACATTTAATATTACCTTTAACAAAATATTTTATTTAAAATTTTTATCATAATAATAAATTATTACGCGCTAATTTATTTGCTATTTCACCAATAGTACCTGCACCTTGCATTAAAACTAAATCATTATTTTGTAAAATCACAGATAAAATACATGACAATTGTGTAATATCTAAGGCTAAAACGGGATTAATTTTCCCAAATTGACGAATAGATTTACATAAAGAATAACTATCAACATCAGGTATTGAATTTTCTCCAGCAGAATATATATTTAAAAGCAACAAAAAATCTACATTAGATAATACTCTAACAAAATCATTGTACAAATTTCTCATTCTAGTAAAGCGATGAGGTTGAAATATCATAACTAAACGTCTATTAAACCAGCCATTACGTATAGCTCTAATAGTAACATCTAATTCAGTAGGATGATGTCCATAATCATGGATTAGCATAACTGTCCCTTGTTTACCATTAATATCTTTCAAATTATAATTTCCTAAACACTCAAAACGACGACATGTACCTTGATATTGAGAAATAGCTTGTAAAATAGTCCTATTACTTATGCCCTCTTCAAAAGCCACTGCGATAGCTGCAGCAGCATTTAACGCATTATGGCGACCAGGCATATTTAAGGTGACTTGTAACAAAGATCCGTCTTTTTTTAATAAAAAAGATATTTTTTCTTCTTGTTGACTGTATCCACAAATTGAAAAATCAGCATCAGGACTAAATCCATAAGTCACAATGTGACGGTTTATTTTAGGTATCAATTCTTTTATTATTGGATCATCTATACATACAATAACGGACCCATAAAATGGTATCTTATGCATAAAATTAATAAAGGTCTTTTTTAGATTATTAAAATTCCCCTCATATGCATCTATATGGTCAGCATCAATATTGGTAATAATTTCTATTATTGGTCGCAAAAATAAAAATGATGCATCACTTTCATCAGCCTCTACAATTAAATAAGGACCATATCCCAATTGAGCATTAACACCAATTGCTTTAATTTCTCCCCCAATAATAAAAGTAGGATCTAAACCAGCCTGCATATAAATACTAGCAAGCATGGCTGTAGTGGTAGTTTTCCCATGAGTACCAGCAACAGCAATACCATAACGAAATCTCATTAATTCAGCTAACATTTCTGCACGTTTTATAATCGGAATACAAGCTTTTCTAGCAGCAAGTACTTCCGGATTATCTTGAGAAATAGCACTAGATATAACAACTACATTAGCATTATTAACATTAGCAGGATGATGATTAAAAAAAATTTTTATACCTAAACTAACTAGTCGTTTAATTAATTTATTTGATACTACATCAGAGCCACTAATACGATATCCTTTATTAGCCAAAATCTCTGCAATTCCTCCCATACTAGAACCGCCTATACCAACAAAATGCACTTGTTTAATACGATTCATCTTTGGATTAAAAGTATGTAATTCTGTTAATCGTTGATAATTCACTTTAAAATTATTCTCTACATATTTAATATATTTAAGTTAATTAACAATAAGAACTATTATTTAAATTAATTTTTTGAAGATACTGACATCAAAATTTGTGCAATACGTTGGGTGGCATCGGCTATATAAAACATTTTAGAACGCTTTGCCATTTTTAATAAAATATCTCTATTTAAACAAGTAAATATTTTGCTGATTCGTTCAACTGTAAACTCAGATTCTTTAATAATTTCCGCTGCACCCATTCTTTGTAATGATATAGCATTCCAATATTGATGATAATCTAAATGAACAAAAGGCACAAAAATAGCTGCAATACCAACAGCAGTTATTTCACTAACAGTTAAAGCTCCAGATCGACAAACCACTAAATCAGCCCATGCGTATGCTTGGGCTATATCATCAATAAAACTTACTATTTTATGATTAATTCCATACTTTAAATAAATATCTCGCGTTTTTTCTAAACATCCTCCACTACCAATTTGATGCCATACGTTCAATTTGTCATGTAGACCAATAACTGCCTCTGGAATGATTTTATTTAAAACTTGAGCCCCCTGACTACCTCCAATTACTAATAACCTAATAGGTCCAGTACGATAACTCAATCGCTGAATTGGATCAGGTAACGATAATATTTCATCGCGTATAGGATTTCCAACTATTTCTGCACGAGATAAAACGTTAGGAAATGCTTGTAATACTCGCGTTGAAATTTTTTTTAAAATACGGTTAGTGAAACCTGCAATAGCATTTTGTTCGTGTATTACTAATGGAATACCTACACTCCAAGCAGCTAATCCAACAGGACCAGAAACATAACCACCCATACCTAATACCACATCAGGGCGCCATAATTTAATAATTCGACGTGATTTATTAAAAGATCTAATAATTTTGATCAACGATGTTAATTGTATCTTTATTTTTTTACCAATTATTCCACTAATATCAATATATTCAATGTCAATACCATATTTAGGTATTAACTTAGATTCAATACGATTAATACAACCTAACCATTTAATCTGTACACCATGACTAATTAAATAACGAGCTATTGCCAACCCAGAAAAAATATGACCACCAGTACCCCCAGCTATTATCATAATACGCATATCTTTTTTTATCATACCAAACCCTTTGCAAAAGCTTGTAATTCAGAAATGCGTAATTCAAAATCTATCCTCAATAATAATATAACTGCACAAAATAATACCATAAAACTAGATCCACCATAACTGATAAATGGAAACGTTAAACCTTTTGTTGGCAATAAACCAACTGTCACTCCAACATTTACTATTGTTTGAAAACTAAACCAAATTCCAATAGCACAGGATAAAAAACCTGAAAAAAACATATTAAGTCTAAAAGCATGACGAGAAATAGCTAGAGCTCGAAAAACTACTGAAAATATCATTAATAAAACTAAAAATGCACCACAATATCCAAATTCTTCAGCAATTATAGCAAATATAAAATCGGTATGAGCTTCCGGAAGATACTCCATTTTTTGTATAGAATTTCCCAAACCTCGCCCCCATAACTTTCCTCTTCCAAAAGCCATTAACGATTGCGTTAATTGATATCCGCTACCAAAAGGATCTTGCCATGGATTCCAAAAAGAAAAAATACGTTCTATACGATACGGTTCAATTAAAATTAAACCAACTACTATAAATACACTCACAAAAACAAACAAAAAAAATTTTCTCAACCGAATACTAGCAATAAATAAGATACCTAATGTTGTTGCAAAAATAACTACGGCGCTACCAAAATCAGGTTGAACTAATACTAATAAACAAATACTCAACATAATGAGAATTGGTTTACAAAAAACATAAAAATCAAAACAACCATTTTTAAATTTATACGAAAAATAACTAGATAAATAACAAAATAACGATAATTTTGATAATTCGGCTGGTTGAATAGACAACCAACCAAAAGATAACCACCGGGACGAACCATGAACTGTATTGCCAAACAACAATACCACTATCAACAAAACAAAAGAAACTAACAACAAAATTAAACTATAACGATGCCATCTAAATACAGGTGTTCTTAATAAAAATAAAGATATTAAAAATGATAATCCAACATATAACATATTACGCTTAACAAAATAAAAAGGATCACCTAACAACCTTGATCCTACTAACATCGAAGTGGAAGCAACCATAACTATCCCTGTAAAAATTAATCCTAAAATTAACCACAAAAGAATGCGGTCATATAAGACATTAACGGATTTATTTAACATTATTCAATCTATAACTAATTTTAAGTTCTTTAAAATATCATCCAAATTTTTTTGCTAAATTTGTAAATCTTTCACCACGTACCTCAAAATTCTCAAATTGATCCAAACTAGAACAACCTGGAGATAATAAAACTACATCACCATAACAAGCTCGAATACTAATAATCTTTAAAGCCTGCTCCATAGTATCAGTGATAACCACATGATCTGAACGCAACTTTGCTAAATATTTAGCATCTTTCCCAAAACAATATAAAAATATTCTATCTCCTTGTACATAAGATTTGAAAGAATTAAAATCAGCAGATTTAGCATCACCACCTAACAATAAATGTATCACCCCTCTATCAAAAGATAAACTCATAAGAGCAGCTCTAGTACTGGCCATATTCGTAGACTTAGAATCATTAATCCATCTTACTCCATTCTTAAAATGAACTAATTCAAATCGATGAGGTAATCCAGTAAATTTCCGTAATACATCCCAATAGACAAAATGAGAAATTGATAAAAAATCAACTAAAGCTAATGCAGCTAATATATTAAGATAATTATGATAACCAACAATTTTAAGATCTAAACAATTCAATAATATTTTATTATGCAATATTAAAAAAATTTGTTTTTTATAATAATCTAGATAAAAATTACTATATTTCACGCCAAAATAAACAAAACGACTAAAACAATTATTTTTTCCCCTTGGAAAAGTCAACAAATCCAAAGCATTCACTATACATAGAGATGCAGATTGATAAATTTTCAACTTAATCTTTTGATACTGATGTAATCCATAAGGATAACGATTCACATGTTCATCACTAATATTTAAAACTGTAGCTGCAGCAGCATGTAAAGTGTAAATAGTTTCTAATTGAAAACTAGATATTTCTAATACATACAACTGATAATCAAAATCTAATAATGTAAGAACTGGTATTCCAATATTACCACCAATACCAACTCGTAAACCTGCACCCTTAACGAACTCACCTACTAATTTAGTTACTGTACTTTTACCATTCGTACCAGTAATAGCAATAATTGGTTTAGTAACTTCGCGAAGAAATAACTCAATATCTCCAACGATTTCTATACCTAAATTTGCTGCCATAATCAAAAGAGGATGATATAACGATATACCAGGACTTAAGACAATTAAAGTAGCCTTGAATAACCATTGCCTATTTAATTCACCCAAACAATATTCTATGTTGTCAGGTAATTTATCTAAATTTGGTGGATACTTTCTAGTATCCATGACTTGAGGGATAACATTACGTTTTAAAAAAAATGCAATACAAGATAAACCAGTTATTCCTAACCCGATTACAACAACTCGTTTGCCTTGATAATTCATCATTTTCGTTTAAGAATAAATTACTGTATTCTAAAATTTATGAGTCCTAATAACATAAATATAAAAGAAATAATCCAAAAACGCACTATAATACGCGGTTCTGGACAACCCTGTAACTCAAAATGATGATGAAGAGGAGCCATTAGAAAAACTCGACGGCCAAATGATTTAAAAAAAATAACTTGTACAATAACAGATAAAGCCTCTAAAACAAATAAACCAGATAGTACCAATAATAAAAGCTCCTGACGTAAAATGATAGCCATAGTACCAATAACTGCACCAAAAGATAAAGAACCTGTATCCCCCATAAAAATTTGCGCTGGATAAGTATTAAACCATAAAAAACCAAGACTAGCACCAATCATTATTGCACAAACTACCACCAATTCCTTAACTCCTTCTACATAAGGAATATATAAATAATTAGCAAAATTTAAATCACCTACTATATATGATGTTAATCCTATACCTGTTAAAATAAATATGATTGGTACTATAACTAAACCGTCCAGACCATCAGTTAAATTAACGGCATTACTAGAACCAACAATAACAAAATAAACTAACAATAAATACCAAATACCTAATTTTAGAGAAAATTCTTTAAAAAACGGTATAACCAAATTAATATCTGATATTTTTCTATTATCTATTACAAACATTATAAACAATAAAAACAATGCAATTGTTGATTGCCAAAAATACTTACCAAAACAACCTAATCCTGAATTATCTTTCTTAACCAACTTACAATAATCATCAACGAAACCTATTACACCATAACCTAACAATGCAAATAGTACATACCAAACATAAAAATTATTAATTTGACTACATAATAAAATGGAAAAAAAAGTAACACTGATTAATATAATACCCCCCATAGTAGGTATATCTCGCTTAGAGTAATGTGATTTTGGCCCATAATCACGTACTATCTGAAAACAACGCATTCTGCGTAACCATAAAATACACTTTGGTCCTATATATAAAAAAGAAAATAAAGATAAAAAAAAACTAAAAATCACACGAAACGTCAAACTAAAAATAGTAGATAACTCAAAATAAGAACCAAATAATTTTTTGATTAACCATATTAACACAACCATCTCCTCCGTAATTCCTGAACAATAGAATCCATAGAAAAAACGCGAGATCCTTTAATTAATATAGTGACTAGCTTATATTTAACTAATACACACATAAGATAAGAAACTATCGATGATTTATCAAAAAAATGTTTACCACGACCACTTCCTTTGCCAATAAAATAAGCAAGAACACCGATGCTTAAAACCATATTAATATTACTTATAGATATTATATTTTTACCAAATTTATAATGATATATAACCTCCCTATCAACACCTAATTCCAACATATCACTAATTACTATCACACGATAACCAGGCATATTTTGTAATACCCTTACAGCAGCTAACATAGAACCAATATTTGAATTATAAGTATCATCTAACAATACTTTACCTTTATCCAAAATTATTGGATATAACCTACCAGGCAAACCATTCATATTTTCTAAACCTTTAGTAATATCGGATAAGGATGCTCCTACAGACATAGAAAGTGCACCAGCTGCCAAAGCATTAGAAACATTATGATATCCCAAAAGGGGTAATGAAATATTAGATTTACCTTGAGGAGTGTGAAAAACAAAATGCATTCTATCTATATTAAAAACTATATCACTAGCAAAGAAATCAACATTACTTGTAAATTTCAATGAAAATCGCCAAACTGATCTTCCACATAATAAATGACGCCACGATAACCAATCATGACTATTAACATTTATAATTCCTCTACCAATCATTGATAAACCAATAAATATTTCTCCTTTCGCTCGAGAAACACCAGATAAAGTACGAAAACCAGATAAGTGTGCATAAGATATATTATTAATTAAAGCTGTATGAGGACTAACTAACTCAGATGTTTTTGCAATTTCCCCAAAAGAATTACTACCTAATTCAACTACAGCAAAATCATCTTGTTTTTGTATACGCAACAAAGTCAATGCTACCCCAATATCATTATTAAAATTACCATACGTTGCAACTACTTTACCACAATTGTGCAAAATAGAAGACGTCATTTCCTTTACAGAAGTTTTACCCATTGAACCAGTAATTGCGACAATTCGAGATGTTGATTGACGGCGAACCCAAGCTCCTAATTGACATAAAGCATAACGGGTATCAAAAACTATTAACTGAGACACATTTAAAAATAAATAACGACTTACTAATAATGCTTTAGCTCCCGCATTAACCGCTTGTGCAGCAAAATCATGGGCATCAAAGCGAGAACCTTTTAAAGCAATAAATAAACATTGTTCTCCAATAATGCGTGAATCAATACTTACTGTTTTGATAATTTGATCAATATTCACTAATTTAGCATTTAGAACTGACGCTATACCTGATAAAAAAAATGGAACCATTTACAAAATACCAACATTTTCTTTTACAACAGAAAAATCAGAATAATTTAACCATTGATTACCGACTATTTGATAGTTTTCATGACCTTTACCTGCTATCAACAATAAATCTTCTGAAGTAGATTGACTAATAGCAATACTGATAGCCTCACTACGAGAAATAATCACTTGAACCTTTGCCCTATCTAATAAATCTTTCTGTACCTCTTCCACGATATCCCATGGATCTTCATTACGCGAGTTATCACTTGTTATTATTAGCTTATCAGCATAACGCTCAGCAATTTTACCCATTAAGGAACGCTTTTTCTTATCCCGATCTCCTCCACATCCAAATATACAATATAACTTACTATGAGTGTATGACCTAGCAACAATTAAAGCCTGTTTTAAAGCATCAGGAGTATGAGCATAATCTATTACTATTATAGGATAACCGGCAACTCGCAAAAATTGCATACGACCACAAATGGAACGTAACCTAACAGCTGTATTTAATAATAATGATAAAGGATATTTTAATACCAATAACGTAGCTAACGCTAATAATAAATTACTAACATTAAATTTCCCTAACAATTGAGTATATATTACACCATTACCCCAACTAGATGTAAAAAAAATTTCAGTCCTGTCATAATAATAATACACTTTAGCTGCACGTAACCAACGACCTTGCCAATATCTATTAGGTAAAATACTAGACACCGTAACCGCTACAGCATTAGGTATTTTAGATAACCAATTTCTACCAACACTATCATCATAGTTTATAACAAATTCTTCAACTTCTAAATCATGAAATAACTGCCATTTAGCTAACTCATAGTTTAACATATCACCATGATAATCTAAATGATCTCTAGTTAAATTAGTAAATACTGCAACTTTAAAATGCAAATCACTAACTCGATGCTCAACCAATCCATGCGAAGAAACTTCAATGGCAACAAAAGTGACCCCTTGAATTTTGAATTGCGCCAACATTTTCTGAATCTCAATTGCCGAACAAGTTGTATTTTTAGAAGGATAAATATTACCGATTATCCCATTTCCTATAGTACCCATAACAGCACTTTTTTCATTTAACAATGAAACCCAATTAGACAATAAATGAGTCACTGTACTTTTACCATTTGTACCAGTTACCCCAACTAAATTAAAATATTGAGATGGATGATTCAAAAAACGTCCAGATATTGCGGACAAATATCTTTGAAGTTGATTAAAATAAACAACAGGCACTCCATTCAAATGTTGAACATTTCCACTAAGTAACGAATTTTTACAATGAGCAATTATGGCACTTGCCCCTTTATTAATAGCATTAAAGATATAAAAACAACCATTAGTTTTATAACCTTCTATAGCGATAAACAAATCATTATAAGCTACATCACGACTATCTGTTATAATATCTTTAAAAAAACATTCAGGTATTTCCGTCATCCAAGGATTTAGTAAAAATTGCAAATTAGAACAACTCATAACAAAATTCCTCAATTATATAAATATTATTGCTATATATCACTCACAAATTTTTTTAATAGCTAATTTTGATGCATCAGGTTCTACATTCATCATACGTAGAACACCACTCATAACAGTACCAAATACTGGAGCCGATACTACACCTCCATAATATTGACCACTACTTGGTTCATCAATAACTACTACTAAAGCAAATCTAGGACGACTAACTGGAGCAATACCGGCTGTATATGCAATATACTTATTAATATACCTACCACAATTACCTACCTTCTTAACAGTTCCGGTCTTAATAGCAACACGATAGCCTTTAATTGCTGCTTTAACACCAGAACTACCTGGTAAAGATACATTTTCCATCATATGTATTACATTATGTACTAAAGATGAAGAAAATACCTGTTTACCAATAACTGGTCTATCAATTCTCAGAATAGAAAGAGGTCGATAAATACCCATACTACCAAAAATAGCATATACTCTAGCTAATTGTAATGGTGTTACCATAAATCCATATCCGTAAGAAAAAACTGCCTTATCTATATCAGACCATCTCTGTTTCTTTGGATATAAACCATTATTCTCTCCAACTAGTCCCAAATTAGTAGATTTACCAATACCAAATCTTGAATATGCATTCACTAATATAGTAGAGGACATGGACAAAGCTATCCTAGATATTCCAACATTACTAGACTTCTGTAATATTTCGGATATAGTTAATTGACCATAATATGATACATCTTTAATCATATAACCATTAATTATATAAGGTGCCGTATTGAAAACAGTATTTTTATCTATAATGCCACTCTCTAAAGCACTTAAAACAACAATTGGCTTAACAGTAGATCCTGGTTCAAAAAGATCAGTTATAGCACGATTACGCATAGAAGATATCGTAACATTGGATAAATCATTAGGATCATAAGATGGACTATTCACCATTGATAGAATTTCTCCAGTATTAACATCTATTAATACTGCAGATCCAGATTTGGCCTGATGGAAAATCACTGCATTATTCAATTCACGATACAATAACACTTGCATTCGCTCATCAATACTCAAAGTTATATTATGTGATCCTTTACTATTCACAGAAGCAACATTTTCAATAACTCTACCAAAACGATCTCTATGCACTATTTTCTCACCAGGATATCCACTCAAATAAGCATTAAAACTTTTTTCAACACCTTCAATACCTTCACCATCTATATTAGTTATACCAACTATATGAGCAGAAGCATAACCAGATGGATAATAACGTCGATATTCTTGTTGTAAGTAAATACCAGGAAATTTCAAGTTGAGTATATAATCTTTAATAGAAAAATCCACTTGACGAGCTAAATAAACAAAACGACTTTCCGTATTCGAATAAATACGAGAAACTAATTTATCCAAAGATATAGATAATACATCAGATAACAATTTCCAACGTTCATCATAATATTTAATATCATATTTTGTGAGTTCTTTAGGATCAGCCCAAACTGCACATACGGGAGCACTCATTGCTAATAAACGACCATTACGATCTGTAATCATACCACGAATTATAGAAATTTCCTTAATACGTAAAGAACGAACATTACCTTCCTTGACTAACTGATCAGTATTAAATACTTGCAAATAAGTAATTCTGAAAATAAGAACACATATGGATGATAAAAATAAAATATATATTATAGTAATACGTCTACCTAAAAAACCTTTTCTTATTTTTAAATTTCCTACTTTCATTATATAATATATTACTGGTAAAATTTAAAAATTACATTAATCTAATGTAGAAATAAAATCACTTCTGAATCAGGATCAACATATTGCATATGTAAATCTCTCAAAGCAATATACTCGACTCTGTCATTACTAGCTAATATATTTTTTTTAACAATTAAATTTCGACGTTCTATATCTAGTTCTTCTTGTTCTAATAGCAACTGTTCTTGCACGATTATTAATTGTTTAGTTTGATAAGTTATTAATACAACAAGCAAGGCAAATATTTCTGTTAAAAACAACAAAATCAAAAGGTATTTTCCATTCGAAAATAAATCATTTCTTATAATTTTAACTAAATTACAACGATCATATATCATGTTATTAATTATAATTTCTCAGCAATACGCATTATTGCACTACGAGCACGTGGATTAATTTCTTTTTCTCTTTCTGAAGGTACTATTTTTTTTACATTACATAAACGATATTGATGAGAAGATAACATGCGAAATTGAGCATTAGATACAGGCAAATCAACCGGAATAGAACTATAACGACCACTATACTTATACATAAAATCTTTAACTATTCTATCTTCTAAAGAATGAAAACTTGTTACTAACAATTTACCCCCTGAAGATAGAACAGTTAACGAACTCTCCAAGACTTTCATAATTTCTTCTAATTCCCTATTTATATACATTCTTATTGCTCGAAAAGTTCTAGCTAAAGGATGTTTATGATAATATGGAATAGCATCAATAACTAACGAAGCCAACCTGTGAGTAGTGGTAATAGGATGAAAATGTCTTTGTCTTACTATGGCTTTTGCAATTCTTGAAGAAAACCTTTCTTCACCTAATTTTCTTAACACATACGCAATATCCCCCACAGAAGCTTTTGCTATCCAATCAGAAGCAGACTGACCGTAACTATTATTCATTCGCATATCTAAAGGACCATTATGTCTAAAAGAAAAACCTCGTCTTGGGTCTTCTATCTGTGGTGAAGAAACGCCAAGATCTAACAATATACCACGTATACTTCCTGAAATATTTAATTTAAATGCATATTTTGTAATCTTAGAGAAAAACCCATGAATAACGATCAATCTTTTATCTTGCAAAGCAAAAGATTTAGCCACTTTCACAGCTTCTAAATCACAATCTATAACTAATAATCGACCGCTCTTATTTAGCCTGGACAAAATCTCCCTTGCATGCCCCCCCCTACCAAAGGTAGCATCACAATAAAAACCAGACTGACGAATATCTAATTCTGTAATAACTTCTTTCAACAAAACTGGAACATGTTTATAATATTTTGCATTAATTGTTAACACAATAAAGACCATTCATTAAATTTGTTAAATTATAAAAACATCAACTAACAATAGTTAAAATCAAAAATAAAATGTAATAAAATTAAAATAAATTACTGCAAAAAAATTAATTGATTCTCTTCATAATCCCTTATATAAGATTCGTATGTTAGCGTCCATCCAATAGGATCTAAATCATTTAACAGGCGGTAACGATAAAAATCATCTATTTCAAAACGATAGACATTACTCTCAATATAAATTTTTTGTTCTTTTAAATCAATTGTTAAAAATATACCTGTCGTTTGAGAAAATACTTTTCTAAATAATTCATCTATTTCCAAATGTGATAACTTAATAAGTAATAATTGATTATTCAAACTATTAATATAAAAGATATCAGCAAAACTAGGAGCAATAATAACACGAAATCCATAATCTATTAAAGCCCAAACTGCATGCTCTCGGGATGAACCACATCCAAAATTTTCCCTAGTTAGTAAAATACTAGCATTACGATAATGTGGATAATTTAAAACAAATTCATCATTCAATTCTTGACAAAATACATCATGAAATCGCCAATTACTAAATAAATACTGTCCAAAATCATCACGAGTAATTTTTTGCAAAAACTGTTTTGGAATAATAGCATCTGTATCTACATTAGCAACATTTAAAGGAACTACAATACCATTATGCCTAACAAATTTAACCATTGAGTAATATACCCTCTTACATTATTTCACGAATATCGATAAAATGACCAGCAATTGCTGCTGCTGCTGCCATAACAGGACTAACCAAATGAGTACGACCACCACGACCTTGTCTACCTTCAAAATTGCGATTACTAGTAGACGCACATCGTTCGCCATACTTAAGACGATCGTTATTCATACCTAAACACATCGAACAACCTGGTAAACGCCATTCAAAACCTGCATCTATAAAAATTTTATCTAAACCTTCAATTTCCGCCTGTTTTCTTACTGGATGAGAACCAGGTACAACAATTGCACTTACCCTATCAGATACTCGATGTCCGCAAACTACAGATGCAGCAGCTCGTAAATCTTCAATACGAGAATTAGTACAAGATCCAATAAATACTTTATCAATTGATATATCAGTTAAAGAAGTATGTGGTTCTAAACCCATATAATTTAATGCCTGAATAGCAGAATTACGCTCTGTTAAGTTTTTAAATGATTCCAAAGACGGAATCAACTGATCAATCGCAATTACATGACTAGGATTAGTACCCCAAGTAACTTGAGGAGCAATATTTGATACATCTACGTCAAAAATCTTGTCAAAATGCGCATTGACATCACTCACTAATGTTCTCCAATATAATATTGCTTGCTGCCAAGCAGTACCTTTAGGTGCAAACTCACGACCATATAAATAATTATAAGTTATATCATCTGGAGCTATTAAACCAGATTTAGCTCCCATTTCAATTGCCATGTTACATAAGGTCATACGTCCTTCCATGCTTAACTTTCTAACAAAATCTCCACAAAACTCCACTACACAACCAGATCCACCATATACCCCTATTTTACCAATAATTGATAATATAACATCCTTAGCTGTAATCCATGGCATTAAATTACCTGAAATATCTATTTTCATTGTTTTAGCCAAAACTTGAGAAAGAGTCTGGGTAACTAATACATGTTCTATTTCTGAAGTTCCTATTCCAAATGCTAATGCTCCAAAAGCACCATGAGTAGAAGTATGGGAATCTCCACAAACAATAATCATGCCAGGTAATGTTATTCCTCGTTCAGGGCCAATGACATGCACTATACCTTGATAAGGATGATTGATATCGTACAAGGTGATCTTAAATTCTTCACAATTCTTAATCAACTGTTGCAATTGAATTTTAGCCATATTACCAGAAGCTTTAAGATCTTTAATAAGGGTAGAAACATTATGATCCATAGTAGCAAATGTCTTATTAGGTTGGCGAACAATTCTATTTTCAGATCGTAACTTATCAAACGCTTGAGGTGAAGTAACTTCATGTATTAAATGACGATCAATATACAATAATGAAGTACCATTCTCAAATTTATATACTATATGCGCATCATATAATTTTTGATATAAAGATTTTCCCATTTAATATAACTACCGCTATTAATAAATCAAACTAGCAATTATATCACCCATTCTGTCAGTACCTACTATTTTTTCAGTATCACTTGACAAATCTGCAGTTACATAACCTAATTTTAATGATTGATAAACTGCTTCTTCAACAGCATTTGCAGCATCATTTAATTTTAAACTATAACGTAACAATAATGCAGCAGAAAGAATTTGACCTATTGGATTAGCTATATCTTTACCTGCTATATCTGGAGCAGAACCACCAGCTGGTTCATATAAGCCAAAACCTTTTTCATTAAGACTAGCAGAAGGTAACATACCAATAGAACCAGCAATCATAGCACACTCATCAGATAAAATATCCCCAAATAAATTAGAACATAAAATCACATCAAAATTAGAAGGATTTTTAATTAGTTGCATCGTAGCAGCATCCACTAATAAATGTGTCAGAACTACATCGGGATAATGATTAGCAACTTCACTCACTATCTCTCGCCAAAATACAGAGCTCTGTAATACGTTAGCTTTATCTACGGAAGTCACATGCTTATTTCGTGTGCGAGCTAACTGAAAAGCAATATGCGCAATACGTTCTATTTCAAAACGGCAATAAATTTCAGTATCAAAAGCACATTCATTAATACCAGTACCTTCTCGTCCTTTAGGAATGCCAAAATATATCCCGCCAGTTAATTCACGAACAAATAAAATATTAAATCCATGCATAACTATTTCTTTACGTAATGGAGAATATTTAAATAAATCAGAATAAAGACGAACATTACGTAAATTTGCAAACAAATTAAAATGTTTACGCAATGTCAATAATGAACTTCGCTCCGGTTGTTGAGATACTGGCATATATTTCCACTTAGGACCACCTACAGCACCGAATAAAATAGCGTCTGCTTTCTCGCAATTAAATAAAGTGACATCAGGCAAAGACGTCCCATAACGATCAATAGCAACACCGCCTACTTCATATTCATTAGTAGAAATACATACTTTAAATCTCTTACATATTGCATGAATTATTTTATAAGCTTGCAACATTATTTCAGGACCAATTCCATCGCCAGGTAAAACTATAACACGATAACGACCTTTATTCATATTCATACCTATCTCAAAACTTATTACGCAAACCAATATACTATTAACTAATTATACTTACGTAATTCATTATGCAACTTAGCTTTTACTTGGCACGTACGCCGTATACTATTTAATACATTTATCATAGATTTAACAAAAGATTCTAAAATATCTTTAGATAAAGATACACCATAAAAATAACGCCCCTCGAATTCTACAGTAACGTTGACTTTAATAAATACTGTAAAATCATAATTTTTAATAAAAAATTCACATTTTTTCAAAACAGTTGAAATATTAGTAATTTTAGTTAATACCTCATGAATAGCATTCAACAAATTGATACCTGCTGAAGTGTCCATATAAGTTTTATTACCGCAAAATAATTTAATTGAAGTAGTGATACCTCCAATGTAACTATATTGAATATTTAAATCTTCTAAGTAAAAATAATCTTGAGTATCTTCATAACTAGTAGCAAAAGCTAAAGATTCAAGATCATAATCAAAAACTTGACCTTTTTCATCAGCAATTTTAAGAAATGCATTATATAATTTGTCCATATCGTAATCACCATCTTGATAACCCATAGCACGCATATAATACTTTAATGCAGCTCTCCCAGATCTAGAAGTAAGGTTTAAGCTATTACCCTCCATACGCCCAATACTTTCAGGTGTTAAAATTTCATAATTCTGACGATTTTTCAACATACCATCCTGATGGATGCCAGAAGAATGAGAAAAAGCATTTGAACCAACTATTGCTTTATTAGGTGAAATAGGCATATTACATAATTTACTAACTATTTTGCTTGTCCGATAAATTTCTTTATGACAAATATTAGTATGCACATCAAATAAATCACTCCTAACTTTAATTGCCATTATTACCTCTTCTAATGCAGTATTACCAGCACGTTCACCAATACCATTCAAAGTACCTTCTATTTGACGGGCACCAGCCTGTATCGCAGCCACAGAATTACCTACTGCCATTCCTAAATCATCATGACAATGAACTGAAATAACAGCTTCGTCAATATTTAACACACGTTCGTATAATGTAGTAATTATCTTACTGAACTGAAGGGGAGTGGTATAACCAACAGTATCAGGAATATTTATAGTACGAGCACCAGCAGCAATTGTAGCTTCCACAATACGACACAAATTATTAATTGAAGTACGTCCGGCATCTTCACAAGAAAATTCCACATCATCTGTATATCGTCTAGCATATTTCACTGAATGAACCGCCATTTCTACAATCTGATCAAAATTTTTCTTTAATTTAGATCTAATATGTAAATTAGAAGTCGCTAAAAAAATATGAATCCGAAAATTTTTTGCTACTTGTAACGCTCTCGCAGCAATATCAATATCATTATCTACACAGCGAGCAAGACCACACACTAAGCTATTTTTTATTTTTTTTGCTATAACTTGTACTGAACGAAAATCCTCCGGTGATGAAATAGGAAAACCAACTTCCATTACATCCACTCCTAATTTTTCCAATGCTAAAGCAATTCTCAATTTCTTTTTTGTATTTAAGGCAATTTGTAATGATTGTTCGCCATCACGCAAAGTAGTGTCGAAAATAATGATTCGTTGACTCATAATTAAAATACTTTTATAATATTGCAGTACTGTTTATTATTGATCAAAACACATAATTTCTACTAAACTAACTCTTGACTTTAAGTTTCATTTTTCGATATAAAGAACATAAAATATCCAGTAATACCGATAATACACCCTAACAAATAAGAAACTAAATCAAATATTTATAAAATATAGGCCACTGAAATATGTATAAAATAGCGCAATTAATCACGATAAAACATTAAATTATAACTATATAGCCAAAGCACTAAATCTAACATACAATACCTACAACCACCATTGATACTATATTTGGATAATCTATCTAAAATATCAAAACGAAAAATAAAACAACACAACCTAAGACGTGAGAACACACAATGCGAAATATGAAAATAACAATTATTCACTTTAAAACCAAATAAAACACCAACCAAGTTCAATATACTACATCTTCACCTTTAAGACAACAACAATTAACGATATACTAACAATAACAAATTAACTGACCTTTAATACATATTAAATTTAAAAAATAGCATGTAATAAATAAGAATTTTAACCAAATCATATAGATATTAAATAATAAACCCTATAGTAAAAATAGGAAAATAAGAAATCATAAACTTGTATTTGTAGACAACTTAATTAAAGCACATTTTCAAAAAAATATATTAAAGTACATAATAATTGAAAAAACTAAAGTCACAAAACCTTAATTCACTCATAAGGAATTTCTTTTTAAAATTATTAATTAACTTAATTTACATAACAGTATACGAAGAGTATACATTAGCCGCTAGACCAAAAAAAGAATTACAAAATATAACATATCATAATAAACAACCAACTACACAAAATTCTAAACAAATTGACATATATATTAAGGCAAATGAAATAGAATATATTAATCATAAACAAATCCAATGTATCGGAAATGTTATAATGAAACAAGATAATTCCATGCTACAAGCTAATAAAATTATACTTAACAATAATAAAAAAACAAACAATGAACAACTAAATACATTAACTGCTAACGGAAACATAATTTATAATAACGAAAAAATAAAAATAACAGGAAAAACAGCAACATTAAACATAAACAATAAAAATCTTGATATCTATCAAGGCACATATCAATTAACAAAACAACAAGCTAATGGATATGCAAATTGTATAATGCAAAGAGACAATCAAAGATATACAATAATAAAAAATGGAAATTTTAGCTTCTGTAAAAACAATAAAAAATACTGGAATGTAAAAGGATCAGAAATAATATACGATCACAAAAAAAAAACAATAGACATCTGGAATGCATATTTTAACCTAAAAAACATTCCCATATTGTATATTCCATATTCAACTTTTTCTATAAATAAGATAAACAAAGCAAAAATAACAATCCCTAATTTTAGATATAGCGATAAAAAAGATTTTGAATTTTATTTACCTTATTATCTCAATATTAATCCATATCTTCAAGTTAATATTTCTCCGAATTATTCCAAATTGAATGGCATTAAGATGTATACTAACTTAAGCTACAATGGACCTCCAGGAATTAATTTAATTAAATTTAAAATTGTACAACATAAAAATCAATATAATAAAAAAACTAGAAAATACAACATAGATTATTATCAACTGCATTGGAAATCTAATATAAGAATAAATGAACAACTGCAGTTTGGTGGAGATTATACTAAAATTAAAAATTACGACTTCAATTTTCCTGAAAGGAAAACAAAAAACAGCAACAACCATGACCTAAAAAAATTATGGTTAAATTATAACAAACAAAACCTAAATGTTAAAATATCATCAAAGAAATTTAGATCTTTAACTAATCCTAATAAAAATATTTATCAAACACTACCTCAAATAGAAATAAATATACACAAAGAAAAAAATCAACTAACACATTTTTGTGTTCTAAATCAAATTACTCAATTCATCAACCTCAACAATAAGCGTTCTAAAACTATTAGATTACATTCAGAACCATCTATCAAAATACCTATAAAGAATTCTTTTTTCCCTATAAATTCAGAACTAAAAATAAAAGCAACATATTACCAACAAAAAAATAACAATTTTAATTACCTAAAACCTAATATATTTCGTCTTATACCTCAACTCAAAATTGAAAGTAAAACAACATTATATAAAAACAAAAAATATTATATCCAAATATTAAAACCACATTTTCAATATTTATATGTGCCATACCATAACCAAAAAAACATAGGTATATACGATTCTTCTGTAAACATACCTTCTAGCAATTATATTGAACTTTTTAGAGAATCACCTTACAATGGCCCAGATCGTATTCCATCAATGAATAAATTAATAAACGCAGCATCCATGCACATCTATAATAAAAAAGAAAAAAAGATATTCAGTTCCTCTATAGGACAAAGTTATTCTTTTTTTCAATCAAGGACAGAAGATAAAACTATTTACTCAAACAAACACAAAAAAAACAAAAATATAATTTGGATAAACAATAATCATATAAACATGAGTGAAAAATACAGTCTTATTCATAACATTCAGTACAACAATTATTTAAATCACGTAACTTTAAATG
The DNA here is from genome assembly GCF_014857065.1 of Blochmannia endosymbiont of Colobopsis nipponica. Classification (GTDB taxonomy): domain Bacteria; phylum Pseudomonadota; class Gammaproteobacteria; order Enterobacterales; family Enterobacteriaceae; genus Blochmanniella. The sequence continues at coordinate 336,979 of NZ_CP046533.1, forward strand.
AAACAATACTGGAATACAAAAAAGATATAAAACATATTTTCCAATTTTCTTGGAACCACGCAAATACACAACTCCTCAAAAAAACATTTTTAAACAATAATGATAAAAAATTTAATAATCAAAACAATAATAATCCCAAAGTAAAAATCATTGGGAAATGGCCATTAAAAAAAAATTTATACCTCAAAAGCATGTATTATTATAATAGTAAAAATAACCATATAGAAAGTTACTTAACAAGTATAAAATACACCACCCATTGTTGGACGTTGTATTTCAACTATGAATACAATGAAAATAACTACAAAAAAAAAATAAAGGATCTTAACAAAAAAAAATGTGAAAACAAAATATCATTTAATATTATATTACACAGTTATAAAAAAAATAATAGCACAAATTAAAATATTATTACGTTATTTAAAATATTGTTAAGACCAAATTGAATTCAATATATCAAGTATTAAATACACAATGAAAATATAAATTAACATGAGTAATTCTGCAAATAAAGATAAGAAAAAAATAATCCTTCTACATGTAATATCAATAATACTAATCATTAATAATGTTCAAGCAACACCAATGGTAACTGATAAAATTATCGCAATAGTGAATAATAACATAATTTTAAATAGTGATATAAACAAAACACTAACAATTAAGAAACAAAATAGTCATTTTAAAAAAGAATTATCAGAAAAACAAATTTCAAAAAAAGATCTTATTGAACAGTTAATTATAGAAGAATTAATAATGCAAATAGCAGAAAAATTGAATATTAAAATAAATAACAACGATCTTGATAAAATCATCAATGAAATTACAATTAAACAAAACATAAAAACAATAAAACAGCTTTATAATTACTTACCTAAATATGATAATGTAAGCTACGACGATTATAAATCGCAAATACGCAAAGAAATAATAGTTTCAGAATTGCATCATCATGAAATGCAACAGCGTGTTAACATTTTTCCACACCAAATAAATAAATTAGCTAAAAGAATATCTACAACTATTAATAACAACATCAAAATACAATTAAGTCATATAGTCATTACAATACCAAAAAACGACAAAATACCACAAATTAAACAAGCAGAATCCTTTGCAATAAAATTCGCAACAAAAATGAAAAAACAAGTAAATATTGATGAATTAATAAAAATTTATTCTAATAATAAAATAACAATTCAACATTATAAAATTAATGGCAAATTAGAAGAATTACCAACTTTTATAACAAAAAACTTACTAAAAATAAAAACAGGTAATATTATTGGACCAATTATTAATGAAGATAAATTTCATATCTTACAAATTAACAATATTTATATTGATAATAAAGAAATCTTTGGAACAGAAGTTTATGCAAAAGAAATTTTCTTAAAACATTCAACAACTCGAAACGATCAACAAACATATACAATGTTAAGTAACGTTTTAAAACAGATAAAAAACAAAAAAATAACATTTGATTATGCAATTCAAAATATTTCGGAAAATAATATGTTTAGAAACGAAAATGAAAATTCAAACAGAAAGAATATTGAAGATTTTGATCCAAATATCAGAAATATATTAACATCCTTAAACGAAAATGAAATAAGCGACCCAATTCGTACCAACTACGGTTGGCATGTAGTCAAAGTATATAATATTTATCGCGTTAATAACATTCAATCAATACAAAAAAGTTATGCCTACTATATGCTATATCATCACAAGTCAACTGAAGAAATAAAAAATTGGATCCAAGAATTACACATTAATTCCTATGTTAAAATTTTAACGAATAGTATTAAATGAAAAATATAAAGCGCATTATGATAACATCTGGAGAACCAGCAGGCATAGGCCTAGATATAATCAGTATTATAGCGCAAAAAACATGGCCTGTAGAATTAATCGTATGTGGAGATGCATCTTTATTAATGGAACGCTCTATGCAATTAAAATTACCAATTAAATTACATACTTATAATAAAAAGACGATACCATCACCTACATTATCAGGAGAACTCACAATACTAGATATAAAAAGTCCAACAAAAGTAATACCTGGTATATTAGACCCTATAAATAGTAAATATGTAATTAAAATTCTTAAACGCGCCTGTAATGGTTGTTTAAACGGTGAGTTTGCAGCTTTGGTCACTGGCCCAGTTCACAAAGGAGTAATTAACGATGCTGGAATAACATTTATAGGACAAACAGAATTTCTAGCAAAATATAGTGGCAAAAAAAAAGTAATTATGATGCTTATAAATAATAAGCTACGCATTGCCTTAGCAACCACTCATATACCAATATTCAAAGTTCCAAAAATTATCACTAATAAACTACTAAACGAAATCATTCCAATTCTAGTATATAACTTGAAAAAAAACTTCAATATCACTGAACCTATAGTATACGTCTGCGGCTTAAATCCTCATGCAGGTGAAAATGGTTATATAGGAAAAGAAGAGATAAAAACTATCATACCATCTCTAAATAAATTACGTTCTAAAGGATTTAATCTCGTAGGACCTTTACCAGCTGATACAATTTTTCAAACAAAATATTTAAAAAATGCTGATGCTATTTTAGCAATGTATCATGATCAAGGTCTACCAGTAATTAAATATAAAAATAACTTTGGTCGTTCTGTCAATATTACTCTCGGGCTTCCTTTTATTCGTACATCTGTAGATCATGGCACTGCTTTAGAATTAGCTGGTTCAGGAAATGCAAAGGCAGATAGTATGATAGCAGCAATTAAATTAGCTATTCAAATAATAAAACGCACCTTATGAAAAAGATTATATATCAAAATCACCAAATAAAAAAAAAATTTGGCCAAAATTTTTTAAATGATCAACATATCATTGATTTAATCATATATTACATTTCTCCAAAAAATAATGAAAACTTAATTGAAGTAGGCCCAGGACTTGGCGCCTTAACTAAACGTATAGCGAAATATGTAAATCATTTAACAGCAATAGAAATAGATAAAGACCTAGTACAAAAATTAAAAAAATCTTTATCTCATCAAAAAAATATAAAAATTTTACATAAAAATGTTATGTCTATTAATTTCCAGAATTTATCTAACAAAATAGGAGAATCTTTACGTATTTTTGGTAATTTACCTTATAATATTTCCACTCAATTAATCTTTCATTTATTAAAATATATCAATGTAATTCAAGATATGCATTTTATGTTACAAAAAGAAATAGCAGATAGATTAATAGCAATGCCAAATAATAAAAATTATGGGATATTAAGTATTATGGTACAATATTTCTGTACAGTTTTCCATTTAACAGAAGTACCCTCTAAGTCTTTTATACCAAACCCAAAAGTTAATTCCACCTTCATAAGATTAACGCCGCATAACAATAAACCTTATTTAGCAAATAATTTAAAAAACTTATCTATCATCGTAAAAACAGCATTTAAACAACGACGAAAAATAATCAAAAATAGTTTAAAAAATTTACTAAATACTAAACAAATCATAAAACAAGGTATAGATCCTACATTAAGAGCAGAAAATTTAGATATAAAACAATTTTGTCTCTTATCAAATGTTTTAAATATAAATTAATTATATAAAATAATTAACAAATAGAACGTTATATAATATAATTCCACAATTTGTATATAATGAAATTGCCACAAATTTATTATGTCTACTTATTTAATTGGTGATATTCATGGTTGTTATGAAAGCCTAAAATTAATTTTAAATAGAATTAATTTTAATATAAAAAAAGATTCTCTTTGGTTAACTGGAGACATAGTAGCTAAGGGTCCAAAATCTTTAGAAACGTTACACCTAATACGTAACTTAGGTAAAAATGTACATATGGTACTAGGAAACCATGATTTACATTTGCTAGCGATATACACAGGAGCTAGTAAAAGTAAATATGAAGATCATCTTGACCAAATATTAAATGCGCCAGACGTCGAAGAATTAATAGAATGGTTACGAAAACAACCAATACTACAAATAAACAAAAATAAAAAGATTTTGATGATTCATGCAGGAATTCATCCAAATTGGAATATCAAACAAACAATCAAATATGCAAGAGAAATAGAAAACATTTTACAAAGTAAAAATTATAAGTTCTTGCTTAAAGCTATGCATGGAAATATAACCAAAAAATGGAACATAAATCAAAACGATTTATCACGAATAATTTATAATATTAAAGTGTTTACTAGAATTAGATACTGTTCCCTAAATGGAGATTTAAATATGTTATATAAGGGCGCGCCACAAAATACACCATCTTCATATTTAAAACCATGGTTTGATTTTCATACATCGACTATAACAAAGTATAACATAATATTTGGACATTGGTCAGCTTTAATGGGACAGGGAACTCCCAAAGGAATATACGGACTAGATTATGGTTGTTACTATACCGGAATACTAACAGCTATAAAATGGGAAAATAAAGAAATTATCCAAGTATCTCAAATTAAGAAATAGAATTTTAATGATAAACAGCACAAAACGCTTAACTTATATTATTTGCTTAAACGTTCAAGAATTTTAAAATAAAATGCACGGTGATTCATCAAACCAACATCATAATATTCTTCAATAAATATTGTATTCCATTTTCTTTCATGAAAATAAGGAAAAAAAACATCACCTGAAATATCTACATCAATATATGTTAAGTAAAGACGATAAGCATCCTGTATAAAATAATCATACACCTGACCTCCACCAATTATCATAACTTCATTAGCCATGCCTATTAAAGATAATGCCTCTTTCGGTGTTCTTACAAAAATTAGATCTGCGTAAATTACTTGCCTAGAACGACTCAAAACAACATTCAACCTACCTGGCAAAGGTTTATTACCGATAGATTCAAAAGTCTTACGACCCATAATTATAGGTTTATTTAACGTATGTAATTTAAACCATTTCATATCCAAAGGAAAATTCCAAGGAATAAAGTTTCCTTTACCAATTACGTTGTCAAATGTTAACGATGCAATTAAACTAATAAACATAATGCTCGCATTCTAAAATATCAGAAAAAATAATAAAACAAAATCAACATAAAATCCCTAATACGTCATTCTTAAATCTAATACTCACTTAAATAATATACTGTTGAAATATCTTTTCATATATATTTCTTGCATCGATACTACTCTTGCAGTCGCGTCAGCATTAAGGGACATAGTAGTAGCAAAACTACCATTTAAAGTAGTATCATAATGAATTTTATGTTGTAATGCACTAATACGAATAAGCCCAACGTCTTTAACATCATGATCTTCTGATGAAGTAGTGTCAATTATATAATTATATTCACCATTTTTAATGTTATTTTGAATAGACACAATGTCCTGATATATATAATTTATTATTAGAGAATTGATACCAACTTCACTAAAAAGTATAGCAGTACTCTTAGTTACATCTAATTCAAAACCATGACGAAACAACTTCATCACCAAACGCACTATACGATCCTTATCATTCTTGCATAAAGATAGTAACACGCGTCCATTTCTTTTAATTCTGGAATACGTGCCAAGCATAGCTTTCGAAAATGCTTCGGCAAAAGTACGACCAATACCCATAGCCTCACCAGTAGATCGCATTTCAGGACCAAGTATTGGATCAACGCCTGGAAATTTATTAAAGGGTAAGACTACCTCTTTAACTGAAAAATAAGACGGAAGAACTTCATGAACAATATTCTGTTCAATTAAAGATATACCTGTCATAACACGAGCAGCAATTTTAGCTAATTCTAAGCCAGTAGCTTTAGAAACAAAAGGAATAGTACGAGATGCTCTAGGATTAACTTCTAAAATATATACCTCATTCTCTTTTACTGCTAACTGAACATTAACCAAACCGACTATTTGAAATGCTAATGCTATCTTTTTTACCTGTTCTCGAATTACAGATTGAATCTCCTTACTTAAAGTATAAGGAGGTAACGAACAAGCAGAATCTCCTGAATGTACTCCAGCCTGTTCTATATGTTCCATAATACCACCAATTAATATATTTTTACCATCACAAACAGCATCAATATCTACTTCTACAGCGCTATTAAGAAATTTATCGAGCAATACTGGAGACCCATTAAATATACTAGAATTTTTAAAATAACAACACAATTCATTTTCATTATGAATTATTTCCATAGCTCTACCACCTAACACATAAGAAGGACGTACAACTAAAGGATAACCAATTAACGATGCCTTTTCTATAGCTAAATCTATCGAAATAACAGTCTCATTAACAGGCTGTTTCAACCCCAAATTTTTTATCATTTCTTGAAACTTCTTTCGATCTTCTGCTTTATCTATAGAATCTGAATCAGTTCCAATAACAGGAATACCCATATATTTCATGATTTTAGCTAATTTAAGAGGCGTTTGACCACCAAATTGAATTATCACTCCTGTTGGCTTTTTCACTCTTATAATTTCTAATATATCCTCAAGAGTAATTGGTTCAAAAAAAAGATAATCAGAAATATCATAATCAGTAGAAACAGTCTCTGGATTACAATTAACCATCATTATTTTATAACCATCCTGACGCAAAGCTAATGCAGCATGAACACAACAATAATCAAACTCAATACCTTGACCAATACGATTTGGACCGCCTCCTAAAATCATTATCTCCTTACTATCTTCTTGAAAATCAAATTCACATTCATTATCATATGTCGAATACATATAAGAAGTATTAGTTCCAAACTCTGCAGCACAAGCATCAACTTTCTTATACACCGGATGTAAATTATATTTTTCGCGTAATTTACGAATTTTATCTTCAGATACATTAACTAAAAAAGCTAATCTAGCATCAGAAAATCCCTTACGCTTAAGAAACTGTAAATAATCAGCATCAAAGCAAGATATGCCGCGCGATAACACATCCTGTTCTAAACAAACTAATTCCTTAATTTGCACTAAAAACCAAGGATCAATATTAGTCAAATTAAATATTTTTTCAACTGACATACCAGCACGAAATGCATCGGCAATATATAAAATACGATCACTACCAGCATGTTGCAACTCATACGTAATAATATGCAAAGCATCATGAACATTTAAATCAACTTTGGAATCTAAACCATTTATCCCCACCTCTAATCCACGAAGTGCTTTTTGCAAAGATTCTTGCTGAGTACGCCCAATAGCCATAACCTCACCTACAGATTGCATTTGTGTAGTCAATCTATTATTACGTCCAGCAAATTTTTCAAAATTGAAACGTGGAATTTTAGTAACTATATAATCAAAAGAAGGTTCAAAAGAAGCTGGAATAGAACCACCTGTAATATCATTCATAAGCTCATCAAGAGTATAACCTATTGCTAATTTAGCTGATATCTTTGCAATAGGAAAACCAGTTGCTTTAGAAGCCAAAGCAGATGAACGAGAAAGACGCGGATTGATCTCAATAACAATTAATCGTCCATTCTTCGGGTTAACAGAAAATTGCACATTAGAACATCCATTTTTAACACCTACTTCTCGCAGCACCATCATAGATGCATTACGCATAAATTGATATTCCTTATCCGTCAAAGTTTGTGCTGGAGCTATAGTAATAGAATCTCCAGTATGAATTCCCATAGGATCAAAATTTTCAATCGAACAAACAATAATACAATTATCATTTTCATCTCGTATTACTTCCATTTCATATTCTTTCCATCCAATCAGAAATTCATCAATGACTAACTCGGTAGTAGGGGATAAATATAATCCGCGCTCACAAATCTCGATAAAATTTTTATAATCATAAGCAATACCACCTCCTGTACCTCCCATAGTATATGAGGGACGTATAACACAAGGAAAACCGATATATTTTAGTACAACTATAGCTTCCTCAAGATTATGCGCGATTCCTGAACGAGCAGTATTTAAGCCTATCTTTTTCATTAGATCACAAAATAAACGACGATTTTCTGCTTTAGCAATAGCACTAGATGTTACACCAATAACCTCCACATGAAATTTATTCAATATACCTTCACGCTCTAAATCTAAAATGCAATTCAACGCCGTTTGTCCTCCCATTGTAGGAAGCACGGCATCCGGACGTTCCTTATCTAAAATTTTAGCTACTACTTCCCATTGTATAGGTTCAATATAAGTAACATCAGCCATATCAGGATCCGTCATGATAGTAGCTGGATTTGAATTAACTACTATGATGCGATAATTTTCTTCACGTAAAGCTTTACATGCCTGCACTCCAGAATAATCAAATTCACACGCTTGCCCAATGACAATAGGTCCAGCACCAAGAATCAAAATTTTTTTTATATCGGAACGTCTAGGCATACAATATATAATTCCTAATAATTATTAACTTTATCGGTACGATATATATCAATTAATTTGATGAAATTATCGAAAAAAAATGAAGAATCATGAGGTCCTGGGCTACCTTCAGGATGACCTTGAAAACTAAAAATAGGTTTACTAATATATCGAATTCCCTGTAAAGTCCCATCAAATAACGAAACATGAGTAATTTGTAAATGATCAGGTAATGTATCTAAATCTACCGTAAAACCATGATTCTGAGTTGTAATTATAACTTTATTAGTTAATAAATCTTTTACCGGATGGTTACTCCCATGATGACCAAATTTCATTTTTATTATTTTTGCTCCATTAGCTAATGCTAATAACTGATGTCCAAGACAAATTCCAAATAACGGAATATCATAATGCAAAAATGTTTGGATAGAATGAATTGCATAATCGCATGGAGATGGATCTCCAGGACCATTAGCTAAAAAAATACCATCAGGTATCATTTTCAATACTTGATCTGCTGGAGTTTGTGCCGGTACGACCGTAATTCGACAACCACGATCAACCAACATGCGCATGATATTGCGTTTAATACCAAAATCATAAGCTATAATATTATACGGCAAATCTAATGAAGAAAAAAATAATTCACGATTAATACTAATACTACCTTGATTCCAAATATATCTTTTACTAGTACTTACCTTTTTTACTAAATCTATGCCACGTAAACCTGGAAATTCTCGTGCTTTACGCAAAGCTAACTCCGGATCTGGATTATTACCAGCAAGGATACAACCATTTTGTACTCCTTTGTCACGTAACAACCTTGTCAATTTTCTAGTATCAACATCTGAAATAGCTATAATTTTTTGTTCAATTAAATAATCGTGTAATGATAAAGTATGACGAAAATTACTAGCAACAAGGGATAAATCCCTAACAACAAGTCCCCTAATTTGAATACAAAATGATTCACTATCTACATCATTAATTCCAACATTACCAATATGAGGACAAGTTAATACTACTATTTGATGTGAATACGAAGGATCAGTAATAATTTCTTGATAACCAGTCATCGAAGTATTGAAAACTACCTCACCTACCGTCATCCCATTTACCCCAATAGATCGCCCATAAAATTTAGTTCCATCTTCTAAGACTAATAACGCTGATTTTACCAATCTTATCCTCCACTATTAAATAATATATTATATTTTGAAATTACTGTAGAAATCAAAACTTAATTTAATAAAACTTATATATAAAATACTGCTAAGAATTAATCTCTGAAAATCATTTATTTAAATACAACACAAATACAAATAAAAATTTTAAAACAATCTTAATTAAAATATTAAAAGTTAATAAGACACTCATATTCAATTATACTATACTAAACCTAATACATGTAACATATTAAACAAACCAACTTTATCTACATTTAACCAAAAGGCAGCTTGAATTGCACCAGTAGCATATATTTTACGGTCAAAAGCTTTATGTGCTATTTCTAAACGTTCGCCATCACTAGAAAAAAATACGGTATGTTCTCCTATCGTAGAACCAGATCGTATAGAAGTCATTTTTACACTACATAATTCTCTTTGTACATTCAAATGTTGATTATAATAATCTAATATAGATTCGCAACAATTATCTTCTGACATAATTGTCAAAAGATGCTCTTTCATAGTTAAAGCTGTACCTGATGGAGAATCAATTTTGTCTCGATGATGAATATCAATAATATCTATATCAACGAAATTCTTCATAATTTTAGTTGTTATTTGTAATAACTTTAACATTACATTAATTCCAATACTAAAATTAGAAGAAAAAACAATACCAATTTGTCGTGCTGCTTGATGTATAACAGATCTTTGAATATCCGTAAAACCTGTGGTGCCTATTACCATATTTTTATTATAACGACAACAAAAATCTATATATTTTAAAGTAGCTTCTGGCCTAGTAAAATCAATTAAAATATCAAAATCATCTTTGACATCCATAATACAATCACGAATTATTACTCCAAAACTTTCAAAACCAATCAACTTACCAACATCTGTACCACACAACCTAGAATTTGTTTTCGTCAATGCAGCGCCTAAAATAACTCTATCTGATTTAGATAATGCCCTAACGAGCTGATGTCCCATGCGACCATTAATCCCTGAAATACAAACACGGGGTATTAAATTATTTATTTTCTGCATCATTTTTCACAATCAATTTAAAATTCATAAAACAAACTTCTAATAATATAAAATACTACACTCTTAAATAATATAAAAACTAATATGTTATCCAAATACATATAAATGATTAGTTATCTGGAATATATAAAATACCTAAAATACCTAAAATATTCATTTAAGATTTTAATATTTTAGGTATTTTAAAAATCATATACTCTTTACGCCCACTCATTTCTTCAACGACAAAATTTTTTTTACAAAATTCATGTAATTTATTTATTACTTGATTTATTAAAACATTCGGTGTTGATGCACCAGCAGTAACACCAATAGTATCTGCATCCTTAACCCAAGATTCTTGAATATCATCAGAATTATCAATTAAATACACTTTTTTACCTATCATACATCTCACTAATTCTGCTAATCTACTAGAATTAGACGAATTTCTTGATCCAATGACAAAAATAAGATCTGTTTCATAAGCTAAATTACGTACTGCTTCCTGACGATTAATTGTTGCATAACAGATATCATTTTTCCTCGGGCCCTTAATTAAAGGAAATTTATTACGTAACGCAGTCACAATTTTCAAAGTATCATCTACAGATAAAGTAGTTTGAGTTACATAACTTAACTTATTTGGATTTTTTACTTGTAGAAGCCAAACATCACCTACAGATTCTACTAAATAAATACCACCTAAAATATTACTATATTGTCCCATAATACCTTCTATTTCTGGATGACCAGCATGCCCGACTAAAATAGTTTCTACACCATGATTACTAAAATGAAGAACTTCTGAATGCACCTTGCTGACTAAAGGACAAGTGGCATCAAAAATAATTAAATTTCGTTGACTAACTTCTAATCTTATAGATCTTGATACCCCATGAGCTGAAAAAACCAACACCGACCCATCTGGGACGTCTTTAACATGATTAACAAACACGACACCCCTCCGGCGCAAATCATCTATTACATAACGGTTATGTACTAATTCATACCTTACGTAAATAGGAGAACCATAATTTCTTAATATTTGGTTTACAATATTAAGAGCACGATCTACACCAGCACAAAAACCACGTGGATTAGCTAATAAAACCCTAATTTACAACCTCCACTTCTTAAATTGACTCTTGTTATCTTAAAACCATATAAATACACAAACATCAAAAAAAATAACTACTTATACTTAATCGACTAAAATTATATTTATTATAAATATAATTTTATTGTGCACATTTCTTCTCATCAGCTAAAGTACATGTAAATAAAATTAAACATACACCCAAACATATAGTCAAATCAGCAACATTAAAAATCGGCCAATGCCAACCTTTAATATGTAAATCAATAAAATCAATTACCGCACCACGAAGTATTCTATCTAAAAGATTACCTAACCCACCACCAACAATCATAGCATAAGAAACATTAAGCAAGATAATATCATAATCTAAACAATACATCATCCACAATAAGAAAAAAATAAGAAATACAGATGCTACAACAAAGAACTGAATATACTGAAACTCTTGTTCACTAAAAATACCAAAAACTATTCCAAAATTACAAACAAAACAAAAATTAATTAACGGCCCGTACGATACCATTTCACCAAATACTAAATTATTTACAACCCATTGCTTACTACTAAAATCTAAAATAAGTATCAATAATGATAACCATAACCAAGGTAATCCCGTATTTTTTAATGCCATCCTACTAAATAAACCTTCTATCTTCACCAGGACCAAAAATATTTAAAATACAACGTTTACAAAGATCTGGATAATCATTATTACTACCAACACCTATTTCATAATGCCAACAACGATGACATTTTTTTCCTTCAGCTTTTTTCAAAAAAATTTTTAACCCTTCAAATCCTTCATGTAATAATGTTGATTCAAAGTGATTAATATGATTAACAATCATCACTGTTGATGTCAAAAACAAAAAATAAAGCTCGCTACCCACAACACGTAATTTTTCAGCTAAAGAAGGCTCTGCATATAGAATAATACTAGCTTCTAAAGAAGACTTTATAATACCTTCAGTACGAGCCTTATTTATCGCTTTATTCACTTCATTACGCACTTGAAACAAAGTGTTCCAATAATCATTGTTCATTAAACAATCATAATCAATATAAAACAAACTATCATACCATTCTTCAGTAAAAACGTAATTACTTCTTTTACCAGGAAGACAATTCCAAATTTCACTTGCAGTAAATGAAATAATAGGAGATATCCAACGCACCATAGCTTCGATAATATGATATAATGCAGTTTGACAACTTCGACGAGCGATACTATCTGCTTTAGTAGTGTATTGGCGATCTTTAGTTATGTCTAAATAACAGGACCCCAGCTCCATAGAGCAAAAATTCATTATAAGTTTTATCACATTATGAAAATTATATTCATTGTAAGACATAATGATATCTTTTTGCACCGAATATGCCTGTCCAATAACCCATAAATCAAATGCAATCATATTTTCCGGCTTTACAATATGTATAGAAGGATTAAAATCACTAAGATTAGCTAATAGAAAACGCACAGTATTGCGAATTCTACGATATATATCAATAGAACGTTGTAATATTTCATCTGAAATCGTCATATCACCACAATAATTCGTAGAAGCTACCCACAAGCGTAAAATATCAGCACCTAATTTTTCTACTATTTCTTGCGGCGTAACTACGTTTCCTGAAGATTTAGACATCTTGTGCCCAACTGAATCTACTACAAAACCATGACTTAACACTTGTCTGTAAGGTGCCTGTTTTTTTATAGCAACAGATATTATTAAAGATGACATAAACCAACCACGATATTGATCTGATCCTTCTAAATACAAATCACTCACCCCATCTAAAAACTGAGAATACAAAGAAACTACTGAAAAACTTGTAGAGCCTGAATCAAACCAAACATCTAACGTATCAGTAAGTTTATGATAAAATGCTGCGTCACTTCCAATCAAATCAATAGGATCTAAATCCCACCACGCCTGTATACCTTTCTTCTCAATTAATTTAGCAATATGTTCAATAAAATCAACAGTACATGGGTGTAAAGAATAATTATACTTGTGTATAAAAACGGGGATAGGCACTCCCCAATAACGTTGGCGAGAGATACACCAATCAGGTCTATTAACAATCATCAATCTCATGCGCGATTTTTCTTTTTTAGGTATCCAATCTACTTTATCTATTTCTTCCAGTATTTGTTCACGTAAATGATGTTTATCTAAACTAATGAACCATTGAGGAGTGGCGCGAAAAATAATAGGAGATTTATGACGCCAACAATGAGGATAACTATGATGTATATTTTCTGCATAAAATAAATTACCTAACTTCTCTAATAAATGTATAATTACTTTATTAGCTTTGAAACATTGAAGTCCGTCTAATTCAGAAAAGGTATTTTTTACAAAAACCCCATCTGAACTGATAGAATCAACTATCTCTAATTGATACTGTTGACCAATGATATAATCGTCAAAACCATGTGCTGGTGCAGTATGTATTATACCAGTACCAGCGTGCAACACTACATGTTTACCTAAAATTACAGGAACATTAAAATTCATAAAAGGATGGCTAAATATAGTCCATTCCAATTGACTACCTTTGATACTACCAAGTATTTTCCAGTCTAAAATACCAGAAGATTTCATAATCTTCTCCACTGAAAAAGATGCAAAAATAAATCTTTTATTTTTAATTTCTACTAACTGATAATCAAAATTAGGATGAACAGCAAGAGCACGATTATCAGGTAAACTCCAAGGAGTAGTCGTCCAAACAACTAAAGAAACAGGTATATCAGAATATGGCAAACCATATTTGAACAAAATCTCATGAGAATCTACAGCCGAAAAATTAACGTAAATAGAAGGAGAAACACAATCGTAATGCTCAACTTCTGCTTCAGCTAGTACAGAACAACAATCAATGCACCAATGAACCGGTTTAATACCTCTATAAACATAACCATTAGCGATTATTTTGCCTAAAGATCGTATAACGTTTGCTTCAATAACATAATCCATCGTTAAATAAGGATTAGACCAATCACCTAATATACCCAGCCTAATAAAGTCCTCCTTTTGCTTAATTACTTGAGTAATAGCATAATCACGACAAACTGTACGAAATTTGGAAAAATTCACTTTCTTTCCAGCCGTACCTATTAATTGCTCAACCTTTAACTCTATAGGTAATCCATGACAATCCCAACCAGGTATGTAAGGAGCATCATAACCCATCAATCCTTTAAACTTGACAATAATATCCTTAAGAATTTTATTTACTGCATGTCCAATATGGATATTACCGTTAACATAAGGAGGACCATCATGTAAAAAGAAAATCTTTTTTCCTTTTTTGATATAACGAATCAGCTCATAAAGATTATCATCATACCAATTTTTTAATATAAGTGGTTCAATACGTACTAAATTAGCCTTCATAGGTAATTTAGTACTAGGCAAATTTAAAGTATATTTATAATCAACCATATAAATCTTAAATTTTATAATTTAAATAATACGACAAAACCTATAGACCAAAATAATTACGAGCAGATAAAACATCATTCCTAATTTGATCCTTTAATTTTTCTAAAGAAATAAACGTCTTTTCATCACGCATCTTACTACATATTACTACATCTAAATATATACCATATAAATTTAAAGTAACATCTAATAAATGCACCTCAAACTCTTGATGTGACCCCAAAACAGTTGGTCTTAAACCAATATTAGCTAATCCAGGCAAAGGATCCTTCATTATACCATAAATTTTTACTATGTATACGCCACGAATAGGAAGTTGATAACCTTTTAATAATATATTAGCAGTAGGAAATCCAATAGTTTTACCCAATGCATTACCATGTACTACACGACCAGAGATACAATAAGGATGACCAAGTAATACTTCAGCATCAGTTAACCTATCCTGCATTAACGCAATACGTACAGCACTACTACTAATACGCTGTCCTTCTTCAATACAAGTGACAATACTAATTACCTCAAAACCAGCATTTTTACTAAATTGGTGTAACAATGCAGAATTTCCTCGTCTATTCACTCCAAAACAAAAATCACCACCTATACAAATAAGACGAACATTCAATTTATTAATTAATAATTTATTAATAAAAGTATATGCTCCGATTTTAGAAAATTTTTTATTAAAAGCAACACATAAAACCATATCTATTTTTGCATTGGCAAGATATTTTAATTTATTACGTAAATTAGCTAATCGTATCTTATCTCCAATAAAAAATTCTTGTGGTTGAGGTTCAAAAATCATCACCATACTTCGTAAGTTACGCTTATAACATTCAGTTTGTAAACATGAAATTAAAAATTGATGGCCACGATGAAAACCATCAAAATTACCAATAGTCAACGCACAACCACGATGCCTTAACTTTAAATTATGTACACCACGAATTAATTCCATAACTAATTGAAAATCATTAAAATAAAATAAATTAAATTACATTGTACTTATATTTATTACAAAAATTTTATTAAATCAATTACAATTGCAATATTCAAAAAAATTTGATATCTTATAAAATTAATTTTCAATGTAAATATACAATCATCTAATTCTATGATTATAGTATAACCCTAATTATAAAATTACACATTTTATTGATTAATTTATTCTTAATTGACAAAATATAAGGTAGATTAATAACATAAATAATATTGAAAAGGAACTAAACATTGCCTAATACAAAATCGTCTAAGAAAAATGCAATTAAATCCGAAAATAGACGTCAACACAACTCTAGTCGTCGTTCTATGATACGGACTCTGATAAAAAAAGTTAAACATGCAATTTTAGAAGGAAATAAAAAAGAAGCACAAATTCGATTCACTGCAGCACAATCCGCGCTGGATAGGTATGCCACAAGAGGTCTCATACATAAAAATAAATCTGCAAGACATAAATCAAAACTACTTATTCGGATCAAAAATATGCCGTGACTAGCATAAACTTCATTTATACAAAGAAGAACATCTAACTAGAAAATCATTAAAGATAAAAAATAATTTGCTCGTACCTTGATGGAAAGTCAAGGTTATAGTATTACTCAACGAGTCAGATCATCAAAAAATTTTTTTACACCATCAAAAAAATTTTTTGATCGAGGACTATTTTGCCCCCCTCTACCTTCTTTAAAACTATCTGATAATTCCTGCAAAAGATGCCTTTGTCGTTCATTTAATCTTACAGGGGTTTCTACCACTACTCTACACAATAAATCTCCTCTACCTCCACCACGTACTGACTTTACACCTTTGCCACGCATACGAAAGAGCCTGCCTGTTTGAGTTTCTGCAGGTACCCTCAACTTTACCCTACCATCTAAAGTAGGCACCTCTATGTCTCCGCCTAACGCTGCCATAGCAAAATTGACAGGAACCTCGCAATAAAGATTTTTATCTTCCCTATCAAAAATAGGATGTTTACGTACTTTGACTTCTACATATAAATCTCCAGATTGAGCGCCACGCTCACCAACTTCACCTTCTCCAGACAAACGAACGCGATCACCAGTATCTACTCCAGCTGGAATCTTCACAGAAAGAGTTTTCAATTTTTCAGCTCGACCATGACCCCGACACCTAACGCAAATATTCTTAATGATTTTTCCCTGCCCTTGACAAGTAGGACAAGACTGCTGTACAGAAAAAAAACCTTGACGCATCTGCACCTGACCTTGACCATGACAAGTTAAGCAAGTTACTATTGATGTCCCAGGTTTAGCTCCAGTACCGTAACAAACATCACACTCCACCAATGCAGGTATACGAATCTCCTTGACTACTCCACGCACTGCCTCTTCCAAAGAAAGTTCTATATTATAGCGTAAATCAGCACCCCTTCCAGATCTTTGACGATGACCTCCCCCAAAAATATCGCCAAATACATCACCAAAAATATCACTGAAATCTGCAGTTCCACTTCCACTACCCATCCCACCAGCTTGATCGAAAGCAGAATGACCATATTGATCATATGCAGCACGCTTTTGAGGGTCAGTCAACACCTCATAAGCCTCCTTTATCTCTTTAAACTTTGCTTCAGCTCCAGCATCACCTGGATTTCTATCAGGATGGAATTTAATTGCTAATCTCTTATAAGACCTTTTTATTTCACGCTCTTCTGCGTTTTTAGGAACTCCCAAAACCTCATAGTAATCTAATTTACCCATATCTACCTTAATACTTAGCGTACATACAAAAACTCAAAAACAGCAGAAATCGCCACCACAATCTCCCACATCATGAATATGGATACCATAAATTAACAAAATGCTAACAAACAGAACCTTAAAATAGAATATAATACTTATTTTTTATTCTTTACCTCTTCAAATTCTGCATCAACAACATCTCCTGTAGTTTCAGTAGTTCTAGAATTATTAATATTACCATCAGCAGTAGTCTTATTCTGAGCACGTTGTTGAGCAATTTCCAATAATTTACCAGATACTTTTATTAAATCTTGCATTTTGGCTTCAATTTCACCTTTATCTTCATTTTTTATAACAATGTCCAAATTCTTTAACGCATTATCAATAGCTAACTTATCATCTGACGATAACCGATCGCCCAATTCAACTAATTGCTTACGTGTACTATGTAATAAATGATCAGCTTGATTCCTGGTTTGTACTAATTCTTCAAATTTACGATCAGATTCGACATTAGCTTCTGCCTCTCGAACCATTTTTTTAATTTCTTCTTCATTCAATCCAGAAGATGCTTTAATAGTAATTTTTTGTTCTCTTCCACTATTCTTGTCTTTAGCAGATACATGCAAAATACCATCTGCATCAATATCAAATGTAACTTCTATCTGAGGAATACCACGCATTGCCGGGGCAATACCATCTAAATTAAATTGACCTAAAGATTTGTTATCACTAGCGCGTTTACGTTCACCTTGCAATACATGAATAGTAACTGCAGACTGATTATCTTCAGCAGTAGAAAAAACTTGACTATGTTTAGTAGGAATAGTAGTATTCTTAGCGATTAACGGAGTCATTACTCCACCCATAGTTTCAATGCCCAAAGATAATGGTGTAACATCTAACAGTAAAACGTCTTTTACATCACCAGATAAGACGCCGCCTTGGACTGCTGCACCGATAGCAACAGCTTCGTCAGGATTAACGTCTTTACGTGGATCCTTGCCAAAAAATTCAGAAACTTTTTTCTGCACTAACGGCATCCTAGTTTGACCACCTACCAAAATCACATCGTTAATATCAGAGATAGACAAACCTGTATCCTTCAGCGCTATCTTAAGAGGATTCATAGTGCGATTAATTAATTCCTCCACAAGAGATTCAAGTCTAGCGCGAGTAACTCTTAAATTCATATGCTTAGGACCAGTAGTATCTGCTGTAATATAAGGTAAATTAATATCAGTTTGATGAGAAGAAGATAGCTCTATCTTAGCTTTTTCAGCAGCTTCTTTTAACCTTTGCATTGCTAAAGGATCATTATGTAAATCAATGCCCTGAGTGTTACGAAATTCAGCTACTAGATAATTAATTAAACGACTATCAAAATCTTCACCCCCTAAATGAGTATCACCATTAGTGGCTAATACTTCAAAAGTCTTTTCTCCATCAACTTCATCAATCTCTATAATTGAGATATCAAAGGTACCGCCACCTAAATCATAAACTGCAATAGTACGATTACCTGTTTCTTTATCCAAACCATATGCCAAAGCAGCAGCGGTAGGTTCGTTAATAATTCGCTTTACTTCTAAACCAGCAATACGGCCAGCATCCTTTGTCGCCTGACGTTGAGCATCATTAAAATAAGCTGGAACCGTAATTACAGCTTCACTAACCTCATTCCCAAAATAATCTTCCGCAGTTTTTTTCATCTTCTTTAAAATTTCAGCCGAAACTTGCGGAGGAGCAACTTTTTGTCCTTTAATATCTAGCCAAGCATCTCCATTATCAGCTGCAATAATCTTATACGGCATAATACCAACATCACGTTGAACTTCTTTATCTGAAAAACGACGACCAATCAAACGCTTAATAGCAAACAAAGTATTTTGCGGATTCGTAACAGACTGACGCTTCGCAGGTTGACCAACCAGAATTTCACCATCCTGTGTATAAGCAATAATAGAAGGAGTAGTACGATCCCCTTCGCTATTTTCTAAGACACGAGGCTTACCTCCTTCAATAATTGCAACACAAGAATTGGTTGTACCCAAATCAATACCAACAATCTTTCCCATCTAAATACTCCATCGAAAAACCAGTTTTATCATTTCATGAAACTGATATGCGGGCAAAATTAGAATTTTCAAGTTTACTAATAAATTTGTTTTCAAATACTAACAAAACCAAAACAAAATATTAAAACTAAAAACCAAAAATAATAAAAATAAAACGTTATCATTAACAATTAAATTATAAAAACAAAAAATTATTTATGCTAATGACAATAAAAAATCACGTAATTGATTAAAATCTGATGAAATTTTTCGCGATAGTATAGGCAATTTAGAAAATTTAAGTAATGAACAAGGTAATAGTAGAGATAAATTATTTGAAAAAATATTTTCTATTTCATGTTTAAACTTAGCAGGATGTGCAGTGCCAAGAAATATACCAAATTCATCATTTCGCAATTGATCACTTAATACACGATAAGAAACAGCTGCATGTGGTTCAGAAATATAACCAAAATTAGCTATCTCACGAATAGTTGCAACAGTTAAACTATCATCTACACTACCATAAGCTAATTTAGATAAACTCCAAGATTTACGACGAAATAATTCCTCTATTCTAACCCAATTACTAGGATGACTCACATCCATGGCATTAGATAAAGTAGTAATTGTCGATTTAGGATCCCAATAACCATTATAAAGAAAACGCGGTACAGTATCATTAATATTTGTAGCAATAATAAAACGTTTTACAGGCAAACCAATTGATTTAGCCAATAAACCTGCAGTCAAGTTTCCAAAATTTCCACTAGGCACAGAAATAACTATTTTATAATATAAATCTTTTGGAAGCTGAGCTAACGCTTCGAAATAATAACAAATTTGTGCCAATAATCGACTAATATTAATAGAATTAGCAGAATTTAATTTTAATTTATGTTTTAAATTAGAATCACTAAAAGCTTGTTTTACTAACATTTGACATGTATCAAAATCTCCATTTACTGCTAAAGAATGAATATTTTTACCCAAAGTACAAAACAATTTTTCTTGAAAAGAACTTATTTTACCTTCAGGATATAAAATTACGACATGCACATTGTTAAGTCCATAAAAAGCATGCGCTATTGCTGCACCTGTATCTCCAGAAGTAGCAACTAAAACAATCATTAATTTTTCTGTATTCAATTCACTAATAATTTGAGCCATAAATCGTCCGCCAAAATCTTTAAAAGCTAATGTAGGACCATGAAATAACTCCAATACAGCTATATTGTTCTTCAATAAAACTAATGGTATAGGAAATATAAAAGCAGAACTTATACATTTTAATAATTTATTAACAGGTATTTCATCACCCACATAGGATAAAAGAATACGTAAACTACGATTAATAAAATCCATTTCTAATAAATCGTTAACCTCAGAAATAGTAAATCTAGGTAAATTTACTGGAAAAAATAAACCATCATTATAACCTATACCTTGTTTTACTGCCTGTACGAAACTAACTTGTTCGTTACTATTTTTAATATTATAAAATTTCATTTACTATTTCACTATTACATGTGCTCCACGAGTATTTAATTGACAAATATAAACAAAACCTTCATCATTCTGTAAATAATAATTAGTTAACCAATTAGCTGCACATAATGCAGTATTATAAACATCAAAAATACTAAATAAAGTAGGACCAGAACCAGAAATTCCACATGTCAAAGCGCCAAGACCAATAATATATTTGTAAGCATTAATATATCCCGGTAGTAATTTAACACGGTATGGTTCGGCAATTATATCTCTCATCAATATAGCCGCCAAAGATGCCTGTCGAGTATGACAAGCATGTATAAAGCCAGCCAAATCTCTACTATGATTAATACAATCAGATCTCACATATTTATCTGGTAAAACCTTTCTAGCTCTAGCGGTAGAAATTGTATTCCCTGGGTAAGCTATCACCCATAACCAATCTTCAAATACAGGTAGTTTCTGACTAATAATACCATTTTCTTTTATTATTAACTGCATACCACCAAGAAAAGAAGGAGCTACATTATCAAAATGAGTTTCACCAGCTATAGAACCTTCCATTTCACCCATTAACGTTAATAGTTGATGATCATTCAACGGATAATTTAAATGAATATTCATAGCCATTAATGCTGCTACTATAGAACAAGCACTGGATCCTAAGCCAGAACCAATAGGAACGTTTTTTTCCAATTGCATAGCTACTGGACAAATTTTATTTACTGAAACACAAAATCTTTGCCAACATTGATAAACAAGATTATCCTCCAGTCTTGAAGGTAATTTATTAATAAAATAACCAGTATTATACAAACTGAATTCATCAGCATGTTCTACAGTAACCGTATCTCCAAGAACAAATCCATCTATTGGAGATACGGTTATCCCAAGAACATCAAAACCTACGTTAATATTACCAATAGAAATTGGGGCAAAAACCTTAATCACAACAAAACTCCAAATCAATGAGGCGACGATAATGTGCGTAAAAGATCAGCAAAAATACCAGCAGCTGTAACATCATTACCAGCTCCATATCCACGCAATACCAAAGGTAATGGTTGATAATAACGAGTAAAAAATGCCAACGCATTTTCACCATTTTTAACTTTAAATAATGGATTATCATTATCTACAAATTCTGTTTTTACCTGACAATATTTTTTTTCTCTAATACTACCTACATAACGCAACACACAACCTCTATCATGCGCTAAAGAAACTTTAGTTAAAAAATCATGATCAATGAAAGATAACCTTCTGAGAAAACTATCTACATCTCCGCTAACATCAAAATTTATTGGAAGAACAGATTTAACATATATATCCTTTAACTCTAATTGACAACCAACTTCGCGAGCAAGAATAAGTAATTTACGAGCTACGTCAATACCAGAAAGATCTTCACGAGGATCAGGTTCGGTATAACCGCGTTGTCTAGCAATCCTTGTTGCTTCTGATAAAGACATTCCCTCATCCAATTTACCAAAAATAAATGACAAAGAACCAGAGAGAATCCCTGAAAAATACATTAATTCATCCCCTGCATTTAATAAATTCTGTAAATTATCTATTACAGGAAGACCTGCACCAACATTAGTATCATAAAGAAATTTACGATGAGATGTCAAAACTGCAGCACGAATTTTACGATAATATTCCATAGAAGAAGTATTACCTTTCTTATTAGAAGTAACAACATGGAATCCATGTGTTAAAAAATCTACATATCTCTTTGCTACTTTTACGCTACTGGTACAATCTACTATCACTGGATTAAACAAATAATGATTTGTTGTTAAAGCAATAATTTTATCCAAATTAGTAATCTCATAACTTCCATTTTCTATTAAAAAATTCTGCCAATTACTCAAATCTAGCCCATATGTATCAATCCTCATAATTCGAGAATTAGCAATACAACATACTCGTAAATCAATATGTTTATTCTTTAGCCAATTATATTGACGATAAATCTGTTTTATTAATGCACAACCTACACCTCCTATACCAATAATAAATACTTCTATAATTTGATTATGATTAAATAATGCCTGATGAACAACGCGCACTCCAGTAACAGTGTTGCTATCATTTACTACAACTGAAATAGAACGTTCTGATGAACCTTGTGCAATGGCAATAATATCAATATTAACACTAGATAAAGCACCAAAAAATTTAGTCAGTAACCCAGGTTGAGAACACATACCATTACCAACTATCGAGATAATTGCTAATTTAGTTGTTACGGATAAAGGATTTAAGAGATTATTTTTTAATTCAAGATAAAATTCTTCTTCCAATACTTTACAAGCAGCAGATAAATCTTGATCATAAATACAAAAACTAATACTATATTCTGAAGAGGATTGGGTAATTAATACAACTGAACAATTAACACGAGAAATTGCAGCAAAGACTCTAGCCGCCATACCAATCATACCTTTCATTCCATGGCCAGAAACATTAATCAAACTCAAATTTTTCAAATAAGTAATGCCTTTTACAATAAGATTTTGTTCTTTGTTATTAATAGGACCAATAAGAGTACCTGGTGCTTGAATGTTAGTGATATTTTTTATAAGACAAGGTATTCGAAACTGAGCAATAGGTGATATAGTACGTGGATGTAAAACTTGAGCACCAAAATAAGAAAGTTCCATTGCTTCTTCATAAGATAAAAAACGCAATAACTGAGCATCAGGAACTTGTCGTGGGTCACAGGTATATACGCCATCAACATCAGTCCAAATTTCGCAACAAGTAGCACGTAAACATGCTGCTAATACTGCAGCAGAATAATCAGATCCATTTCTGCCTAATGCTACCAACTCCCCTCGTTCATTACCAGCAGTAAAACCAGCCATTAAAATTATGGCATCAATAGGAATAACAACGGTTTGAATTCGTTTAGTGGATGCCCGAATATCTACCATAGAAGCTAAATAGCTACCGTATGCTAATAATTTTTCTACCGGATCAATAACAGTTACACCAAAACCACGAGAAATTAATAGTTCCTGCATTAAAAAGATAGATAATTTTTCTCCTAAACAAATAATTGTTGCATTAATACTATCAGGACAATACTTTAATAATGAAATTCCATATAATAATTGTTCAAGAGAAGTAAATTCTTGATTAATTAGATCATTTAACTTCAAATAATTAAATCTTGGTTCTAAGTGCATTAAATTACTTGATAATTCTAAGAAAAATTTTTTTACATCATGAAAATCGCTTAAAAAATCTATGTTACTTAAAGTTTTATTAATCATTGTTATTAAATGATTAGTAATTTTTGCTGGCGCAGACAAAACAACAGCAACTTGTCCTTGCTTAACATAAGTCTCCAAGATATTGGCAACACGAACAAAACATTTAGCATTAGCAACTGAAGTGCCACCAAATTTCAAAACTCGCATGAAAAGCTCCTAAATTTTTAAGGTAAGTAACTTACATAAATTAAATGAAAAATATAAAATTACACAAGTCTTTTATATTCATCAATATTGCTGTAAAGAACAACATAATCACCACTGTTGACTATAATTTTAACGTTAGTAAACAAAAAATAAATTTAAATAATAAATAATATTTTAATTAAATTTAATTTAAATAAATTTAATGCAATCATAAAATAAAAACATAAAAAAATATCAAAAGTTAAAAATAAAAACATATCATAGTTATTTCTATATTAAATTTAATAATGCAGAAATTTAGAAAATAATAGATAATTTAAAATATAAAATTAAACCTAATATATACGCAATTGATACATATTAAAATCTGATGAAAGTATTCTATAATAATTTTTTTAAAATTTACAATATTTTTGTTCATTAAATATTGTTGAACAAATAAGATATGAAATAAAAATTTATATTTTATTTAATTTAAGCATTTTAGAAAATAACATAATAAATTAATTTAAATTATTAATAATTTTTTTATTAATAATTTAAATTAATTTATTATGTTAAATATACAAATATTTTTGCTAAATATTAAAATAAAAATAAATATATTCATAACAATTACAATTGAAATATTAATAAACAAAATCTATTTAAAAGATATGATTTTAAAATTAATAATTAAAATATAAAATATTAAATTAATTTATCTTTAAAGTAAAATCTCAATAAAACAAAAATAACATAACAAATATTTAATAAATAAAATAACATAAAACACATAACAATTTCTACTTTAATAGAATACAAAAACATTTATCAAAATTTTCAATGAAAATTCATAACTCAAAATAATATATAAATTATCAATTTTCATTTCGAATAACAAAACCATAACTATTAATTTGCTTCCACAAATCCTTTTTTACTTCAGGATTATTACAAATAATGGATAAAGACGGTGTATTAAGAACAACACCATTAAAATCACGAACAGGATTAACATTCATCCACCAAACATGGTAAGTTATCATTTCTTCAGAAATCAATCTTACTTGTTTAGGATGCAAAATTAAGAACTGCTCTATAGATAAAGACATACTACGTGCAACATCACAAAAAAACTGATGTGTACCCAACATAGGTAAAACATCAGTTGTGACTAATAATAAACAAATATAAGATGGTAATGTTATCGAAACGTCATTACTAACGATTAAATGCCGTCTAAGTCTCCATTGAACAATACCCAAATTATGTAATAACCAATTATATCTTTTCATCACTTACCAATTACAAATTTTATAAAATCCACCAGTCAAAATTCTATAACAAAGATATCTCTAATCTAAACTAGATAAATTAATTCAAAAAGTCACAATTATTAAAATAAAATACATTGCTATATATTAGAATTACGAAAAACATTGCCTATAAATTGAATATTTATCGGTTTATTTAAAATACGTATACGATTAAATACTGATAGAATTTTAGGAGATACAATTTTAGGTAATTCAATTGTGGAATAAGAAGCAAATAATCTAATTGCTCCTATACAACAATTAATATTTCCTTTGTTATTATTAATTGCTCCAACAATATGACTTATTTTGATGCCATGATTACGGCCTAACTCAATGCGATAAAGTCCCATTTCACCAAATTGATATTTATTATATATATTAGATAAAGTGCCTTTTTTTTCGCAATACGCAAAATTTCTACCATGAACATCTCTCTTACTCCTATTGCGAGTTGAAACAAAATGCTTCACCGAAGGGTTAAAATATGAAGCCAATCTTTTACTACCTTGCACCATTCTTAATAAAATAGCAGCAAGTCTCTCTGTATCTAAATAATCAATTTTAGACCTTATTTTAGCTAATAATTTAAGATAAATATCCAAATCATTATGTTTCAACTGAAGCTCTAGTTGCGCAGAAAACTTTTCTAATCTACGAGCAATTAAAACATCAAACGACGGTAAAGAAATTTCAGTAATAACGGAATTAATCACTCTTTCAATATTACGCAATAACTTATATTCAGAACGTCCTACAAACAACAACGACTGACCAACCCGACCAGCACGCCCAGTACGTCCAATACGATGTACATAAGATTCAGCATCCAAAGGAACATCATAATTAATAACCAAACTAACACGATCTACATCTAATCCACGAGCAGCAATATCTGTGGCAATAAGAATATCAAATTTACCACTTTTAAATCTATTTAATGTCTGTTGACGCAAAGTTTGAGACATATCACCATTTAATGCAG